>CAMDRB010000169.1 GCA_945906455.1 Caenispirillum bisanense
CCGAGGAGATTTTGCGGCGTATTCCCGGCGCCGCCTCGGTCCTCGATTCAGCTTCCCCGCAGAACCATGAACGCGGCTTCGGCTCGCGCGGCGAACAGGTGCTGATCAACGGCAAGCGTATGGCTGGAAAAAATCAGATCCAGTCAACCTTGCGCCGCCTGCAGGTCGCCAACATCGAGCGGGTAGAGTTGATCCGGGGCACGGAAGCCGAAATCGACGTGCAGAGCGAAGGGCTGATCGTCAACATCGTGCTCAAGGAGGGCGTGGGTACCGGCGCCGGTTCCTGGCAGCTCGACGCGCGTTTCAACGATCACGGTAAATTTAACGTCGACGGTCTGGTCAACTATAGCAATAGCCTGGGTAGTCTCGACTACATCGTCGGCCTCGAGCGCAACCTTTGGGTGCCCCGGGGATTCCAAGGCGGCGACTGGAGCACACGGACCCGCGAGGAGTTCTATTTCTTTCCCAACGGCGCCGTGCAGGAGGATCGCGACCAGAGCTTCCGGCGTCAGCACAACAAGTTCATCCTCACCGCCAATCTCGCCTACAATGTCGATAACGGCGACCGTCTCCGGCTCAACGGCTTGTTCGAGCCGCGCGACGTCAATGAGATCGACACCACGGCCATCACGCGCTTCAACGCCGCCGGCGCGCCGGTGCTGTCGGCGACCGACTTCCACGAACGGCACAGCGGCTGGGTCATGCGCTGGGAGGTGGGCGGCGATTATGTTCGCGCCATCGGCAACGGATCGCTCAATACGCTGTTGATCTACAGCTCGCTCTACAATCCCATCGACGAGTTCCGCAACCAGGCCGTGGGCGCGACGGTCTCCGAGATCAACCGCAATCTCACCACCCAGCTCAATACCGAAGCGATCTTACGCAGTTCCTACAGCTGGCCGGTGACGGCCGGGCAGACCTTGGAATTGGGCGGGGAAGGTGCACGCAATACGCTGTCGCAGAATTTCCGCCCGTTCTTCGATCTCGACCGCAACGGCCGGGTCGAGGAAATCACCATTCCCACGGCGCGCGCCAAGGTCCAGGAGCTGCGGGGCGAAGCCTTCGCCAACCACAACTGGACGGTCACCAACGATCTTACGCTCGAGAGCTCCCTGAATTTCGAGTTCTCCAAGATCACCAATAACTATCCCTTCAGTCCGACGGCGAATTACAAGTTCCTCAAGCCGCGCGCCGACATGCGCTACGATTTGACCGAGGCCGACCAGGTGCGGCTCAAGGCCGAGCGCACCGTCAGCCAACTGCAGTTTTCCAACTTCGTGCCGTCGTTTGACGTCATCGACAACGAAATCGATGCCGGAAACCCCGATCTGAAGCCGGAAAAGGCCCTGACCTTTGAGCTCGCCTATCAGCACCGCATGCCGAACCGCCAAGGCCTTCTTGAAGGCCGCGCCTTTTACAAGGACATCAGCGACCATATCGATAAGTTCATCATTCGCCGGGAGGTCTCCGGTGAACTTGTTTCCGCGACCGGGAATATCGGCAACGCCCGTGTGATTGGCGCCGAGGTCAAGGCCGGCATACGTCTGGCGTGGCTCGGCCTACCCGACGTCGGGATTGACGCGCGCTATTTGCGCCAGCGTTCGCGGGCCACCGACCCGTTCACCGGCAGGCACCGCAGCCTGACGGCTTACTGGGATGATGAAGTCGATTTTAGCCTACGGCACGATGTTACGGCGTGGGGTATGTCCTACGGCGCCAAGTTTACCGCCACCGAAGGTCAGCAAACGTTTTCCGATGCCCGCGTCTTACGCGTGTTCGAGCGCGGGTCGAAGCTCGAAGCTTTTGTCGAAAAGAAGTTGTGGGCGGGGCTGACCGGGCGCGTCGACGCCTACGGCCTGATGCCGAACCACAATCGTGAATACCAATCCCGAATTCTCTATACCCGCGATATCATCGACGGCGCGATCTCGCGTACCGAACGTTATGTCGAGATTCGGGATCGGCGTTTTATCGTCAGTCTGCGCGGCCGGTTCTAGCCCTCTGGCATCGAAGTAGTTCACGCATCGATAAAAATGTGTTCAGGCGGTAGACCGGCCTCGTGGCGCTCAACCATGCGCTCATAAGCAGCCTCGATGCTCCGCGCGAAGCGCCGCGCGTCGTAGAGCGGCGTCGTCAGGCGGTTGCGCGCCAACTTTTCCCGAATGCCGCCGAGCCGCGCCGGGTTTTGAGCCAAGGCAACCGCCAAAGCCTCATAGTCATTGGGCGTTGCGGCAATCAGCTCGGGCAGGCCGATGGTCAGAAGCAGGCTCGCGGCCACCCGGCCGGCGAAGGACTCGCCGGCGCAGGTCAGAACCGGCACTCCGGCCCAAAGCGCGTCGCTGGCGGTGGTGTGGGCGTTGTAAGGCAGCGTATCCAGGAACAAATCCGCCAGGCCGTGGCGCGCCAGGTGGTCGGCGCGCGAGGCTACACGCTTGGCGAAGACCAGCCGGTCCGGCTTGACGCCCCTCAGCACCGCTTCGCGCCTCAGGTTACTCACCGCCGTGTCGTTCTTTTCCGAAAGCCAGAGCACGCTGCCGTCGACCGCCTTCAGGATTCGCATCCATCGATCGAAGACCGGGGGTGCGATCTTGTAGGCGCCATTGAAGCAACAGAAAACGAACCCCGATTCCGGCAGCTCCGCCGGTCCGCGCCGCGGCGCGGTCTCCGAAATCTTCGCCCTTGTGTCGTTGGCCTGAAAGCACGGCAGGTAGGCGATCTTCTCGGCATAGTGCCGCCGGCTCGCCGCCGGGATCAGCGTTTCATCGGCGATGATATAATCGATGAAGGCGGCGCCCATGGTGCCGGGATAACCGAGATAGTTGACCTGCAGCGGCGCAGCTCTGTTGGCAAATATTCCCGGGCGCGCACCGGTGGTAAGGCCCGTGAGATCCACGGCGATGTCGAGCTCCATATGTCGCGCGAGGGCAGCGATCTCCGGGTCGGTCTTCGCGCCGACGGTGTGGAATTCGTCGAAGGCGGTCTCCAGGCGTTTGCGCATCTCGTCTCTTGAATCGGGGCCAAAAGAAAACGCCATAACCTCGAATTTTTCGCGATCGTGTTGTTCATATAACGCAGCCGTCAGGGTGGAAACCGGATGGTCGCGAAAATCCGCCGAAAAATAGCCGACGCGAATTTTACCGCGACGCGGGCGAGCGGGAATTCCGGGGTGCTCGCCCTGCGGGTGTTTATCGCTCATCCAGATCTCGGCTGCCCGGCGCTGCAGGGGCAAAGACCCCGTGAGCCCTAAAGCCGGCCACGGTGGCGAGGCTTTTGCGCCGGCGTTGATGCTTTCCGCCAGCGCAGCAATTTCCAGCTCCGCATCCCGCCAGTCGCACATGCGCATCTTGCTATAGAGCCGCATGCCCCGGAGAAATTCGTAATCGGGATTGATCGCGAGGGCTTTGTCGAAACATTCAAGGGCGGCCGCGTGCTGCAACAGTTCATCGAGCGCGACGCCGCGATTGTAGTGGGCCTCGGCGTAGGCCGGGTTCAGCCGGAGTGCCCGGTCGAAGCTTGTGACCGCCTCTTGATACCGTCGTAAGGCAGCCAACGCCGTACCACGGTTGTTGGTGGCGAGCGCGTAATCCGGCCGGAGCGCGATCGCGCGGTCGTAGCTCGCAATCGCCGCGTCATACCGCCGCAAGTCCTCCAAGGCGTAGCCAAGGTTGTAGTGGGCCGCGGCATTCTTGGCATCGATGGCGATGGCGCGGCCGATGAGATCGACGGCCTCCTCGAAGCGCCCCGCCTGCGCGGCAAGAACGCCCAAAAGGTGCAATGCGTCGAATTGCGCCGGGACCGCTGCCAGCACGTCGCGATACTTCCGCTCGGCTTCGGCCAATCGCCCGGCCTGTTGCAAGGTGACGCCTTCCATCAGCTTTGCGCGAACCTGGGGGGCGGCGTCATGGCCCTGCCTCGGATCGAGACCTTCCCGTTGCGTAGAGATCATGAAGATGTCCTAGACCGCGACCGGCATGGGCGAAACGCATTTAAATAGTGGGGGATGCGGGCGACCCGGGCAAGTCCCGCCGCTGGCGTGAATCCGCTCATCCAATAATTGATGTGGCTCAATTCTTACTCGGCCTGGGCCAGCTAGATTGGCTAGAGGCCGACCAGATCAGAAGGAGTGGCGACATGAAGCCGGCAGCATCCATGGCAGCGATAGCCCTCATTTGTTATGCCTCGCCGACGCTGGCTGCGGGCAACGCCGACGACGGCGCGGAACTGGTGGAAAGCCAGTGCCGGACCTGCCACGTCAGCGACACGATGCCGCAGCCCGCTGGCGGACCGCCCGGCTTTCGCGACATCATTCAAGGGCATAAGCTGAGCCGCAATCAGTTCCGCCGGTATGTCACCGAACCGCATTACCCCATGCCGCCCAAGCCCCTAAGCCTTTCGCAGATCGACGATCTCGTCGCCTATTTCGAACGCGCGGGCTACTGGCCCTAAGCAGGACCGCCCCCGCTCCCGGCCGCCCCCGCCACCCGAGAATTTGCCCCCATCGGCATTGCTCATGGCCGCCCAAGGGGTTTATTCTGCGTGCTCTCGGCGATGCTGGCTTAACTCCAAACCAGAGGTGCGCGGATGACTATTTCACGGCGCGATGCGCTTGCCATTTCAGGCTCGACCTTGGCGGGACTTTCCTTGGCGGCCGCGGTGCGCGGTAACGCCGAGGCTCAAGACAAACCGGCGGAGGCTTGGCCGGACAGCTTGGTCGAGAAACCCATGCGACCTGGTTTCCCGGTGGCGCTTCCGCTTAACGCCGATGGCTCCGCCCCCGAGCACCCCGAAAGCGCCGCTGGCCCCATCGTCGGTCGGCTCATGTGGCGCACCGAGAATCGCCAGCCGCCCGCCATCGAATTCGACTACCGCAAGATGGCGATCAAGATTGATACCCGGGGGCTCGGCAAACTCACAGGCACGCTTCGCTTCGCGGATTTGGAGAAACTGCCGCGCGTATCCCACACGTTTCTCATGCAGTGTGGTGCCGCTGAACCCCACGGCATCGTCAAGTGGACCGGCGTCAAGTTCAGCGATTTTGCCGACATGTTGGGATTGGTCCCGGGCACGCACTACGGCCGCTTAGTCGCCTCCGACCGCCACTATGTCGACGAACCGATGACGACCTTGCGCCATCCCCAGGTCATGCTGGCGTGGATGATGAACAATCAGCCGCTTCCGCCGGCGCACGGAGCGCCGCTCCGCCTGGTCATTCCGTTCCGCTACGGCAACCGCAGCATCAAGGGCATCACCGAAATATCCTTCGCTACCCCAGGCTTGCCGATGCCGCCGCTGCCCGCCTGAGTCCGTTTTGGGGGCGATCCCCCCAGTGTTGTGTCACCAACATCTGAGTCTCACTCTCGGTGTCATACCCGGGCTTGACCCATGGCTGTCCGGTTAAGCGCGCGGCGATGTCCGATCACATAAGACAGCGCGGGGGCTTATGAGACATGCCTACGGCCTGGGACAGGAAATCGGGCTGTGGCGGGCTTTGCTCTGCTGTCGTCCTGGGATTTATTCCCAGGACCCAGAGCAGTGACGCGCCAAGCGATGCGCCACGCCCCGGTTTTGCCGCATAAGTCCAGCCTCGCAACCCTGGGCCCTGGGAATAAATCCCAGGACGACGGTAGTGTGGGTTCACGGCACGCGCCTAACTGGACAGCCGTGGGACGAACCCGGCAATGACGTAGAGGGTGTGGATGCATATGTCAGAGTCAGAACACTAGAGCGGCTTGCGATTTCTTTGAATCGGGGGATTCCCGTTTGGGCTGATCTGTGATTCAAACTGACTGCTGGATAGGAGGCCAGCAGTCATGCCGAAACCCTATTCGATGGATTTACGCGAACGTGCGATGGCGCGGCTTGCG
>CAMDRB010000170.1 GCA_945906455.1 Caenispirillum bisanense
GGTCGTGGCGATCATTCCGCCGAACAGGACATAGGCCATCATGACGATGCCCACGCTCACCACCGCGGTCTCGTAGGAAAGACCGAACATGAGCCTGATCAGGTTTCCCGCTCCGACCATCTGGGCGATGAGATAGAAGGCGACCACGGCCAGGGTTCCGATGGCCGCGGCCACGCGCACCGGAGTCTGCCTCAGCCTGAAGGCCACGACGTCGGCAAAAGTGTATTTGCCCAGATTCCGCAAGGGCTCGGCGATCAAGACCAGTACTACTGGCCAGCCCACGAGCCAGCCGGTGGAATAGATCAGGCCGTCGAATCCCGACAGCGATACCAGCCCGGCGATGCCCAGAAAGCTCGCCGCGCTCATGTAATCGCCGGCCAGCGCGAAGCCGTTCTGGCGCCCGGAGATCGACCTGCCGGCGGCGAAAAATTCCTCCGTGGTCTTGGTCTTGCGCGCCGCCCAGTAGGTGATCGCCATGGTCAGGGCAATGAAGATGACGAAAAACGCGATGGCGACGAGGTTGGGCTGGCCGATCGCCGTCTCGGGTGCGGCGGTCATGGCCTGGCCCGGTTCTGGCGTTCGACCTCGCCGTCGACGTAGCGATTGGCCCAGCGCACGTAGAACCACGTCGTGGCCCAGGTCAGCACGATCACCAGCGCCCCCAGCACGATGCCCACCGACAGTCCCGGTACGATCAGCGATCCCATGGCTTGTTTATTGAAGGCGATCAGCAGGATGAACCCGAAGTAGATCAGCACCATAAGCGCACTCAGCCCGATCGCCACGCGCCAGCGCAGCCGCGCCAGGGCTTGCAGTTCGACGCTTCCGTCGGGCATGAAAAACTCCCCTGGTAGTGTCCCGGGGCCCAGTATGGCGGAAAAGACGGTTGAGTCGCCAGCGTTAAGCCGACGCGGGCGCAAAGTGGAGCTTTGAATTTGACATTCGCCTCGCAGTCCCGATGCTACCTGGTGTGCGAATTTCAAATCCGCTCCACGAGGGGGAAGTCTTGGTCGAACCGTTAAATTATATCCAACAGATGCTCAGCCGCGTTGTCGGCCTTGGCGCGGGAAAAAAAGCCAAAACACTTATCGTCGCCTGCGGCCACGCGCTCAAAGACTCGATTCAGTACGTGGCTTATTTGAAATTTCACGACGTCGTCGAGATTATTGACGTTACCGGCAGCGACATGTCGGGGAAATGCGCCTTGACCGTGGAACCGCAATTCCACGCGGTGCTGATCGCCGCGGACAGTCCGGCCATGATGATTCAAATCGGGCGCTTGTGCGCGAACTATCAAGAGAGCGGCATTCCGGTTGTGGTCATCATGGGCTGGCCGCCGCCCATGGATGGCCGTCAGTTTCAGAGGGAAGCTGCAAGCTCAGGGAACCTCACTATTCCCGGCATGTTTGATGTCGCGGCCTCCTACATTCGGGGCGGAAAAGGCGGCGACGTGCTCGAATTTGGAACGTTTCAGGGCCGCAGCCTGCAGTGCGCCTACCACGCCTTCAATAGTCGGCAATATGCAAAAGACCGGCGGTTCATCGCCTTCGATTCCTTTGCCGGGATTATCGGTAAAAAAGCGGGCGAGGGCTTCTTCGACGGCGCCTACGCAACCAGCGAAATCAGCTTTAGGTTCGCCAACTTCCTCGCCGAGATTCCGGAAGATCGGGTGCTGGTTGTCAATGGGCCGTACGCCGATACCTTGGGCGTCAACGCCGCGAAGACGCGGCAGCTGCTGGAACCGCTGGTCGCCGGTTTAGTTCATATCGACTGCGACGTGGAGGCACCGGCGAAGCTCGCCCTTGATTTTGTCACGCCTTATTTGCGCCAGGGTTCGCTGTTATTGTTCGACGAGTACGACTTGCACCACGCCAATAACGCCTTCGGTGAACGCGCCGCCTTGCGCGCCTGGCTGAAGGAAAACCCTCAATTTGATGTTGAACTCTTCAGAACCTATGGCTCGGGCGCGCGCTCGTTTATCGTGCACAAGCGATAGGCCTGCGCGCCAAAAAAAGCCCCGCCGGTTGACCCGGCGGGGCGCTTCACGTCGTCGTTCGCTGTAACGGCAGCTATTAGACGCTGTAATACATTTCAAACTCGATCGGATGCGGCGTGGTTTCGAGGCGTTTCACTTCCGGCATCTTCAGATCGATCCAGGACTGGATGAAATCGGCGTTGAACACGTCGCCGGCCTTGAGGAAGGCGTTGTCGGCTTCGAGGTTCTCAAGCGCCTCGCGCAAGGAACTGCAAACCGTCGGCACGGCGGCAAGTTCTTCCGGCGGCAGTTCATAGAGGTTCTTATCCATGGGATCGCCGGGGTGGATCTTGTTCTTGATGCCGTCGAGGCCCGCCATAAGCATGGCCGCGTAGGCGAGGTAGGGGTTGGCGCCCGGATCGGGGAAGCGCACTTCTACGCGCTTGCCGTTGGGGCTCGCGACGAAGGGAATGCGGCATGAGGCCGAGCGGTTGCGTGAGGAATAGGCCAGCAACACCGGCGCCTCGTAACCCGGCACCAAGCGCTTGTAGCTGTTAGTCAGCGGGTTGGTGAAAGCGTTCAGCGCCTTGGCGTGCTTGATGATGCCGCCGATGTAGTAGAGCGCGGTTTCCGAAAGATCGGCGTAGCCCGAGCCTGCGAACAGCGGCTTGCCCTTTTTCCAGATCGACTGGTGGACGTGCATGCCCGAGCCGTTGTCGGCGAACATCGGCTTCGGCATGAAGGTCGCGGTCTTGCCGTAAGAGTGCGCGACCATGTGCACGACGTACTTGTAGAGCTGCATGTTGTCGGCGGTTTTCACCAGCGTGTCGAACTTTACGCCCAATTCGTGCTGCGCGGGTGCGACTTCATGGTGATGCTTTTCCATGGCGACGCCCATGTCGGCGAGCACCGAGACCATTTCGCCGCGCAGGTCCTGGGATTGGTCGACCGGGGCAACCGGGAAGTAGCCGCCCTTGGGGCGCGGACGGTGGCCGGGGTTGCCTTCATCGTACTTGCGGCCATCGTTGACCGGCATCTCTTCGCTATCGATCGAGAAGAACATGTTGTTCGGCGCGGTTGAGTACCGCACGTCATCGAACACGAAGAATTCGGCTTCCGGGCCAAAGTAGGCGGTATCACCCACGCCGGCGGATTCCATGTAAGCCAGCGCCTTCTTGGCGATGCCCCGCGGGCAGCGGTTGTAGGGCTGGCCGGTGGCGGGCTCAATGGTGTCACAGAACAGTACCATGGTCGGTTGGGCGGTGAACGGATCCATGACCGCGGTGGACAAATCCGGCTTCAACTGCATGTCGGACTCGGAAATGTCTTTCCAGCCCGCGATCGACGAGCCATCGAACATGATGCCATCCGTCAGCATGTCTTCATCGACGGTATCGATCCACTGGGCGGTGTGTTGCCACTTGCCTGCGGGATTGGTGAATCGGAAATCAACGTATTTGACTTCCTTTTCTTTCATCATTTCTTGAACTTTTTTGACGTCGGACATGGTGTCTCGGTTCCTCTTTCTGGCCTATTTCTGCCGTTAACGGTTATCGCGGCCTTCGGTTGTTAAGTGCTCTGGCGGTTGTTAAATGCTCCGGGGACCGGCGGTCGCGGGGCCGGTGAAACTCAACGTTAGCTATATGGCGTCGGTGCCGCGTTCTCCCGTTCTGATGCGGATCGCGTCCTCGATGCTGTAAACGAAGATCTTGCCGTCGCCGATCCGCCCGGTGTGGGCCGCCTTCTGAATGGCTTCAATCGCACGGTCGAGCATATTGTCTTCCATGACAATTTCAATTTTCACTTTGGGGAGAAAATCGACGACGTACTCGGCTCCCCGGTAGAGTTCCGTATGGCCTTTCTGCCGCCCAAAACCCTTGGCTTCGGTGACCGTAATGCCTTGCAAACCAACTTCATGCAAAGCCTCTTTCACCTCGTCGAGCTTAAAGGGCTTTATGATCGCTTCAATTTTTTTCATGCCTAATCGCGCCTCTCCCGTGGGCCGGGGCATGGAAGCCGGTAGGGCGTCCATCCTTGGCCTCCTCCACACTTCAAAAGCCGTGCCAACGGCCGAAAAATGCAGGGTGGCCCCGGACTAGACCGCCGTCCGAGCAACTTGAATCGGGATTACGGCCTAGATTCTTGATCTGGCCGCATTATTTGCGGAGAACCAGTACCCACTTTGCCGGATCATGCTCTAGGGCTTCCCGGAAATTATAGGCCCGAGAATGGGATAGGCCTGCCCAAGAAGGGGTCAGGCTGTATATTTCTTGGGCAAATTCGCCGAGAGCCGGTAGCTTTCTGTTACGCGGTGTCGAATTGACCCCCTGGGTAACGGGCCCTAGAGTTAAGCGTTAGAGGCCGGTCAGCGCGTGGGTTGCGACCGTCCAGTACGGGGCCTAACCGACACTACAACACGGGCTAATACAACAAGGGGAGGACGTCACATGCTTCGCCGCACCGCTCGCTACTTCCTTATGAGTACCGCACTGGGAGTGTTTGCCGCGTGGGCCGTTGCGCCCGGCCAAGCCCAGGCCCAGGCCAAGAAACCCTTCGCCGACATCCTCAGTTTTGATCACTACGTGGATTCGGTTTCGGCGTCGCCGACGTTGAAGGGCGTGCCGATCAAGCTTTTTGTCCGTGAGCGCATCAAGGACACGGTTCTCAAGGCCGGCCGCCAAACCACGGCCGACGGCAAAGCCGTGCTGTTCGTCCACGGCGGAACCTATCCCTCGGTTCCCGATTTTGATCTGCCCTACCAGGACTATTCCTGGATGGCCTACCTCGCCTCCGAGGGCTTTGACGTTTATTCGGTCGACATGACCGGCTACGGCAAGTCATCGCGCCCGAACATGGATGACAAATGCAACCTCGGCCCCGAACACCAAGCGATGATCGGCCAAAAACCCTGTCCGGCGACGTTCACAACGTCCCTGACCACTACCGAATCCGATTGGGCGGATGTTGACGCCGCGGTCGAGTTCGTTCGCAAGCAAACCGGCGCGAGCAAGGTCAATCTGGTCGGCTGGTCGGGCGGCGGCCCTAGGGTTGGCGGCTACACCGCTTTGCATGGCGACAAGGTTGCCCGCGTTGTTCTGTTCGCGCCCGGCTACAATCGCGCGGGAGCCGAGACGCCGCCGGCGGAGCCAACCGCCAAAGTGCCAACCATGATCACCAATCGTGCCGGCGCCATGGAGCGCTGGGACAAGGCGGTCAAGTGCGAGAATCAGTATGACCCGGCGATCCGCGATGTGATCTGGCGGACCAATCTGCAAATGGACCCCGTCGGCGCGAAGTGGGGCGAGGGCGTGGTCCGGCGGCCGACCATGAGCAGCTACGGCTGGAATCTGAAACTTGCCCAGAAGTTCAAAGTGCCCGTGCTGATGGTCGTCGGCGATCTCGACGGCGAGGTCCTTCCTGAACGCGTCCGCGATCTTTACGCCGACGTCGGTTCGGTCAGCAAAGTTTACGTCCAGGCCGCTTGTGGCTCGCACTACATTGTTTACGAGCGCGGCTACAAGCTTCTGCACGAAGGCTCGAAATCCTGGTTCCTCAATGGAACGTTCAACAACAGCACGGGCGGCATGTTCGAGGCCGACGCCAAGGGCAAGATTTCCGAGTACAAACGGCGCTAATCGACTGGATTTCCCGACGCGGTGATCTCACCGCGCCGGGTGGGGCGGCCGGCGCTTGACGCCCGCCGGGTAAAGGAGTTACCAACCGCACGCGACGAAGATGGCTCGATAACGGGCGTGGCGGCTTGGCCGGGTCCTTGTTATGGCGGGTGTAGCTCAGTTGGTTAGAGCATCTGGTTGTGGTCCAGAGGGTCGCGGGTTCGAGTCCCGTCACTCGCCCCATTTTCACT
>CAMDRB010000171.1 GCA_945906455.1 Caenispirillum bisanense
CGCTGTGATGGCGGCGGCGGCCCGCTTGGCCATCCGGCGGTTTATCTGAATTTCGGTGCAAAGACGCAGATCGTTTGTCCCTATTGCAGCCGCCAGTTCGTTCGCGCGACAGGCGCCGACGCCGTTGGCCGACACTGAGGACTGATCCCTGATCGCCGTAAGCGTCAAGCCGCGTCACGTTTTTCTGGTCGACGGATCGGGATTCCTTTTCCGCGCCTTCCATGCGCTGCCGCCAATGACGCGGTCGGACGGCACTCCGGTCAATGCCGTGTATGGCTTTACTTCGATGCTGATGAAGCTGATCGAAGAAACCGATGCCGACCATATTGCCGTCATTTTTGACAAAGCGCGCCGTACCTTTCGCAACGACCTTTATGCCGAATACAAGACCAACCGACCCGAACCGCCCGAAGCATTGATCCCCCAGTTCGAGCTGGTCCGCGATGCAACCCGCGCGTTCAACGTGGGCTGCGTCGATATGGACGGCTATGAAGCCGACGATCTTATCGCAAGCTACGCGCGTGAGGCGGTCCGCGAGGGGGCCCGCGTCACCATCGTGTCGTCCGACAAAGATTTGATGCAATTGGTAGGCGACGGCATCGAAATGCTCGATCCGATCCGCAATCGGATCATAGGGCCCGATGAAGTGCGCGAAAAATTCGGCGTGGGACCTGACAAGGTGATCGACGTTCAAGCGCTGGCAGGCGATGCGACCGACAATGTACCAGGGGTGCCGGGCATCGGCGTCAAGACCGCCGCGGCGTTGATTTGCGAATACGGCGATCTGGAAACGCTGTTGGCTCATGCGGCGGAAATCAAGCAACCAAAGCGCCGCCAGGCCCTGCTCGACAATGCAGATGCCGCGCGCTTGTCTTTGAAGCTGGTCCGCCTGGATGAACATGTGCCTTTGCCGGAGCCCATATCGTCGTTTGAAGTGCGCCCGCCCGACCCCGAGAAGCTGCTGAAATTCTTGCGTGAACAGTCATTTCGTTCGCTGATGGCCAGGGTCGAGAGCCGGGTCAAGGCCAACGGCAATGCGGCGCCCCGGGCGCAGGCGAACTTGCGGCCGTCATCGCCGGGGCCGGGAACAGCCGTCCTGGAACGGCCCGTTTCGACGGCCGCTTCGCCGACCTCGGCCACGCCAAGGCCGCAACCCGCCACTGAGCGGGCGCACTATGAACTCGTCACCGATCTACCGGCGCTTCAGCGCTGGGTGAATGCCGCGACCGAAGCGGGCTCTGTTGCAGTTGATACTGAAACCACGTCGCGCAATTCATTGAGGGCCGAACTGGTCGGCGTATCGCTCGGGCTTGAAGGGCGGGCCTGCTATGTTCCGCTCGCCCACAGATCGGGCGCCGATCAGGGCGCCCTCGACTTTGGCGCCGAGGAACGGGCCGCGCTTCCTGACCAGATTCCATTCGACTGCGCGATCGATGCCTTGCGGCCGCTGCTCAGCGACCCTTCCGTTCTGAAGATTGGTCAGAACATAAAATATGACATGCAGGTTCTCGGGCGTTACGGCCTCACCGTGACGCCGGTCGATGATACCATGCTGATTTCCTATGTTCTCGAGGGGGGCCTGCATGGTCATGGCATGGATGAGCTTGCCAAGCTTGTGCTGGGCCACGACACGATCAAATACAAAGACGTCACCGGTTCGGGAAAATCACAGATCACCTTCGATCTGGTGCCGCTCGACAAGGCCCTGGCCTACGCCGCCGAAGACGCCGACGTGACTTGGCGCCTGCACCAGGCGTTGAAGCCGCGGCTGGCCGAAAACCACATGGTTGCTGTTTACGAAACCATGGAACGGCCACTGATCGCCGTTCTCGATCGAATGGAACGTACGGGCATCCGGGTCGATTCAACCGAACTGCGGCGGCTCAGTGACGATTTTGAACGCCGGCTGGGGGAACTTGCCGATCAGATCTTCGCGCTGGTCGGCCATCCGTTCAACATCGGATCACCCAAGCAACTGGGAGAAGTTCTTTTTGACGAACTCCAGCTGAATGGCGGCAAGAAGGGCAAGACCGGCGCCTATGTGACAAGTGCCGATGTATTGGAAGAACTTGCGCTTCTCAACGACCTCCCGGCACGCGTGCTGGACTGGCGCCAGCTTGCCAAGCTCAAGTCGACCTACACGGACGCGCTGGTTAACCAGATCCTTCCGCAGACGGGGCGCGTTCATACGTGTTACGGAATGGCGGCGGCTTCAACCGGACGGCTCGCCTCGACCGATCCGAATTTGCAGAACATTCCGATCCGCACCGAAGAAGGGCGAAAGATCCGCCGCGCTTTTATACCTGAAGACGGATACAAGCTCGTTTCGGCCGATTATTCGCAGATTGAACTTCGCCTGCTCGCTCACGTGGCCGGGATTGACGCCCTGAAAGCCGCCTTTCGTGCTGGCCATGACATTCATGCGCTGACCGCGTCCGAGGTATTCGGCGTGCCGCTCGCCCAAATGGATCCGGTCACCCGGCGGAAGGCGAAGGCCATCAATTTCGGCATCATCTACGGCATTTCGCCCTTCGGCCTTGCCCGTCAGCTTGGCATCGCCCGAGGTGAGGCCGCGGCCTATATCGATGCCTATTTTCAACGCTTTCCGGGCATTCGCGCGTACATGGAGGAAACCAAGGCCTTCGCGCGGAAAAACGGTTTTGTGCAAACGTTGTTCGGTCGCAAATGCCACATACCGGGGATCAATGACCGGAACCCGGCTCAACGCGCTTTTTCGGAACGTGCCGCTATTAATGCCCCGCTCCAGGGTGGGGCGGCCGACATCATCAAGCGCGCCATGGTTCGCGTGCCTGCCGCGCTCGACGAGCATGGACTGAAGGCTCGCATGCTGTTGCAGGTGCACGACGAGCTTGTTTTTGAAGTGCCGTTTGCCGAGGTCGATGCGACCCAGACGGTCGTCAAGCGCGTGATGGAGCGGGCGGCGTCACTTGAGGTGCCGCTCGTCGTCGATACGGGGGCGGGCGACAACTGGGATGAAGCTCACTAGGGTCTAGGCGCGCTTGGCCTTGCGTGCGACCGATGGACGCGCAACCTGCCGCGTGCGGCCGTTCCACAGGCGAATGCTGAACAAGGCCGTCAGGATCGCGCCATAAATCAGCGGCTCGCGAACGTCCGCTTTCACCATCATGTAAAAGTGAATGACCCCGGCGACCCCGGCGACGTAAGCAAGACGGTGCAGCTTTTGCCAACGCTTGCCGCCAAGCCGGCGCACCATTCCCTTGGTTGAGGTGAGGGCCAAGGGAATCAGGCAGAGGACGGCAAGCATGCCGATGGTGATATAGGTCCGCTTGACGATTTCGGCCCAGATGGTGGCCCAGGCGAAAAACTGGTCAAGGCCGATATAGCTCAGCAGGTGGAGCACCGCATATGCGAACGCAAACAGGCCCAGCATACGGCGAAAGCGCGCGAGACAGTTCCATGCGGTCAGCATGCGCACCGGGGTTACGGCAAGCGCAATCAATAGAAAGCGGAGCGCCCAGTCGCCCAGAAATCGCGTAGTCGCTTCAATCGGATTGGCGCCAAGGCCATCGGTGGACCACCCCCACGCCAGCCACGCCAGCGGCAGAAGGGAAGCCAAGAACACCGAAGGCTTGATGACGCACGCAAGCCAAAATTCCGGAATACGCATGCTG
Source organism: Caenispirillum bisanense (assembly GCA_945906455.1). GTDB lineage: Bacteria > Pseudomonadota > Alphaproteobacteria > Rhodospirillales > Rhodospirillaceae > SHVO01. Next base: position 3,654 of record CAMDRB010000171.1, read on the forward strand.
CTCATCGCTGACGGAAGACGTTAATAATTTTCCGCCAGGTCCATTCCGGCATAAAGGCTGGCCACCTGCTCGGCGTAGCCGTTGAACATCAAGGTGTCGCGCCGGCGAAACTCGCCGATCCGCCGTTCGGTGGCCTGGCTCCAGCGCGGGTGATCAACCTTCGGATTGACGTTCGCGTAAAATCCGTATTCGCGTGGCTGAAGCAGGTTCCACGTTGTTGGCGGCAGCTGTTCGACAAAACGAATGCCGACGATCGACTTGATGCCTTTGAACCCATATTTCCACGGCGCCACCAGGCGAAGCGGCGCGCCATTCTGGTTGGGCAGAACTTCGCCATAAAGCCCGACCACCATCAACGTCAGCGGGTTGACCGCCTCGTCGATTCGCAAGCCCTCGACATAGGGCCAGTTGATCGAGGAGCGTTTTTGCGCCGGCATCTGTTCGGGGTCCAGCAGCGTCTGGAAGGCTACATACTTCGCGCTCGACGTTGGCTCAAACCGTTCGACGATATCCTTCAGGGGAATGCCCACCCACGGCACCACCATCGACCATGCCTCGACACATCGATGGCGATAAACCCGCTCCTCAAGCCGATGGGGTTTGATCAGGTCATCGATATCCACGGTGCCGGGCTTCGCCACGTGGCCGTCAACCTTGACCGTCCAGGGGCGGGTCCGAAGATTTCCCGCGTTTGCCTTGGGATCGTCCTTGTCGAAGCCGAATTCATAAAAATTATTGTAGCCGGTAACGGAGTCGTACTTGGTCAGGCTTTCATCCGGGCTGACCTCGAAGTTGGTCTTGACGACGCCTTCCAGCTTCTTGCGTTCGTTGGTCGCGGCGCTTGCGGGCAGGGCCGCCAGGGCAATGGCGCCCGCTGTGCCTTGCATGAAATGCCGCCGGTTCAGGTAAACCGATCTGGGCGTGATTTCAGAGTTGCGGACGCCTCCGGGGGCAATTTTGCCGATCAACATGGTGTGTCCTTTTCTGGCACTTGGGCTTACGCACGCTCGGTCTTTCCAGCATTCGAGACCGGCAGCGGGTTGGTTCGTGTTTGCGGCCCAGAGGGGCCCGGTGAACACGGCCCTCAATATCGGAAAGATTTTACCCCGCACGGCGCCCGAGCAGGATAAAAAGAGCGTGAGAATCGTGGCCGGGCGGCACGCTCCTTCGATCTCAAAGGGGGTATCAAGCGCCGGTCATGCGACTTCTGCATCATCTTTGGCTCTCGCCTCCCTGCCGAAAGGTTCGTCTCGTCCTGTACGAGAAGAAGATCGAGTTCCGCATGCGGGTCGAAAAGGTCTGGGAGCGCCGCCCGGAGTTTCTCGCCCTTAATCCGGCCGGCGAGGTGCCGGTGTTCGAGGAAGCTGACGGCCTCGTGCTGGCCGGTTCGAGTTCAATCTGCGAATTTCTGGACGAGGTGCACGCCGAGCCGCCATTGCTCGGCGCCCACCCCAAGGAGCGCGCCGAGGTGCGCCGCCTGGTCGCGTGGTTCGACGGCAAATTCGACCGCGAGGTGACACAGAACCTGGTCGGCGAAAAAATCATGAAGAGGTTCCTGGGTCTGGGCGAGCCCGATTCCCGGGCGATACGGGCTGGTCTGATCAACATCCGCGCCCATCTCGATTATATCAGTTACCTCAATGACCGGAGGAAATGGCTTGCTGGCGACACGTTGTCGTTGGCCGACCTGGCCGCCGCGGCCCATGTTTCGTGTGTCGATTACCTGGGCGATATCCTGTGGGACAACCACCCGGGCGCCAAAGACTGGTATGCACGGATCAAATCGCGGCCCACATTCCGACCGCTTCTTGAAGACCGGATTCCCGGCGTGGAACCAGCCAGGCACTACCGAGATCTGGACTTTTGAGCCAGATTTCCGTTGGGCGGTTCAATTGGGTTTGCGCAGGTCGATCCGCTCCAGGTTTTCGCGCGCCGCGTCCGCCGCCGCCGAATTGGGCGCAACGTTCAGAATGCTGAGCCAATCCTTGCGCGCGGCGGCCACGTCTCCTGCCGTGGCGCGCAACAGGCCGCGCTCCAGCAGCGCTTCTGGAAGATGGGGTTCGATCGCCAGCGCGCGTTCGGCATCCTGAAGCGCACCATTGGATTGGCCAAGCCGGCGGCGGGCGTT
>CAMDRB010000172.1 GCA_945906455.1 Caenispirillum bisanense
AGCATGCCATGCGAAAGGCCATGGGCCGCAGCGTCGATGAAGTTCACGATGCGCTCGCAACGACGCTCGGCACCATCACTCCAACCGAGTGCTCAAATTACTTCCGGGAGGCCGGCTATAGTTCTATCTAAACGCAACACGCTCTAGGGCCGGATGACCAACCTATTGAAAGCGCACATCTAGCCGGCTGATTCGCCGAATTTCGCGAAACGCTTGCGGAACCAGGCGGTCAGCATAGCCTTCTCGTATTTGAGCCCGTCATAGGTCCCGTGGACGGCGTTGATATTCATCAAATAGGACAAGTCGCGGACCCATTCCTCGCTGCTCGCCAGGCTCGCGCCGTTTTCAACCAGCGTATAGCGCACCTTCATCGCCGGCGGGTCGATGTCGCGCATGAAGCGAATGTCGTAGGCCGACGGATGCCACCATTCGACACGGCCGGCCAGATCGAGGTCGAGCACCTCGACTTTCAAAGTCTGGCCGGGCTTCAGGTAGCGCTCGCCTTGTTTCTCAAGGTGCTGACGCAACCTGGCGAGAATCGCCGGGTCGGCCTTGCCGCGTCCGTAGCCGCGTGGGCTGGCGTCGATAAACTTGTCGGAATTGGTGAAAATCACCTCGACCGCCGCCTGGGCTCCAACAGGGGCCGCGAGGGCCAGCCCAAGCGCCGAAAGGACTATCAGAGATTTGAGAGTACGCATGGCCGCACCTCTTTGGTTTCGGGGGTTCGACGCTCAATTATAGCGCATTTTATGGTGGGATTATGGTCGCCGCCCGCCTTGCAAATCCTGGGTTCCCTAGGTATAAGCGCGCCTTCCTGGCATTCGGGACTCGGTCCCGCGCCAGTGTCATAGGGGCCGGATGCGTATCCGGGTCCACCGGCCAAAGGGCTAAAAAGTCAGCGATATCAGGCTTTTAGGGCATGCCTCCGGCCGGGTCCAAAAACCCGTCTCAGTTTACGAAAGGACGAACAAATGCCCAAGATGAAGACCAAGAGTGCCGCCAAAAAGCGGTTCAGGATCACCAGTACCGGCAAGGTCAAGGCAGGCGCGGCTTTTAAACGCCACTGCCTCGGCGCCAAGTCGCAGAAGATGAAACGGACGTCGCGCAGGACCGGAGTCCTCGCCAAGGCGGACGGCATCATCATCAAGCGCAATTTCATGCCCTACGGCTGAGTCCCGAAACCCCTTACGGAGCACGCTCATGTCACGCGTCAAACGCGGCGTTACCAAACACGCCCGCCACAAGAAGGTCCTCGCGCAAACCAAAGGTTTCCGCGGCCGCAATTCCACCGCCTACAAACCCGCGCGCAATCGCCTGGAAAAGGCGCTGCGCTACGCCTATCGCGACCGCCGCCTGAAAAAGCGCGATTTCCGCTCGTTGTGGATTCAGCGCATCAACGCCGGCGTGCGCGCGTTCGGGCTGACCTATTCGCGATTTATCAACGGGCTCAAGAAGGCCGGCGTCGAGCTGGATCGTAAAGTTCTGGCCGATCTCGCCTTGAAGGAGCCCGAAACCTTCGCCAACCTGGTGAAGCAGGCCCAAGCCGCGCTCGGTTAAGCTATCCTCGTCAATTCTGCGAAGTGCGTGGGAAAAGGGGCCGCCTCCAGAGGCAGCCCCTTTCCTTTTTGAGTAACGAAGATGCAGAGCCGACAAGCGCCATGACCACCGACACCACAGATCAACTTCGCGAGGAACTCTTGGCTGCCGTCGCCGGGGCCAATGATGCCGCCGCCTTGGACGACGTGCGCGTCGGTGCGCTGGGCAAGAAAGGCCGCATCACCGGCCTGATGAAGGACCTGGGCGCCATGGCCCCGGAAGCGCGCAAGGCCTTTGGCCAGAAATTGAACGTGCTCAAGGACGAAATCGCCGCCGCCCTCGACAGCCGCAAGCAAGGATTCGACGCCGCCGCTTTGAACGCGCACCTCGCAACCGAGTGCCTGGACGTGACCCTGCCGGTGCGTCCCGAAGCCAAGGGCACGCTGCATCCCATCAGTCAAACCATGGAAGAAGTCGCGGCGATTTTCGGGCTTATGGGCTTCGAGATCGCCGACGGACCCGATGTCGAGGACGACTTTCACAATTTCACGGCGCTGAATTTCCCGCCCGGACATCCGGCGCGCGAAATGCACGACACGCTCTTCTTGGATCCGGCGGATGACGGCCAGCGCTACCTCTTGCGCACGCATACGTCGCCGGTGCAAATCCGAACCATGATGACCGCGAAGCCGCCGATCCGCGTGATCATTCCGGGGCGCACCTACCGCTGCGATTACGATATGACCCACACGCCGATGTTCCACCAGGTGGAGCTGCTGGTCATCGACACCGAGACCAACATGAGTCACTTGCGCGGCTGCCTGCAGGAATTCGTGCGCACTTACTTCGGTGTCGAGGACCTGACGACGCGCTTCCGCCCCTCCTACTTCCCCTTCACCGAACCATCGGCGGAGATGGACATCGGTTGCTCGCGCAAGGGCGGTGAGCTGAAAATCGGCAACCACGGCGATTGGCTCGAAATCCTCGGCTGCGGCATGGTGCATCCCAACGTCCTCAAAGCCTGCGGCCTGGACCCCGAGGTCTACCAGGGCTTTGCCGCCGGCATGGGCATCGAGCGTATCGCCATGCTGAAGTACGGCATTCCTGACCTGCGCACCTTCTTCGAATCCGACTTGCGGTGGCTGAGGCATTACGGCTTCGCGGCGCTCGACATTCCCAGTGTGACGGGAGGGCTCACGCGATGAGCCCGCTTCCTCCCAAGGCTCCGGTTCCGCCGGTCTATGCCCATTTGCCGCAGTGGGCGCTCGGCCACACCAAAGAAGCCGCCGAAGAGCTTTGCGCACTAGTCCTCGACGGCAAGAAGACCGCCACCTGCAGCGCGCTTTATCACTACGAAAACGAACCCGTTCCCGAGCCCGGCGACCGCAGCGTCCTCTTGGACGGCGCCGGCCGGCCGCGCTGCGTGCTCGAATGTGTTGTGACCGACATAGCGCCCTTCGACGAGGTTGACGCAAAGTTTGCCCGGGACGAGGGCGAAGGCGATGGATCGCTGGTCAATTGGCGCAAGATCCGGGAGGCCACCCTGAAACGCGAAGGCTATTTCGCCGCCGACATGCTTTTGGTCTGCGAGCATTTCCGCGTTATCGAGCGCCTTGATTTCAGGAGGGTCGCTTCATGAAATTCACGCTTTCGTGGTTGAAGTCTCATCTTGAAACCACCGCGACACTGGGTGAGATCAGCGCCAAGCTGACTTCGGTCGGTCTTGAAGTTGAAAACATCGAAAACCCCGGGGCTGGTCTCGACGGCCTGATTGTCGCCCAGATCGCCGATGCCAAGCAGCACCCCAATGCCGACCGCCTGCGCCTGTGCATGGTGGACACGGGCACCGAGACTATCCAAGTGGTTTGCGGCGCGCCCAATGCCCGTGCGGGCTTGAAGGTCGTGCTGGCGCGGCCCGGTGTGACGATTCCCGCGAGCGGCGAAGTCCTGAAGAAGGGCTCGATTCGCGGCATTGAGAGCCACGGCATGTTGTGTTCGGCCGAGGAGTTGAAACTGGGCGCGGACCATGACGGCATTATCGAGTTGCCGGCCGATGCGGTCGTGGGCACCCCGGTCACCGACGTGCTCCGCCTCGACCCAGTTATCGAAATAAATCTGACGCCTAACCGTGTCGATGCCCTGGGCGTGCGCGGCGTGGCGCGCGACTTGGCCGCGGCCGGCCTCGGCAAACTCAAGGCCATGAACGATGCGCCGGTGCGCGGGGTATTCGCCAGCGCCCGCCAGGTCAAGATGTCGCTTCCCTCCGGTGAAGAACGCAAGTGCCCCGAGTTCGTCGGGCGCACGATCCGCGGCGTGAAAAACGTTGAGAGCCCGAAATGGCTGAAAGACTGGTTGACGGCGGCGGGGCTTAGGCCGATCTCGGCCATTGTCGATATCACGCAATACCTGACCATCGATCTCGGGCGGCCGCTGCATGCCTTCGACGACGCCAAGCTCAGCGGTGATGTGGGTCCCCGGCTTGCAAGACACTCCGAGACTCTGGCCGCGCTCAACGGCAAGACCTATAGCCTTGACGCCGAGATGGTGGTGATTGCCGACCAGGGCGCTGCCCTGGGAATTGGCGGCATTATGGGCGGCGAGCCGTCGAGCGTGACCGCATCAACCACCGCCGTGTTTCTAGAATCGGCGCTGTTCGATCCCCTCAATATCGCCGCCACGGGGCGCAAATTGCAGATCAACTCGGACGCGCGTTATTGCTTCGAACGCGGCGTCGATCCGACCTCTGCCGCGATCGGCGCGGAAATCGCCACGCGCATGATTCTGGAAATCTGCGGCGGCGAGGCGTCGGCGTTGGTGATCGGTGGAGCGGCCCCCGATTTCAAGCGCGTCATTGCCTTCAATCCGGCGCGGGTGAAATCGCTGGGTGGCGTCGAGCTGCCCGCGGCCGAGATCAAATCGATTTTTGAGCGCCTCGGTTTTGGCGTCGCCACCTTGAAGGCCGCGGGTGGTAGCGAAATCTGGCAGGTATCGCCGCCCTCCTGGCGCGCCGATGTCGAGGGCTGGCAGGACCTGGTCGAAGAAGTCTTGCGGATTCACGGCTACGACAATATTCCGCCGACACCGTTGCCGCGGGCACCCATGCCCAAGGTGGTGCTTTCGCCCCAGCAGCGCCAGGTGGCGTTCACCCGCCGCAGCTTGGCCATGCGGGGTTTGAACGAAACCACCACCTGGTCGTTCCTGGCGGGTGCGCACGCCGAGTTATTCCGGGGCGAAGCGCTGCGTGTGGCGCTGGCCAACCCCATCAGCTCGGATCTCGATGTTCTCAGGCCATCACTCATCCCCAACCTCGCCGCCGCCGCCGGACGCAATGCCGCCCGCGGCCTCCACGATTGCGGGCTGTTTGAGGTTGGCCCCAGCTTCCATGGCCCAAAACCGGGCGAGCAGGCCCTGGTGGCGGCCACTCTCAGAGCCGGCCACACCACCGCCCGTCATTGGGCCGGCACCCGCCGGGTCGTCGATGCCCTGGACGCCAAGGCCGACGCCCTGGCTGCCTTGGAGGCAGCCGGCGCCGCCATCTCGGCCCTGCAGACCGCCTCGGGGTCGGAAAGAGGTGGCGCCCCCGCCTGGTATCACCCGGGACGTTCCGGCGTGCTGAAACTGGGCAATCAGGTCTTGGCAGCCTTCGGCGAACTTCACCCCGGCGTCCTAATGGCGCTCGACGTCAAAGGACCTATGGTCGCCTGCGAAGTGTTTCTCGAACGCGTTCCCCAGCCTAAGAAGGCCAAAGTCGGCGCGGCGCGAGTCCTCCTGAAGGCCTCGCCTTTCCAGCCGGTGGAACGGGATTTTGCCTTTGTCGTGGACGAAAGCGTGGCCGCCGAAGCCGTGTTGCGCGCGGTCCGCAATGCCGAGAAAGACCTGATTGCCGAGGTCGGTTTGTTCGACGTTTACCAAGGCCCGCATTTGGGTGAAGGCAAGAAGTCCTTGGCGATTTCGGTGACGCTGCAGCCCAAGGACGCCACCCTAACCGACGAGCAGATCGAGGCGGCGGCAAGAGGGATCGTGGCCGCGGTGGAAAAGGCTTGCGGCGGGCGGCTACGCGCTTGATATATCCGCCCCCTCTTACAACTCAATTTTCATGACCGACCTTTCCCACATCCGCAACTTCGCGATCATCGCGCACATCGACCATGGTAAGTCGACCCTGGCCGATCGCTTGATTCAAG
>CAMDRB010000173.1 GCA_945906455.1 Caenispirillum bisanense
GGCGTAACGGGCCAGACCAGCCCACAGAACGCCGCGAGGACAGAAAAACTCCTCCACCGCGATTGATCTTCCCCATCCGCACAACATTCGTGAGACTGCAAATGACCAAATTCGTCCCTTCTGCTACTTATTCAGACGTTCCCTAGATGGAGTGCCTACGCCGGGTATAGATTCTCAAATAGGTCCTGCGATGATCGCGGGTGATTGGGGTTCAAAAATATGACTGCTCCTTCAGATCCGACGGCAGATCCCACGGCGCCGCCGAACTTGGTGCTTAGAATTCCGCCGCCGGTATGGGCTTTGGCTTTTGTGCTCATCGCCGCCGGCATTGATAAACTCTTCGACTGGACCTTCGTCGCCACCATCAAGTCGGTGCCCTTGGCGGTCGTATTGGCGGCCGGTGGGCTGGCCCTCATGGGATGGGGTGTGTGGACCTTTCGTAAAGCCGGCACGGAAATCATGCCAACCTCGCCCGCCAACGCCAAGCTCGTGAGCGAAGGCCCGTTTCAGCTCACCCGCAATCCGATGTATGCGGGACTGACCTTGCTGACCCTCGGCATCGCGCTTTACATGGGCACGCTGCCGTTCTTCGCGGTCCCCGTGGCGGTGTTTATGCTGGCGCGCAGCATCTTTATTCCCTACGAGGAAGCCAAGATGGAGCGCCAGTACGGGCAGGCCTTCGTCGACTACAAAGCGCGCGTGGGAAGGTGGTTTTGAAGCGAAAGACGGGCGTCTGTCCCACTGTCCCGGTGCCTAGGCACAGGGACAGTGGGACAGACGTAAGGGTGCCGGGTGTGGTCATTGAGGGCGTCATTTAGACATGCACCGCCCCTTCTCCTCTTCCTTCCTTCAAGAAGCGAGTCACCGGGAGCCATGGGGGCCCTCCCTCAACCCATAGAATTTTGGCGGCTTGAGTAAAGAGGAATTCGCGCCGCTGCCCTTTTACCAAGTGTCCCACTGTCCCGGTGCCTAGGGCGTGGGACAGCGGGACAGGCGCTTCACGCCCGATTTGTCGCCCTCTCGCCGCCGCGCGCCTCCGGTCGCCTTGCCTTAATCGTTCTTAATCAATATGATTAACGATGATTAGGTACTGGAGTCCATCATCATGGCAACCAAAGTCCTAACCGCGCACGTTCCCCTGCCGCTGGCCAAATCGGTGGACAGGCTGGCCTTGCGGTTGGACCGTTCACGCGGATGGATAGTCAAACAAGCCCTGAGCGCCTGGGTTGACCAGGAGGAAGAGCGCCATAAGCTGACGCTCGAAGCCTTGGCCGATGCCGACGCGGGCCGCGTGATCGATCATCAGGCCGTGCAGGCTTGGGCCGACAGCCTTGCTGCCGGTAAGCGCAAACCGACGTCACGCTGATGCTGAATTGAATGAAACTGCAATGGACCGAGAAAGGCCTTAGCGATCTTGCCCGGTTATATGAGTTTCTGGCGAGCATAGATCCCCAGGCGGCGGCTAAAGCCGTTCAAGCATTGACTGCCGCCGTGGGTCGTTTGCCCAGGCACCCGCGCCTTGGCGAAAGGCTTGAACAGTTTGAACGGCGCGAGGTGCGCCGCTTGGTCACGGGAAGGTACGAAATTCGCTACGAGATTCGCGAAGCCACCATCACGGTATTGCGTTTGTGGCACAGCCGCGAAGATCGCTAAGCCGTTGCGTCAGGCCGCCGCCTCGCGGGCGATACGCGGTTCGCGGATGGGAAGATTGACCAGCGCGGCGGCGGCCGCCAGGGCCGCGTCGGCATACCACATGGCGTCGAAGGTGCCGAAGCGCGTGACCGCGAGGCCGCCGAGCCAGGCGCCGAAAAATCCGCCGATCTGATGCGAGAGCAAGGTTAAGCCAAACAGCGTCGAGAGGTAGCGTTGGCCGAAGAGTTTGCCGACGACCGTGGCCGTGGGCGGCACGGTCGCGAGCCAGGTCGCGCCGAGACCGGCGGCAAAGATGTAGAAGGTCATGGCGGTCTTCGGCGCGGCGAGGTAGGCGAGAATCATGAGCGCACGCGAGGCGTACATCGCGAACAGCACGTGTTTGCAGAGAAAGCGGCTCACACCCCAGCCGGCGGCGAGGCTGCCGAAAATATTGGCAAGGCCGATGATCCCGAGCGACCAGCTGGCCACCGACGCCGACAGGCCGCACAAAGCGATCTCGCCGGGCAGGTGGGTGACCAGGAAGGCGATATGAAAGCCGCAGGTGAAAAAGCCCGCATGCAGCAGAAGATAACTGGGGTCTTTGAGCGCGGTGGTCACGGCCATGCCCAGCCCGCCCGCGCCAAACTCGCCCGCGAGAGCCTGCGGCGCGGCCGTCAGGACTTCGCGCGGTTTACGCAAGATCGCCGCCAGCGGCAAGGCGGCGATCATGACGGCGGCCAGGAACCACATGGCGGTCATCCAGCTGTAAGCCACGATCAGCGTCTGCAAAACCGGTGCGAAGACAAATTGTCCGAAGGACCCGCCCGCGCCGATGACGCCCGAGGCAAAGCCGCGTTTGTCCGGAGGCAGGAGGCGGCCGGCGGCCCCCATCAACACGGAAAAGCTGGCGGCGCCCGAGCCGGCAGCCGCCACCACACCAAGTGCCAGTGTAAGCCCGGCGGCCGAGGACGCGAAGGGCGTGAGCGCACTGCCGAGCGCGAGCAGCAAGAGGCCGGCGCAGAGCACGCGCCCGGGGCCGTAACGGTCGGCGGCCGCGCCGGCGATGGGCTGCACGGCGCCCCAAACGAACTGCGAGACGGCGAGCGAAAAGCTGATGGCGGCGACGCCGAGGCCCGTGGAGACGTCAATCGGCGCAATAAAAAGCCCGAGCGACTGGCGCGAGCCCATGGTGACCATGAGCGTGCCGGCGGCGGCCAGCACGATCCATTCCCAGTGAAGTGTCTTTCTTTCAGTCATTTCGACTCGCCGGTTACGACGCCGCATCCTTCATGAAGCTTCGATGGTCATGGCGTCGATGGTGAAGGAACCGTCGGCCTCAAGCGCGAAATATTCGGCCGCGTCCCCGGGCATCGACTGCTGAAGCGCGCGAATTGCGCGCACCTGAGCCTCGGGTGTGGCCATACGCGCGACCCAGGATGCGAATTCCAGCCGGACCCGGCGCATCACGGGTTTGCCCGGCGAGAACCCCGCGGTTTTTAGAAAGGCAAGCCACTCGGCGGTGGAATAATCACGGACGTGGGACGGATCGCGCAGCAATTCGATGGCCTGCAGATATGTGTCGAGCAGCGGGACTCCGGGTGAAACCGAATCGGCGAAGATCGCCGCGCCGCCGGGGGCCAGCACGCGCCGCGCCTCGGCCAGGCCGACGCCGATATTGCGCCAGTGATGGGCGCTGTAGCGGCTGGCGACAAAGTCAACGGCGCCGTCGGCAAAGGGAACGTGCTCGACGCTGCCTTGACGGGGGACGATGTTGGCAAGCCCGCGCGCGGCCGCCTCGCTCATCACCGCATTCAACATGTCTTCGGAAAGGTCAAAGGCCACGACTTCGCCGACGTGGGCCGCCAGCTGAAAACTGACGTGGCCGCCGCCGCACCCGAGGTCCAGGGCGCGGGCAGGCCTTCGGGTTGCGGCAAGGCCGGCGATTTGCGCCAAGTCCTCGCCGGCGGCGTGAACCGGGCTCAAAACGTAGGCTGCCGCCCGAGGGCCGAATTGGGCGGCGACGTTCGCGTCGTGGGTTTTGGCTGGCTTGCTTTTCAGGGTCATGAGCGCGCTACAGAATTCCGAGTTGCAAAAGGGCTCCGTAAAATCCGTCGAGGCCAGAGAGCTCAGGCCACTGGCTGGGTAGGGTGCGCAGATCACCGACGTGGTCGATGAAATGCGATTCGCCGGCAACGGCGTCCTTGGAAATTTTCACCCGCGCAAAATTTGGATTGGCCGCGAGCACAGCCTCGACCACCGGGCGGCGCTCTTCCGGCTGGAGCGAGCACACCGTATAGAAAACCAATCCTCCCGGTTTGACCATGGCCATCGCGGCGGCGAGCAGCTGGCCTTGCCGGGCGGCGAACCCGGCGATGTCTTCGGCCCGCTTGATATAGGGAAGGTCGGGATGGCGGCGGATGGTGCCGGTGGCGGAGCACGGCGCATCCAAAAGCACGGCATCGACCAGCTCGCGCGGACGCCAAGTCAGGACGTCGGCATCAATGACTTCGGCCGCGAGGCGCAAGCGTTTGAGGTTGGCCCTGAGGAGTTCGAGCCGCTCGCCGGAGGAATCCACGGCGGTCACCGTCGACCCAGCCGCGGCAAATTGCGCGGTCTTGCCGCCGGGCGCGGCGCAAAGATCAATGACGGTTTTGCCGCGCGCATCTCCCAGGGCATGGAGCAAGATTTTTGCGGGCAGGGTGGCGGCGGCGTCTTGCACCCACCAGGCACCCTCGGCGAAGCCATCCATGTCCTGGATGCGACCGCCGGCCGTGCGCCTTAGATTGCCGATGGGCAGCACGCGCGCGTCCAACCGCCGCGCCCATTCTGCCAGCGTCGCCGGATCCTTGATGGTGATGTCGAGCAGGGGTTCGCCCAGGTGCGCCTCGGCTGTTGCCCGCGCCGCCGGCTCGCCGTAAGCCGCGACCCAGGATTTCCACAGCCACAACGGCGTATTGATGCTGGCGGCATCCTGCGCCGCGATCATCGCCGCACCCTTTTCGGACACGCGCCGGAGCACGGCGTTGACCAGGCCGGCGTGGCGTTCGTCGCCTTGTTTTACCAGCGCGACCGAAGTGGCAACGGCGGCATGGGGCGGTGTGGCCATGAACAGGAGCTGCGCGACACCGAGACGAAGGACCGCACCGACTCGGTCCGGCGGGCGGCGCTTGACAAAATTGCCCAAGACCAGGTCAATCTGGCCGATGCGGCGCAAGACTGTCGCAACGAGCAGCCGCACAAAAGCACGGTCGCGGGGTTCGAGCTTCGCAACCGCGCGGTCAAACTGATCGTCGGCGGATTTGGCCCGCGAGAACACACCCTCAATGATCGAAAGGGCGGCGGCCCGCGAGGCAAGTTCGTGCCCGTCGGCGGGGCCGGGCGAAGGTGCGGAGGTCGGCTGCGACATGGGGGGTAACATGGGGCGCCACATGCCGCCACGATCGCGGCATTGTCAATTTATGGGCTTTGGCCAAAACATCCGAAATAAGCTAGCGTCTCCAACCATGAGTTCTGAAGGCGCGTCCAAATCCCAGCCGCCAACAATCCCGGCGCCCCTCGCGTTGTCGCCGGCCGCCGCGGCGCTGAAACCGCCTCCAGCCGGCGCCACGCCGGACGTCCCCGCCGCCCGGAAACCCGAGCAGGAGATTGGGGGCCCCAAAGGTCCTGAGCCTACCCGCTTCGGCGATTGGGAGCGCAAGGGCCGCTGTTCCGATTTCTAGAGCGCCGGCCCCCGGGTCGCGCGAAGCGCGCGCCCGAGGACAGGCTCCGGCCGGCATTAAACAGCTGCGCGCCTTCGCGCGCCGGCGAAGGCCGGCCGTTAATAGCTGCGCGCCTTCGCGCGGGGATGTCCCGCACTTTGTTGAAAATTGCTTGGCAGGCGTCACTGGTTGAGCAGGCTACGCGGCCTTGGCCTGCTGTTCAAGGGTGGCG
>CAMDRB010000174.1 GCA_945906455.1 Caenispirillum bisanense
CCGGCGTAACGGGCCAGACCAGCCCACAGAACGCCGCGAGGACAGAAAAACTCCTCCACCGCGATTGATCTTCCCCATCCGCACAACATTCGTGAGACTGCAAATGACCAAATTTGTCCCTCCTGCTACTTATTCAGACGTTCCCTAGGTGGCAAGAACCTTGCCGGCAAAAACATCGCTGGAAAAAAACAGCGGCGCAAGATTCGGCGCAAGGCAGACCCGGCTGCCGCGCGCCGTCGGCGTGCGAGTCGCCACCTTGTGCGGCCACGGACCAAAGTGAGCACCAAACTTCGTACCAAAAAGCCTTCGCCTAAAAGACCGCCACCCAAGCCGCCGCGCAAGCGCTAACATAGATTAGAGGGAGTCATCGCCTCATGTTCGTTGCCATCATCTGTCACGACAAACCCAACCACTTGGACCTGCGAATGAAGACCCGGCCCACACATCTCGCCTACATCGAGAACAGCAAGGCGAAGCTCACCTACGCCGGCCCGCTTCTGACCGATAACGGTGAAACACCCATCGGCTCACTTTTTGTCGGTGAGTTTGAAAGCCTGGACGCGGCCCGCGCCTTCAACAAGAACGACCCCTATAGCCTGGCGGGCCTGTTCGAAAAGGTCTCGGTCTATCCCACGCGCAAGGTTTTTCCGGCGACGTGAAATGGCCACTCTCTATGGGTCGTCAAGTTCTCTGCCAACTCAGCGATCTCGACGCCACCGGCGCCAAGGAAATCGTGCTCGACCGGGACGGCGCGCGCTTTCCGGTCTTTGTCGTGAAACGCGGCGATGATATCCGCGGCTATGTCAATTCCTGCCCCCACGCCCGCCTGCCGTTGAACTGGAAAGAAGACGCATTCTTCGACGTCAGCCGTAGTTACTTGTTCTGCGCCAACCACGGCGCCCGTTTCGACATTTTGACCGGCAAGTGCCTGCGTGGTCCATGCAAGGGCCTAAGCCTGGTGCCGTTTCCGGTACGTCTCGACGACGAGATGGTCGTTGCAGTGTGACCGCTCATTCACTTTGTTCCCCCGTGACTCCGGCATTGGCGCTTAGGTATCATCGGCCAAGGCGTCTTAAGGTGAGGGCGGGTCATGGCCGACGATAGGTTGATCGACGTTCCCGAAGGCTTTGCCCGGAACACCCTGATCAATGCGCATCGCTACAAGGAATTGATCGAGGAGTCCGCCAAGGACCCGCTAACATTTTGGCGCATGAACGGCCAGCGCATCGACTGGATTACGCCGTATTCCCGCGTGCGCGATGTCTCCTTCGACGCCAAGAATCTGCATATTCGCTGGTATCTCGACGGCACCCTCAACGCGAGTTTCAACTGCCTCGATCGGCACTTAAAAAATCGCGCGACGCAAACCGCGATCATTTGGGAAGGCGACGACCCCAAGCAGTCCAAACACGTTAGCTATTCCGAGCTTCACGAAATGACCTGCCGGCTCGCCAACGCGCTCAAGGTTTTGGGCGTGGCCAAGGGCGATCGCGTCTGCATTTATCTGCCGATGATCATCGAGGCGGCGGTGGCGATGCTGGCGTGCGCGCGTATCGGCGCTGTGCATTCGGTGGTCTTCGGCGGGTTCTCGCCGCACGCCGTCGCCGACCGCATCAATGATTGCGGCGCGAAAGTCGTGATCACCGCCGACGAAGGCCGCCGTGGGGGAAAGGGTGTTCCCCTCAAGGCCAATGTCGACGAAGCGCTCACCAAGGCCCCCTCGGTGCGCCACGTCATAGTCGTCAAGCACACCGGCGCTCCTGTGAAAATGAGCCAGCCGCGCGACGTCTGGTACCACCTCATGACCGAGAAGGCGCACAAGTTCTGCGACCCGGTCGAGATGAACGCCGAGGATCCGCTGTTCATTCTCTATACCTCGGGCTCCACGGGAAAACCCAAAGGGGTCGTGCATACGACCGGCGGTTATCTCGTCTTCGTCTCCATAACCCACGAATACGTGTTCGACTACAAGGATGGCGACGTTTACTGGTGCACGGCCGACGTCGGTTGGGTCACCGGCCACAGCTACATCGTCTATGGTCCGCTCGCCAACGGCGCCACCACTCTGATGTTCGAAGGTATTCCAAACTACCCCGACAGCTCGCGGTTCTGGCGGGTGATCGATAAACACGGCGTCAACATTTTCTACACCGCCCCGACGGCAATCCGCGCGCTGATGCGCGACGGCGACGGGCCGGTAACGCGGACGTCGCGGGCGACCCTGCGTTTGCTCGGCAGCGTCGGCGAGCCGATCAATCCGGAAGTGTGGGCGTGGTATCATCGTGTTGTCGGTGACGGGCGCTGCCCGATTGTCGATACCTGGTGGCAGACCGAGACCGGCGGGATTCTCATCACGCCCCTGCCCGGCGCGGTCAAACTCAAGCCCGGCTCGGCCACCAAGCCGTTTTTCGGCATCGAGCCCTGCTTGGTCGATGACACAGGCAAGGAAATGGAAGGTGCCGCCAGCGGCAACTTGTGTATCAAGAACTCGTGGCCGGGTCAGGCGCGCACCATTTACGGCGATCACCAGCGCTTCGTCGAAACCTATTTCACGGCCTATCCGGGAAAATATTTCACCGGCGACGGCTGCCGCCGCGACGCCGACGGCTACTACTGGATCACCGGTCGCGTCGACGACGTCATCAACGTCGCCGGCCACCGCCTCGGGACGGCGGAAATCGAGAGCGCTTTGGTGGGACACGTCAACGTCGCCGAGGCCGCCGTGGTCGGGTATCCCCACGACATCAAGGGCCAGGGCATCTATGCCTATGTCACGTTAAAGACCGGGGTTGTTCCGACCGATGAACTGCGCCGGGAGTTGATCGCCTGGGTCGGAACGGATCTTAGCGCCATTGCGCGCCCCGACGTGCTGCAGTGGGCGCCGGGCCTGCCAAAGACCCGCTCGGGCAAGATCATGCGCCGGATCTTGCGTAAGATCGCCGAGAACGAACTCGGCAATCTTGGCGATACCTCGACGCTGGCTGACCCGGCGGTGGTGGACGACCTGGTGAAAAATCGCGGGCAATAGGCGGGATTCCGGCCGCCGCCCGGCTCGCTGCGCGCGCGAGGACAGGCGCCAGGTCGGTGTTTCAGAGGCTACTTGTCTTCCGGCCGGCGTAGCGCTCGGTCGTAGTCCTGACCGCCATAAAAAATCCGAACGATCACGACCTCGGTCTTCTTCACCTGAAAAACGATTGTCGCTCTCCGCTCAAAACCCACGATTCGAAGACCTGGACGAATATCATCCCGCGCCAGTCCGCGCTCGGGGAATGTCGTGAGTGCGGCGCAGGCTGCCTCGATTCTTTCGATATAGCCTCCGGCAATCCGATAACCGGATTCGGCGGCGATGTAGCGATAAAGCCCGAAGAGATCGGCTTCTGCAAGCGGCCGGAAGCTGATCTCAATTCTTTTCATTCCGACCGGCCTTAACCAGATCGGCATGGTGCTCGCGAAGGCGTTTGAAAACCGTGCGCGCCGGGACACTCGGCCGAGGATCGGCAAAGGCTTCATCCACACGCTGCCGCAGCCAGGCGTTGATCGCTGCTTCCTCGCGATCAAGGGAACGCACGGCCGCGCGTACGACTTCGCTGGCGGAGGCGTAGGCCCCGGACTTCACGCGCGCTTCGACGTGGTCGTGGAGATCACCCAAAGTAACGGTAATCGGACGGCTGGTGCGCGGCATCGGGGTCGCTCCTATCTAGTATGACACTGTCATACTCGGTTTCTCGCGCCCGTTCAAGCCGCGCGCGCTTTTGGCGTCCGAATGCGGCGCGGTCCCCGACCGTAGATTTTGAACGCTTACCGCGCGTTGTTTGCCGCCAGCATGAGCAAGACGTGATCGCGCTGGCTTTCGACGACCTTCAAATTGCTCTCGAGATTGAATTCGGTGAAAACCTCGCCGGCCTGCTCGAATGCATCGGCCGCTTGACGCAGGCAATCGACATTGCGGCCCGCGACGCCTTTTTCCTTCAGGGCGCTGCCGATGTTGGCGAGCGCGGTCGCCCATACCAGGGGCGCTGCCGTGCGGCCGCGCGCTTCGGCGATCCTCACGAATACGGCCATGGCTTTGTCGAACAGGTTGGGTTGCGCGGTGAGGCGGCCCATGGTGATCAACAAACTTCCCAATGAGTTTTGAATGTCGGCCCAACGCTCCGGCGCCTCGGTTATGGTCCAAATCGCGGTCGCGGCGGAGAAGGCATCGGCGGCTTCCTTCAAGTGGCCTGGATTACCGGTCGCCTGGGCGAGATTGTGCAACGCCAAACCCAAGCGGGTTTTCAGGGCCGCATAATCGTCGGCGAAGACTTCCTTGCGCACCATGGTGAGGGCGGCGCGGTAATATTCGACGGTCTTGTCGGCAAGCTTAGGGCGTTCGCTCTGTCCGCTGATCAAGGACATCGCGTCGGCGATATGAGTGCCGATCATGGCGCGTTCGTGGACCGGAAAGGCATCCTCGCCCAGAATCAATGCGCCTTGGTAAACCGACACCGCGCGCTCGAGCGTCTTGATGTCGCCGGTGCGAGCACCCTCCAACAGCAGAAGTGCGGCATAGCAGGACTGTGCCGTTGCGCATTCGGCGACCGTGCCGACCGAATCGCCTTCGGCAAATCGCGTGGCGGCCTTTAAGACCGGGCGAAACAGCGCGGCGCGGGCGCGGATGCCGTCGGCGGACTCGACATTGACGGCAGCCAGCGCCGACCCGAAAACCAAATCGCCGGTGGCGTCGTCGAACAACGCCGGCACTTCCAGGCGTTCGAGCGCGGAGACCGTCGCGCTATGGGGATGCAAGGGGGTCGCGCGCCCCAAGAAGCGCAAACGCCAGGACGTGCCGTGCGCCGAGGCCACGCTTTCACCCCAGATCAAGAGTTCGGCGTTCTCACGCTTCAACCATCTGCGGCCCAGGTCGACGGCCATGGAAACGAAAAGCGCTTGACTGTGATCGGCGCCCGGCGCGGTCAGGGGCCGATCGGCCACGGTAATCGATACACCCATGCGTCCCGACAAGCGGTCATGGATATGGCGGGCAGCGAGTCCCTGGATGTCGCCGGCCAGCGGACTGATGAGGATGCGCAAGGGATCGATGCCGTAGAGAGCATCATCGACCTCGTCGGTCGCGAAAACGTCGGCGTGTGGTGCCTCCCGGCGACGGCCGGCCGGGGTCGATCGCAACAGATCTACGAACGGACCGAACACCATAACGCCGGTTTATCCTTGAAAGGGCCGAGAGCGGGAAATCCTACCGTACCGGCTAAGCATGAGCCGGAATCAAACGGTTAGCAGGCCAGGTTTAAAAATCTATTGAGGAATCGAAGGCGCGCGAGGGGATGTCCCGACTGATGTTGAAAAGGGGAGAGCAGGCGTTGCCCGCCTTGAGCCTGTAGGCTCGGGGTGTTGAATCCACAAAGGAGAGCAACGCCATGAAGAAATCTACCACATCGGCTGCCATTGTCCCGGCGGCAATCGTCGAAGAAGCTTGGCAAGAGGTGGGAGCGAGCTTCGAGCGCTTTTGCCTGACGTCGGGCATCGCCACCCTGGCGAGCATGA
>CAMDRB010000175.1 GCA_945906455.1 Caenispirillum bisanense
GGCCAGGCGCTTGGCATCGTCGACGGTCCTCTCGGCCTCTTGGAACAGCTTGTCGAACGCCGCGTTGATATAGCGGCCCCGATTGGTGCTGCCGTAGCCGCGGTCCTTGTCGGGTGAATGGATCACACCCTGCATCAGTTCATACGGTCCGCCGCTGTGCGCGCCATTGCCGAACAGGCTGAGGCTGAACTCGTATTTCGATCCCTTGGTGAAATAAACAGTGCCCGGATGAATTTTCACGTCGGTTTCAATGCCGATGCGCGTCAACATCTGGGCGATGGCCTCGGTGATGCGCGCATCATTGACGTAGCGGTCGCCCGGTCCGTTGATGGTCATCTTGAAGCCGTCGGGATATCCGGCTTTGGCCAGCAAAGCTTTGGCGCCCTCGGGATCGAACACGGGCTGAAGATCGGCTACATAAGCGAAAAAGCCCTTCGGCACGATCTGTCCGGTGGGCACCGAGAGGCCGCCCATGATCCGTTCCTGAATGGCAGTGCGGTTAATCGCCATCGACATCGCCCGGCGTACATCCGCCTTCTTCAATGGATTGGAGGCAAGCGGCTTTCCGTCCTTGCCGTACACCTCGGGCGAAACGTCACGGAAGCTGTCGACGTTCAGAAAGATTACCCGGTTGGATGCGCCTTGAGTGACCGTCAGGTTGGCGCGCTTCTGCAGATCGGCAACGTCCGTGGTCGGCACATTGTCGATCACGTCGACATCGTTGTTCAGCAATGCGGCGATTCGTGTCGGGCCGAGCGGTATCGGCTTGAATACGATACGATCCCATTTGGCTTTGCCGCCCCACCAATCGCGGTTCGCTTCAAGGACAATGCGGTCGCCCTGCACCCACTCCTTGAAACGGTACGGGCCGGTTCCCACCGTCACCTTGCCATCGTTATAATCCTGAGTGGTCGCGTCGGTCCCCTTGGTCTTCGAAACGATCGCAAACCTGGCCAGATCAAGCGGCGTCAGTGGCGCCGGATCCTTGGTAATGATGTGGATCGTATAATCGTCGATTTTCTTGATCATCTTGTCGTTGATATAGGCGGCGAAACTCGACGGGCTATTCGGCACTTTCGGCGCCCGCTCGAACGTGAAGATCACGTCATCGGCGGTAAACGGGCTTCCGTCGTGCCACTTCACGCCCTGGCGAAGCTTGAATTCCCACGTCGTGTCATTAAGCGCCTTCCACGAAACCGCGAGACGTGGATAAGTCTGCTGGTTGGCGTCCTGGCCGACCAGCGGATCAAACACATGATTGACGTACTGCAAATTGACCTGCGTGTTGTGATAATGCGGGTCCATTGAGGTTGGCAGGCCAGGTACGCCGATGCGCAGATCTTCCGCTTTCGCACTTGCGGCCAGAAGAAGGCCGCCGAGGGCAAGAACGAAAGTAGCAGAATGAACAATCCTCGTGAGCAGTCGCGCCGATGGGGTCATTGCTGTGTTTCCTCCAGATACGCCGGTCCCGGCGAAATTATTGGTATTTGGCAGGCCAACATTCAAACGCTACACACCTCGCTGTAGGTTGGCAAAGGTCAATTTCCGCGCGGCCGGTTGATGTGACTTGCGCGGCCTAGTATTCGGCGAACATGCGCGCAATTTCCGCCCGATCCTCGGTAACGGTCAGGGCTAGCATCGCCAGAATCCGGGCTCTTTGCGGATTGAGCGTATCGGCCGCGACAAAGCCCGCTTCGCGGTACTTCGTTCGTGTCATCACGCGCCCGCTGCGGCCGCGGCTTGATCGCACCACCAGAACGCCCTGCCGGCTGGCTTCGGCCAGCGCGCTGAATTGTGCAGGCGTCGGCACGCCAGGCGGCATGCCGGCGACGACAATACCCCGGCTGCCGGTCTTCACCAGTGCGTCAACCGCCCGGCCATCGGCGCCGGCGTACCCGTACACGATATCGACCAGCGGCAAATCGGTCCGGCCGCTGACGTTGAATTCGGTATCGGGGGCTGTCCGGCGCGTCGAGCGACGATAGACTGTCACCGTCCCATCGGGATCGACATAGCCGAGCGCGCCAAGATCGTGTGTTCGAAAGCTGTGCATCAGAGTATTCGATTCCTTGGTCACGTCACGGGCGGACAGGATTTCGCCGCCCATCACGACCATCACGCCCAATTCCCGCGCCTGACTGGCGGTCGCGACGCGAAGCGCATTGACCAGACCGATTCCGGCGTCCGTGCCAAGGCCGTTGGGCGGCCGCTGCGCGCCCATCACCACAACAGGCTTTGAAGTTTTCACGACAAGGCTGAGGAAATAGGCAGTTTCCTCCAGGGTCGAGGTTCCATGCACGACAACGATGGCGCCAATCGACGGATCGCGTTCGAGCACGACCGTAATCGTGTCATTCAACGCGAGCCAGTCTCCGGTTGAAATTGCATAGCTTACAATGGTTCGGAACGGTACCGGCACGAGATCGAAACCCTCCAGCTGGTCGCGGAACATCGCGAGCAGGTCGGCAATCTCGAGCGTGCGCGTGTAGTCGGCATACTCGGCGAGGTCGAGCGGACCGCGGGCGGGCGTCGAAATCGATCCCCCTGCCCCAATTACAGCGACGCGCACGGACGGTGTTGACATGGAAATTAGCTCCGAGGCCCACGACCTGGACCCAGTCGCCGAGAGGCCGCATGGACCTCCCGGCGCAGGATAGCAAGAGCTCAGTTTGTCGGGCTGACGCTCTGGGCAAGTGTATTTTCGTCAGACCGCGCTTCGTATGTGAACCCCTTGCGCGTCGCCCACGACGCCAGCTGGAAATGCAAGGGCAGAACGGCCACGTCGTTCATGGCGATCTCCATCGCTTCCTGGAGAAGCTTTTCGCGCTTGGCATCATCAAGCGTGGAAAGCGCCTCCTCGGTCAGTTCATCAACGCGGACATTGTAATAGCGCCCGCGATTGACCGCGCCATAGCCACCTTCCTTGTTGAAGCTATGGAGGTTGTTCTTCAACGATGACGAGCTTTCACCGGTACCCGACGCCGACCCCGTCATCGGAACGCTGTATTCAAGCCGGCTGGCGCGCGCCTGGAAGGCCGCCATGGGCTGCGCCACGACCTCGGTTACGATGCCAATGCGGGTGAACATCTGCGCAAGCGCCTCAAGAATCTTGGCGTCATTCACATAGCGGTCGTTAGGACCGTGAATCGTCAGCCTGAAACCGTCACCCAGGCCGACCTTGGCCAGCAGTTTCTTGGCGCCCTCCGGATCGTAAGTCTCCACCTTCAGGCGCGGGCTATAGCCAAACGCCCCCTCCGGCACCAATTGCGCGCCAGCAACTGCGTTGCCTTCCATCACCCGCTCGACCATCGCGTCGCGATTGATCGCCATGGAAAGGGCCTTGCGCACTTCCCATACACGCAACGGATTCGGAAACATCGGGCTGCCGTCGTTCGCCTTGACGAACGGCGATACATCGCGGCCATAGTCAATCATCATGTAGACCATGCGCAGCGAGGCCACGTCGAACACCTTGATATCGCCGTTCTTGCGCAACGCGGAGACATCAGATGTGGGGACGTTGTCGATCAAATCGACGTCACCCGCCAAGATACCCGCAACACGTGACGGCGACGATTTGATCGGACGATAGATAACCCGGTCCCATTTCGGCTTGCCGCCCCACCAATTGGGATTAGCTGCAAACACCACGCGGTCGCCCGAAATCCATTCGACGAACTTGTAAGGGCCGGTGCCGATTGCCGCCTTTCCGTTATTGAAATCCTGCGTGCTTGCGCCGGTAGCATTCTTCTTTGAAACAATGGAAATGCGCGTCAGGTCGTTTGGCAGCAGTGGGTAAGGCGCAGGCGTGGTCGCACGCACCGTAAGATCGTCAACCTTGGTGAACGATTTGCCCTGACTGAACCCGGTCAGCGGCGAAGGACTGTTCACAACAAGCGGAACGCGCTCGAAACTGAAGATCACATCGTCAGCTGTGAATGGAGAGCCGTCATGAAACTTGACGTTGGGCCGCAGCTTTATTTCCCAGGTCTTGTCGTCGATTGGCTTCCAGGAGACGGCCAGGGCCGGCATAAGCTTCATCTTGGGATCGAACGTCACCAGATGCTCAAACACATTGCGGACGACTTGAAAGTTCGACTCCGTGTTCGCGAAGTGCGGATCGATCGACGACGTTTCCGTCGATGCCCCGATGCGCAAATCCGCGGCGAGCGCCGGTATGGCGATTGTGGTCGCCATTGCCGCCCCCGCCAGAAAGCGTGTTAGCGAACGCCTGTTCATCGATTTTTCTCCGTTATGTTGCCGGATATCCCGGTCATGGTTGATCCTCGCTCGAAACTGCCGACACTGGGTAACCCCGTCATAAGGCCGCGGTCCGGTTGCACAGGCGGCTGCTGGCGCCGGCGGTCGGGTGACGACGGCGGATAAAGGCGCGCCGGGTCGTAGAGCGGCAGTTCCGGTTCGCGGCCCATGATCAAATCGCCGAGCAGGCGCGCCATGTAAGGCCCAATCGTATAGCCGCCCCAGACCGCGCCGATGATAAAGGCGTTCTCGACCCCTGTCAGTGGGCCGGCAACGGGTTTGCGGTCGCGAATGACCGCCTCGAGGCCGATCCAGCTTCTTGCCACCCGCGCGCGCGCCACAGCCGGGATGGCCATATGGGCCATCCGAAGATGACCCACAATATTGTCCGCAAGAAGCTCAAACCGGTTGTCCTCTAAACTGCCTACGCCGCCCCATCCGCCGCCCATCACCAAAGCGCCACTTTGGGTCTGTTTAAGCGACAGGCGGCGATTGGCCGCGCGAATGATCGTTCGAACGATTGGCGGCATGCGCTCGGTTACGATCTGCTGCTTGATATCGCAGACAATGGGCAGTTCGATGCCGAACCAGCGCGCCATGGCTGGCAGCCACACGCCGCCCGCCAACGCTATGCGATTGGCCGCAACGAAATCCTTTCCGGCGGTCAGGACGACAAATCCGGACCCTTCCCTTTCAATCCGGGTCACTTCAACCGGCTCGTACACATGCACGCCGATTTCGCGAAGCGCCGTCCGGAAAACAAGACCTGTCAATGTCGAATCGGCAAAGCCGTCGAGCGCGCAATAGGTGGCCAACTTGACGTTTGACGATAGCCCGGGCTCGATTTCGCGCGCACGCCCTGCGCTGACCAGTTCGACCGGCGCGCCCGCGTCACGTCGCACACGCGCCGTCCCCTCAAGCTCTTCTGCTTCTTCGTCGGTGAACGCGAGCAGCAGACCGCCGGTCTTGCGATAACCAGTGTCGACGGCCTGCCATTCCGGCTCCGTCTCACGAATGGCCCGTCCCCGCAGCGCATAGGGCAAAAGCTCGGGCCCCTTGTCGCTCATGGTGAGCCCGCCGGCATTCCGGCTCGACGCTTCGCCACAGAGCCGCCCGCGCTCGAACAGCACAACGCGCATGCCGGCGCGCGCAGCGTGCAGCGCCAGCGTGCACCCCATGATCCCGCCGCCGACGACAGCAAGGTCGAAAGCCGGGTCCCTCTTCACGCAGGCAAACGTCCTTGTGTTATCCA
>CAMDRB010000176.1 GCA_945906455.1 Caenispirillum bisanense
CGTGTTCGCCGGGCTCGTCGTCGGCGAGTGGCCGACACTTCGCCAAGCGGCCGGCATCCTGGTGGTCGCCGTCGGATTGTTCACATTATTCATTCCGGCAAGTGGCGGATTTCATCCGCTCTTGGTCTGGCGCAATTTGGCGCGCGAGCCTGGCGCGCTGCCCATGGCCGGCGTCGCCGTGCTCTGGTCCATCAGCCCGCCGGTCGATAAACTTTGCCTCGCCTATGCCTCCGTCGGCATGCACGGTCTCGTGCAACTTTTGGTGCTGTTTGTCGCGACCGGGCTCTGGCTCGTCGTGCACGGCGGCCTCGGCGCGCTGGCGCCGCCGCGCGCGAGTGCGCGGTCCCTGCTCGGCGTGGGGCTCACGGCCGGCATCGGCTACACCCTGCAGCTCGTGGCCTATCAGTTGACCCTGGTAGCCGTGGTCGAGCTCGTCAAGCGTACCGTCGGCCTGGTTGGCGCTCTGATCTACGGCCGGGTCTACTTTAACGAGCCCGTGACCGGACCGAAGGTCTTGGGGATCGTCATTATCGCCTTAGGATTGCCGTTGGTGTTGTTGGGTTAGAGCATCGTGCCGAAAAGTGGGAACCGGTTTTCGCGCCGGCGAAGGCCGGCATTAAACAGATGCGCGCCTTCGCGCGCGGCACGATGCGACAACAAAAAATTAAAGTAAGCCCAGCCTTGCCAGTTCCAGCCGCATGGGCTGCGGCATTTCAGGATCGACGAAAATCTTTCCGCCGGGCGCGAGATCGGCGGGCGCGGCGTCGGGCTTTAGGTAGCGCCAACCTTGAAAGGGCCGTTGCGCGCGCGGGCACACCAGAATTTGGTGCGGCGCGAGTTCGATGATGCACAGGGGCCGGCCGTGCTCGTCCTTGCCCTCGCCCAGCGCGAGGATCGGCTGGCGCAGCATGATCAAGCCCCGGATCACCCAGTACAGCGAACCGCCGCCGAGCAGTGCCGCCTCGCGCTGCGGCCGCATGCGCGTGCGGTGGCGGAAATTACCCGCGGCGTTGCGGTTCTGCTGCTGGCGGCGCGCCAAGTGTTCGAGGTCGTCAATCCCGACAGCGAGCTTGATCAAGTTGAGAGTCATGAGCCCGGGGCCAGAGATCAGATCTCGGTCGGAAACTTGATGATCACCAGCGTCACGTCGTCGCGCTGAGGCGTGCCGTCGGCGAAGGCCTTGAGGCGGCGCACCAGCGCCGCGCAGATTTGCTCGGCCGGCAGTTGTGCCGCGGTCCGGATCACTTCGCGGAAGCGCGCGCCGCCGAAGGCCTTCCCTTCGGGATTGTGCGTCTCCCAAATACCATCGGTGCCGATCGCGAGGATTGCCGACGCCGGCCAGGATGAGCGCAGACGCTCGTGGAAATTCCAATCCGCCTCCACGCCGAGGGGGATGTCGGCACCCTCGATCTCCTCGAAACTATCGGCGCCCGGATCGTAAAGCAGCAGCGACCCGTGCCCGGCGTTGATCCAGCGTACTTCCCGCGTATCGGGCTCGATGACCAAATAGACCAGCGTGACAAACCGCCCGGCGGTGGCATCGGCGGCCAAGTGGCGATTGACCGCGCGAATCACCGGCTTCAGCACGGCGCCATCGCCGGCGTGGCTGCGCAAGAGCACCCGCACCGAGGTCATGGTCAACGCCGCGACAATGCCATGGCCGGCGACATCGGCGACGGTAATCCCCAAGCGCCGATCGCCGGCTGCGTCGCTCATCTCCATGAAGTCGTAGTAGTCGCCGCCGACGCCCTCGCTGTAGAGGCACCGGCCGGCGATATCGAAGCCCGGGACCTTCGGCGCGCTCGCGGGAAGCAGCTTTTGTTGAACTTCGCGGGCGAGGGTCAGCGACTCCTTGACGTGGATGTGCTGGCGGAGCTCCGGGACCATGGTGTTGAAGGAACGCGCGAGATCCCCGACCTCGTCGGCGCCAGCGATGTCGACGCGCGTCTCGAAATCGCCCTTGGCGAGGCCTTGCGCCGCTCCGGCCAGTAGGCGCAGGCGCTCAGTGACCGAGCGCGCCGCCACCATCGACAGCACCGCTACCAGGATGGTCAGCGCCACCGTGGCAATGCCGGCGCGATTGACTTGGTCGACGATCGCCTGGCGCACCGAAGCTTGCGCTTGGTCGGCGATGCTTTCGACGTCATCCATCGGAACGATGAACAAGAGGGCCGCGTTCAAGCCCTCGACCGGCCCGTAAACCCAAAGGGCATCGCGTTCGCGGTGCGGCATTTGCTGGATACCGTCGCGGCCGGCGCCGAGATCGTCGATCAGCGCGGCCAGCCCCGCCGGCGTCCCGGATTCTAAGATAGGCGTTTCCGGCACCGTGTCCCACGCCGAGCCCGAATCGCGGTAGCTGCTGGCGGCCACGACACGCAGGTTCCGCCGCGCCGGTGGCTGGGTCTCGTCAAGCTGTACGACAAAACTTTCGGCGGTCGGGCCCAAGCGAAGCCGGCCGTGGACGGCGCTAAGGACGTCGAGGATATCGACATCGATCCCGGTGACACCACTGACGGCTTGCGCCGGCCCGCGCACGGCGAGGCCGGCCGTCAGCAAGAGACGCCGCGTCGAGGCATCGATCTGCGCCGGCGTCCAGGCGACGTTGTCGGACGCCATTGCGGACCCGGGCGCGGTCCCGGGCGGGGTCCCGGCCGGCGTCTCCAAAGCCGCCTGTTTCGCGGCCTTGTACCAGGCGCGGTCGCGCGGGTCATAACCCGCGGGATAACTCCCGTGACCGGGGAAGGCCGAGTGCACGCCATTTTCAAGGGCGACGTACTGCCAATAGAACAGCTTGGAATTCTGCGCGTTGAGGCGCTTGTAAGTCCCGTCCAGTGGCACCAAGCGGCGCATGACCTCGCGGGCCGCGGCCGGATCGGCATCGGCCGTGAGTAAGAACGACTGGTGGTCGCGTGAGATCGGCACGGCCTGGCGGTCGCGGCCTTGCGACAAGGTGGCGTGGTCAAGCGCAAGTTCGGTGCCCGGCGGCCATGAATTCGAGCCATCAAACTCGCTGTGCATATAGATTGGGGCGTCGGCGGAGTCCGAGGTCAGCGGCGCGGCCAGCAGGCGCTCGACGGCGGCGGCCTGTAGCCTAAGTGCGAGTTCCACCTGGCGCTGCTGCGCCGCCAGCAGCTCCGAGGAATAGCCCACGGCTTGGCGTAATTGGCCTTCGATCTCGGTGATCATCGCCGCTTTGCCGTGGTCGGCGATGGCTTGGCCAAGGTCTTCGGTCGCGCGTTCGCTGCGCCAGCTCAGGGCCGCGAGCGGCAGGATGGCGATAACCAGCAGAAGCAGGAAAAGCTTGGCTTGGATGCGCATGCGTTGGGATGCTCGATTTTTTCGCGATGGCGGCCAAGATTGAAGCAAGAATTTCGGACCGGGCCTACTCCAGCTTCTTGCCCAGCATCTTATCGATCAGAAAGCCCTGAAACATATTGATGCCCAGCGCCGCGCCGACCTCGATGGCACGCTCGTTATCGACCCGAATCAGCACCGGCGCAACCTTGCAATCGATCATGTACTTGATCGACCGCTCACGCTCTTTCAGAATTTCCTCAGCGCCGGCCCGCCAGTGGATCTTCGCCATACTGGCGCCGATGTAATCAAGATCAACAAGTCCGACGGTCTGCGGGTAGATCTGATCGACGGCGATCTGTGCCCCCTTGGATTTGATCAAGCCGCGCGCCACCTGGAACTCGTCGAAGTTCTCGACAATGTTCGACTGGCGGAACTCGAACGTCAGCTGCTGGAGCCTAGCAGCCGGCGTGACGTCGAGGAATGACTCGAACGCTGGTGTAAAGACGCTTTCGACATTGAGATTGAGCGAGCAGCGGTGCGGGCCTGTATCCATCTGGTTGAAGGCCTTCAGAAGGATCTGGTCCAAGGCCAGCGTGAATTCGTTGAACAGGCGACCCGAACCGCGCATCTCGACGTCGACGAACAGCGGCTTGCGCAAGAGATCCATGCTGATGAAGAATTCGCTCACGATCGGTGCGAGCGGCTTGCCGGGCGTGTTGAGTACGACGTCCTGGCTGCGCACGAAAGCCTTGACGAACTTCTCCGGGCCAAATTTATCATAGGCGCGCAAGACGTGGGTGATGTCCGCCGTGGTCAGCGGCCGCAGCGGTTTGTCGCTCGCGACGTCTTCAACATGACGCTGGGCGATCTCGGCATACTTGGCGACGCGGTCAGCCGCCGACCGGTAGTTGGCGAGTAGGTCATAGCTCAAGACCAATCGGCTCTGATCGATGGTGCCGAAGGTCCCCGGGAAAGTCCGCTCAATCGTGCGCAGCAAGTCGACCTTAAGGTCGCGCACCAGTGTCACCAGGTGCACCTCGGTGAGCTTGGCCATGATGGCGAAGTCGACATCCGACACACTATAGACAGCGCCGTGACGCTTGCCGCTGATGGCGGACACACCCTCGGTGATCAAAGCGATGAGTTCCGGTGTCCGTTTGACTTCCGGCAGCGCGGCCGAGACGCTGATGATGATCAGATTGATGCCGCTTTCGGGTGCGTGCCGCCAGTGGCCCATGTCCTGGACCAGCGCGCGCAGATCCTTGAGGCCGGCTTGAGCTGCCTTTGGCCGGCCTGCCGCTGGTTGCGTATCGGACATCTCGTCTGCCCTAAGCCCCTAGGCCCCAGGTAAAAAAAAAGGCGATTCCTCGCCCACAGTTACCCCACCGCGCGGCGACGGTGCCACCCCCGCGTGAAGTCCCCGCGTGAAGTCATAGAGCTAGCCCTTCAACGCGGAAAGGTCAATGAAGGCCATGAAATCCTTAACTTTCTATGGCATATTGGGTGGCACTCGAAGCTTGCCGTCCGGTCTTCGTGAAGCCCGGGTCAGATTAAACTCTGGCGCAGCGCCGGCAGATCGCCAGCTTAAAGATAGATGGAGCGCGCCGCCGGCGTGCCGCACAACGGGGGATTATCGACATGGCCTTGGAAGATCTCATTGGCGAAATGCAGGGCAAAGCCGAGAAACTGAAGGAATTACACCACACCGTGCTGTTCGACCTGGGCGACGACGGCAAGATCCTGCTCGACGCCACCGGTGACGAGATCAAGATCGTCGCCAATCCCGACAGCGACGAGGCCGAGACCACGTTAGCCCTGTCGGCCGACAATATGGTCAAGCTGATCAACGGCGACCTCAACCCCATGGTCGCGTTTACCCTTGGGAAACTGAAGGTCTTCGGCTCAAAAGGCATCGCCCTTAAGTTGTCCGGCCTGCTCGACAAGTAAGACCGGCGGGCGGAGTCGCGCTTTCTCGGCCGCGCCGGGCCCCTGGCTACCGGCGCCCGGGCCATATTCTGCGCCGTTTCATGCTAGGACTGGTGGCGAAGCGTTTGATTCGCTAGTGGATCAAATCTAAGAAAGAGAATCCATTGGGGATTCCCTGACCGATACTGTCGTGCGAGTCTGGCGGATGCACCAGACAAAGCACGTTATCAAGCGACTGAGTGCCAAGTCCCGCGCGACGCTTGAGGGGGTATTGGCG
>CAMDRB010000177.1 GCA_945906455.1 Caenispirillum bisanense
CAAACAGCACATGCGCGCAGCCATGGCACGCAGCTTAGATGCCGTTCACGACGCCGTTGCCAATGCGCTCGACGCCGTCACGCCAGCCGAATGCAGCAACTACATCCGCAACTCAGGTTACGCAGCTACCTAAATGCAAACCGCTCTAAACGGGCAAAATTGACCTTTCGCATTGGGGGCGGAAGGGTTAGACTCGAAACCGCTGGCTGCGGGGGGATCGTGGCAGACAAAATCGCACGGACGCATGCACGCTCTCGATGGTCTTCGGGCAACCATGATGTTGCTGGGCATCGTGCTGCATAGTGCGTGCTCCTACATGACCGTCGGTCTGGGCCCAGTCTGGCCCTATCAAGACCCAAGCCAGACCGTACTTGCCGATTTGACCGTCGCATTCATCCATGTTTTCCGCATGCCGATCTTTTTTGCGCTCGCCGGCTTCTTCGCCGCCATGCTCTACCTGCGCCGAGGCCCCGGCGGTTTACTCAACAATCGTCTTCAGCGGATCGGCATTCCCCTGGCGGTCGGGCTGGTCGTGCTTACACCGTTCATCAAGAGCGGATTTACGTTTGCCGTGGCGGCGCGCGATACATCGATCGGTGAGGCGTGGACCATCGTCACCGCGATGGCGGCAGCTCCGGCCACCTATATGCCACGCTATACGATGCACCTTTGGTTTCTTTACGACCTTCTCTACTTCTACGTCTTCGCGGTCATGATTGCTGCGGCGTGCAAACGGATGCCATTGGTTTGGCGAACGGCCGTGCTGAAGTCATTTGGAAGCTTGCTGAAGCGCCCGCTGCTGCGTGTGGTCATTCCCGGGATCGTGACCGCCCTGACGTTGGTACCTGCCCGGGGCGGCATACCGACCGTAGTCGTTTTCACGCCCGATTTTTATGTCCTGATGGTGTACGGCGTCTTTTTTGGCTTTGGATGGCTGCTCTATTTCAACCGCGATGCGTTGCCCAGCTTTGATCGCTTCGCATGGCTTCAGACGGTTGGCGGGCTTGTCCTCTACTTGGGGGTCAAGCTGGGAGTGGCGCCTGCCTACGGCGTGAATCCGGGCTTTACCTTTCCGGTCGCCGTGCAGTGCCTGACAGGGGGCATCGTCGTTTGGATGATGTTCTTCGGGCTGACCGGCCTGTTTCTTCGCTACCTCGACAGACCATCGGCCCGTATTCGCTACATCGTCGATGGCTCCTACTGGGTCTATCTTGTGCATCTGCCATGTGTCGCGTGGATGGCCGGGGTTTTGGCGGGTGTGGACCTTCCCGCGCTGCTCAAACTGTCGATCGTATTGACGACCGCGACGGTGCTCGGGTTTGTTTCCTATGACCTGTTCGCGCGGTCATCGTTTATTGGTCAAGTCCTCAACGGGCACCGCTACCCAAGAGGCATTCCCACGGACTCTCAGCTCGAGGCGGCGCCGTTAAAGGCCAGCTGATAGGCTTAAAGGATCATCGGTCAATTTGCTTCGAGTGCCATGGCGCTGGAGTGCGCCTGTGCGATCACCTCCGCCGTCGTTTTCCCGGCTTCGCGTAGCGCCCGGATTGTCGGGGCCCGGTCGCGTTTGGAGAGTTTCTTGCCGTCGGCGCCGATCAAGAGCCGATGATGACGGTAGCGCGGCGTCGGTATTTTCCACAATGCCTGCAGCAGGCGATGGATATGCGTGACCGGAATTAAGTCCTCGCCGCGCGTGACCAGCGTGACGCCCTGCAAGGCATCATCCCACGTGCAAGCCACGTGATAAGTGGCCGGCATGGATTTGCGCGCGAGCACAACGTCGCCGAAAATCTCCGGCGTGGCCTTGACCTCGCCGCGGTCGTCGCCTGACCACGTCAGCGGCCCGGTTGCCGCGATCGCATCATCCATCCGCAGCCGCAAGGCATAGGGCGCGCCGGCATCGATCCGGCGCCGCCGATCGGTCTGCGATAGGTTGCGACAGGTGCCGGGGTAAAGCGGCCCATCGGGACCGATGGGGCTTAGCAGATGTGGCGCTGAGTCCGCGCCGGCGACCTCACGCTGGATATCGGCGCGGGTGCAGAAGCATGGGTAGAGCAATCCGGCCCCTGCGAGGCCTTCGACGGCCCGCGCGTATTCGGCCAGATGTTTGGACTGATGGCGCACTGGGGTCTCCCAGGCGAGGCCAAGCCAGGCGAGGTCTTCGAAGATCGCGTGCTCGAATTCGGGCCGGCTTCTTCCGCCATCGATGTCCTCGATGCGCAGAAGAAACCGGCCGCCCGGACCCGCGGCATCGGCCGCAAACAGCGCCGAATAGGCATGTCCCAAGTGCAAGAATCCCGTTGGACTGGGGGCAAACCGTGTTGTGACGGCCGGAAGATGGCGGTGGTCGGCGGGCATGGGGCAGGTCTGAAAAGCATGGCGACGAGGGGTGTCACGAATACCACATTTTGTATTCCGTCCGGGAATTGCTACACTGGGCGCGGTATGGCTGAGGTGAGTAAGTAGTGATGCTGCTCGAGACCTGTCCCGCCCTGGTGCTGAACGCGGATTTCCGTCCGCTGAGCTATTTCCCGCTGTCGCTCTGGTCGTGGCAGGAAACCATCAAGGCGGTGTTCCTGGAGCGCGTGCAGGTCGTTCAGGAATACGACCGCATGGTGCGCTCGCCGAGCTGGGAAATGAAGCTGCCGAGCGTCATCTCGCTGAAGAAATACGCGCCGATGGAACGCTCGCCCGCGTTCACGCGGTTTAATGTGTTCCTTCGCGATCAATTCAAGTGTCAGTACTGCCACACGCCCCATCCCACCAACGATCTGACCTTCGATCATATGGTCCCGCGCTCGCGCGGCGGGCGAACGACATGGCAGAACGTGGTAACGGCCTGCTCCACTTGCAATCTGGTGAAGGGCAATCGGCTTCCTCAAGAAGCGCGCATGTTCCCCTCGCATCGCCCGTACCGGCCCAATTCCTTTGAGCTGCAGGAAATCGGCCGGAGCTTTCCGCCCAACTACTTGCACCAGAGTTGGCGCGATTATCTCTACTGGGATACCGAACTGGATCCGGCGTAATTCTTGCCGATCAAATTCGTTTTGACAGCCAAATGGCGAGCCGCGTTCCGGCCTTGATGGCGGCCGTTAACGGCAGGTAAGCCGGCGCGGCTCTCGCGCCGTGCTGTAGGCTGACGTCCCGGTGGTGCAGTTCGTCGCCGCGAAAAGTTGAAATGGTGTCGCGCAAGGCCGCTTCGTCGTCGCCCAGTTGCGCGGTTTGTTCGGCGTAATGCTCGCTGATGACGTCCTCAACCGCCGCCGTACAGGCCATAGCGGCTTCCTTACCCATGAGCGCCGTGGCGGCGCCGAGCGCGAAACCGGCCACATGCCACACGGGTTCCAGCACGGTGGGCCGCACGCGCCGCTCGGCCATGATGGCGTTGAAAGTCGCCAGGTGCTTTTCCTCTTGCGCCAGCATCTCCTTGAGGATCGGCGCGGTATCGCTTTTGCCGAGCACAGCGAGCTGGCCTTGGTAGATGCGCTTAGCGCCATATTCGCCTGCCTGATCGACCCGAATGATCTGCTCGATGAGCGTTTCCTTATCAGGATCGCCGGGCAGCCGGTTCTCAGCGGTAAGCTTGGCGTGGCTCATTGCCGCCACCAAACCTTGCGTAAGGCCGCGGCGAGCGAAGCCGCCCCAAGACTAAGCGCCGCGATCACGTTATATCCGGCCATGGAAATGCCCAGGAACAGGAAGGCCGGTTCGTCACACCGGGGATTGCCAGGCTTGGCGAGGGCTGCGGTAAGTTCGTCGACCGACTCCGCGACGGCGCTGCCGGTGCAGGTGTCGGGACCAAGCCACCAGCGCATTTCCACGCCCGCATGGTAGAGGGCAAAGCCGGCATCCAAAAAAAACAGCCCGGCTAGATGGAAGAGGATAATGCGGCGCGACGGCGCATCCACGGCGGGCATGAGCGCGAGCGCGCCCATGACCAGCGCCAGAGCATACGGAACGCGCTGACCATAGCAAAGCGTGCAGGGCCAGAGGCCGAAGCCGTATTGGGCGACGTATACTGTCGCGAGAATCGCCCCAGCCGCTCCCGTCACCGCCGCCGTCGCCGCGTATCCTTTGTCCGGGGCCATTGCCAATGTCTTGTCTCTAGTGTGTTGTTCTCGGAACCGCGAGGTTAGAATTGCTAGCAGATTGTCGGGTTCGGCACAATTTGGCGCTCCGAGGGGTCTACGAGTGAATCGCAGATCTGTTGGTCGCCACCGGCGTCCAGCGTCGCACAAGGCAAGGACAGCGGCGGGTTACGCTTTACCTGTGGCATAAGCTGTGCCAAAAAGCCGCCTCTTAAGGAAGCGGGCATGGCGGAACTGGTAGACGCGCCAGACTCAAAATCTGGTGTCCTTGGACGTGGGGGTTCGATTCCCTCTGCCCGCACCAAGACTCTGCTGATCTCTCCCTGGCGGCCATCCGGTGCGTCAGCCTCCGAAAGGCCGGCCATGCACTTCACTTCACTCATTCGGGTCTGTCTAGCTTGTGCCGTCTTGGGCGTGATCGCGCCCGCGAGGGTCGAGGCCGCCAGTTGTGTGACGATGGTTCTGTTCGACCAGTATGGCGCTGTCGTTCAGACGCCGGCACCGGTTATTGGTTTTCTGCTGGGAGGGGCGCCCGTCCTTGACGGCGCGCTCCCGCCGCATTTCTCCCGCAAGCCGGGCCTGGCCACGCCGTGCCCCGAGGACCTAATTGAAAAGATTCGCGACTTGTTCAATACCTCATGTCCGAGTGAGGAGCGCCGGAAGGCGGCAGCCCTCAAAAACAGCAGTAAGCCGGAAGACGTCAACAAGGGCTGTGCCAATATGGTTGAGACCCTCAGCGCGCCAGCGACAAAATAGCCTCGCGGGCGCCAAATATAATTAGGGTGTTTCCGGCGAAATTGGCGCGCCCGGATGCCTACCATCAGCTTGCCGGCGTTCAGCCGGCGCGCGAAGGCGCGCGGCGAGGTAGCGCAACGCGACGCACATCGATACCGCGGTAGAGGCGGTGACCGCTCGGTCAACGCGCGGGCGGCGCAAGCCCGCATCCAAGTCCAAAACATTCGCTGGCTTCAGCACATCAGCCACTGGTTGCGGCGATGTCATTGGCGTATCCACCCAAGCAACGGGTAGGGGCCATGCGTAATGCGTCATGATCCGACTCCGGTTCCATTGGTCCGAGGGGATGACGCCCTTAACCGGGCTTATATTCATGGCTCCAACGGGTCCGATTCGGGAGCGGCCACGGCATTCCCAGGCTTTCTTGGCGCTTCGGTGCCCGTCGGGGCTGATCCTGAGCCGGCTGAAACCGGGCGCTTGAGCTGCCTGGTTGCCCGCCTCCGCACCGCTTAATCCCACACTTCTAGAGCGGCTTGCGATTTCTTTGAATCGGGGGATTCCCGTTTGGGCTGATCTGTGATTCAAACTGACTGCTGGATAGGAGGCCAGCAGTCATGCCGAAACCCTATTCGATGGATTTACGCGAACGTGCGATGGCGCGGCTTGCGGCA
>CAMDRB010000178.1 GCA_945906455.1 Caenispirillum bisanense
ACATGCCCGGTTTGCTCAGCATGACGGAGCACCTTCAGCTTGCGCTGTATGTCGCGTTCTTGGCTGGTCATTTAATACATCCTCCTTGCCACAAATCGGCATTATGAAAGATGTCTCGCGAGTCCGTACGGTCCTACACATCAACACAAGACTTCGCAAAACGCTGGGCTGGAAAACACCCGCTGAAGCCCTCGACAAATTCTTCGCAAATGCCCATAAGGATGGTGTTGCGACGACCGGTTGAATCCGCCCACCTTGGTGTGGAACGACCCCGCTTTAGGGATTTGGTGGCCGACATCGGACCCGGTCCTGTCACGCAGAGACCAAATCGGGCATTTCGTGGTCTGATGCGATCAAATTTCTCCTGGCCGGTGCAAATATGAATTCCACGAGCGACCATACTTTGACGATCTCCGCGGCCATCGCCGAGAACGCCGCCAACCTTCAAAAGCTCAAGGAGCAAACAGCCGACGTCGCGCGCGCCGGCGATCTAATGATCGCGGCCCTGCGCGCCGGCCGCGCTATCTACTTTTGCGGCAACGGCGGATCTGCCGCCGACGCTCAGCATCTCGCCGCCGAATTATCGGGAAGGTTTTTAAAAAACCGCCGGCCCCTGCCCGGCGTGGCTTTAACGACCAATTCCTCAGCCTTAACCGCGATCGGTAACGACTTCGGCTTCGACGAAGTGTTTTCGCGCCAGCTGGAAGGTGTCGGCACGCGGGGCGATGTCCTGGTGTCGCTTTCGACCAGCGGCAACAGCTCCAACGTCGTCAAGGCCGTTGAGAGCGCGCGCTCGCTGGGCATGAAGACTATTGGCCTGACCGGCGAACGCGATAGCGCCCTTTCGGCCAAATGCGACATCTGTCTCAAGGTTCCCTCCACATCAACCCCACGCATTCAGGAAATGCACATTCTGGTCGGCCATATCTTGTGTGAATTAGCCGAGAACGCTGTCACGTGAAGCGAGCGTGCTCATGAGCGGAGCCCGGCAATGCGTGATACTCGTGGGCGGAAAGGGGACGCGTCTCGGCGCATTGACGAAGGATACGCCTAAGCCGCTCCTTCCGGTTGGCGGACGCCCGTTCTTAAGCTACCTCATCCAAGAGGCCGCGCGGCATGGCTCCGAGCGCATCCTATTGCTGGCCGGTTTCAAGGCTGAGGCGTTCGCAAACGAGCTCGACGTCTTGCGAGCTGCCGTTCCTGCTGCAGTCGAACTCAAGGTCTTGGCTGAGCCCGAGCCCCTGGGAACCGGGGGCGCCCTAAAGTTCGCCGCGCCGCACCTGGACGAGCACTTTCTTTTGCTCAACGGCGACAGCTTCTTCGACATCAATCTCCTGGACCTCGCCGCCCCGCCGTTACCGGAGGCGAGTGTCGGCCGGCTGGCTCTCAAGCCAGAGGTCGATGTCAGTCGCTACGGCACCGTCGGGCTGAAGGGCGAAAACGTGACCACGTTCGCCGAAAAGAACTCTGCGGGCGGTCCGGGGCTGATTAACGGCGGTATCTATTGGTTCAACCGGTCGCTCCTCAACCACTTCGGCAATGGTTTTGTGTCCTTGGAAACCGAGGTCTTGCCTAAGCTCGCGATTGCCGGCCGGCTGCTCGGCAAAGTCTATGACCGCTTTATGCTCGACATCGGGTTGCCCTATTCTCTCGAACAAGCGCAAACTTCTGTTCCTGCCCAGATGCGGCGGCCGGCGGTGTTTTTGGATCGCGATGGCGTGATCAATCGGGACGTGGGTTACGCCCACCGGCCGGACCAAATCGTTTGGGTTGATGGCGCCCTAGCCGCCATCAAGACCTTCAATGACGCTGGGTTTTATGTGTTTGTCGTGTCTAATCAGGCTGGAGTGGCCCGCGGCTATTATACCGAGGCCGACGTTATGGCGCTGCACC
The DNA here is from genome assembly GCA_945906455.1 of Caenispirillum bisanense. GTDB lineage: Bacteria > Pseudomonadota > Alphaproteobacteria > Rhodospirillales > Rhodospirillaceae > SHVO01. The sequence continues at coordinate 1,894 of CAMDRB010000178.1, forward strand.
GCTGGATGGCCGCGCAGATGGCAGCGGCGGGCGCCCACGCCGATGCCTTCGCGTACTGCCCTTTCCACCCCGATGGCACCGTCGCCGCCTATGCCAAGGCCTCACCCCATCGCAAGCCCGCGCCGGGCATGATCCTTGATCTTCTAAAAACCTGGCCGGTGGCAAAGGATCAGAGCTTCCTGATCGGCGATCGGGCCCACGACATCGAGGCCGCCGCCGCCGCCGGACTTCCCGGGTACCTGTTCGAAGGCCACGACCTCTCGGCCTTCATCGAAAGTCGCCTCGGGATGCCGGCACGATGAATTCACGTCTTGCTAAGTGCAGGGAACTGGCCAGACTCTGGACGGAGACCGAGGCCTAGGCTACCATTCCGCCCAGGCGGCCAGGTCGAGGGGTGAGCCGGTGATAGGGCGGGTGATTCCAGCGCCCATGACTTCGGGCCCACGACTTCGGCTGAGCCTCGATAGATCGCCAATCTTAAGAATTACCCGCTTTGCAGGGTCGTCGGCATATGAATGAGCTCTACTTGTCCGAAGCAATGGTCGCCCGTGCGTTCTGGACGGAACTACGCTCCACCACGCGCGCAAACGAGGCCGCCCGAGAGGTGGACACAATCATCTTTCCCCATTCCGAAGTTGTCGGAAAATCGTTTCCGACCCAGACCGGATCTATTTCGCGGGACTCCGCCGAACTCATCTGGCTGATGGCCCGCTATTTTCAACCCAAGCGCATCGCCGAGGTCGGAACGTTCATCGGTCGGTCAACGCTGTCGCTTTACCATGGCGCCAAGCCGTCACTGGAGTTCCTGGCCACCTGCGATTACAGCTACGACACTTGGCATGCGCCGGCAGGCGATGCGAAATCCAAAATTCGCTACTTCGGGAAAACCGCCAGTCAAGCGATGTTCCAGGCGTTGGCCGCGGAAGGAAAGAAAATCGACCTCTTTCTCCTTGATGGGCGTATCAGCGGAGAAGACCTTGGCCTGATCGAAAAACTAATGACTCCGAATTCCGTGTTCATTGTCGATGACTTCGAAGGCGTCGAAAAGGGCGTCGCGAATGTTTTCCATTTGCGGGAAAAATTTAAGGACCTGATATTGCTAACGCCGGATTCCGAACTCAAGAACGGCTGGAATGACTCGCACTGCCTGGCTCTCCTGCTGCCCACAGCGAATATTCGTGTTACACGCCAACAGCGTCTGCCATTAGGGCTGATGTGATCCTGCGCATGCCGTTCTCAAACCTGCAGCATTTTTCCTGACCATTACAACCCGATGGCCAAAATAGTATTGACCTTGGAGGACGGGCTCAAACAAGCAGCGGAGTACCTTGCTGCCGGAAACTGGGACCTCGCGGAAACGTTTTATCGCACGATCTTGGCGAAGATCCCCGGGAATTGGGAAGCCGAACACGGTCTGAACAAAGCGCTGGAATTGAAGGGGCTAGATTCTCCGAGCGCCTCTCCGACCTTCACTCTCATGCGGCCGGCAACCGAGCCCAGCACCGGTGAACTTCAGGCGCTTAACGCTCTCTTCGAACTTGGCCGGTTTAGCGAGGTCGAAGCCGGCGCCCGAAGACTCGCCGATGCTCACCCGAAGAGCCACGCGGTACACGCGATTCTGGGTGTGGCGCTTTGGCGGCAAAACAAATTCGATGACGCCATTGCCAGCTATAAGCGATCGCTTGAAATCCAGCCTAACAATTCGGAAACCCGTAACAACCTCGGCACGGCGCTGTTCGGTCAGCGCAAGTTCGCCGAAGCTGCGGAGAATTTTGAGCGGGCACTAGCGATTAAGCCCGACGATCCCGCGGTTTATTACAACCTCGGCATGGCGCTCGAGAACGCGGGCGAGGCCGTCGCAGCGGCGGCGGCTTACACGGCGTGCATTACCCGCGCGCCGGACAACACGGCCGTCCACATGGGCTTAATGCGGACTTTAACAGTCTTGGGTGATGTCGCGGTGGCCGATGAATGGGCTTTAAATCGCGGCCTGCCGCTGATGCAAAGGCTTTCCGAGCAAGGACTGTTCAATAAGATGGCGGAGCTTGTCTCCGTATTCTTTCAATTTCAAAGGATTCAAGATACCGAAGAACAATATGCGCGATTTTGCGTCCCTGCCATGGAGGTGTTTTACCGAACCGTAAGGAATGCAGAGTCGTTGCAACCCGCGCTGCCCCTGACATTGCATCCGCGAGGCCAGAAAAAACGAAAAATCGCGTTCTTCGCGGAAGCCATCTCCGAGCTTGCCCATACCCGCAACCTGTTCAATTACGTCCGATCCATCGCAACGCGGCCTGACCTCGATCTCGAACCGGTCATTTACTACGCCGCTGCCGGGCCCGAGAAGGTTATCACGCAATACCATGATATAGGCGTCAGAACCTTCCAGATCCCGCCCGGACTGGGAACAGAAAAATCCGGGCTATGGCTGCGCGAGCATCTTCGTGAAACCGAAACAGATGTGTGCGTCATCCTTGGGACGCTCTCCGGCATATTTGTGTTTTTGCTCGGGCTGCGCGTCGCCCCAATCCAAATTTGGTGGTCACAGAAATATCATGGGCTGAAATTCGACCATATCGACGGCTATCTGACCCTGGGAGGATTTGAGCCCCATCGTGAAATCCAAGGGCGATCCTGGAGATGCGTTCCGGGGCTTTTCGGGCCGGAAATCACTTTGCCGGCTGATTCATCGGCGATGGCGGAGGCCGGCAGGGTCCGGGCATCGCTCTTAGATGGACGTTTCTCCAAGATCGCCGGCGTCGTTGGGCGCGAAGAGAAACTCGACAACGATGATTACTGGGATTGCATCGCCAAAATATTAAAACAGCATCCTGAGATGCTTTTCATATGGTCGGGCCGCAGCGAGCGCCGGACGATCAAACAGCGTATTGAGGCCAGGGGCCTGGCCGACCGCTGCCGCTTTGTGGGATGGGTGAACACCAAGGTCTACGTCAACGTCGTCGATATTTATCTGGACTCGTTTCCGTTCCCCGGCGGCCACACCCTGATCGAGGCGATCATGGCCAATAAGCCCGTGGTTTCGCTAGTCACAAAGGAAGCGCGCCGCATCGGCATTCCGATTTTTGCCGAACCCTGGCTTAAAAACGACGGTGGCGCGACCTTGCGACAGTATAATTTCGATCCGATCTTTACCGGGCCGGGCGGCGAGGACCTATTGCCGTTGGTTCCTGATACCAGGACTTACGTCGCCCGCGCCCTGGCTCTTGTGGACGATGAGGGATTCCGGGCCCGGTGGATCGCCGCCAGCAGGCAATTTGTCGAGCGATATCTGACGGATATGAAGCGTCCGGCGGACATGCTAAATATGCACATTCTGGAAGTAATTCGTGATAGAGAACAGGTTCTTAAGGCATAGGAGCCTCGCGATCTGCTCCCTTCCGAGTGGTCCATCGACTATTTTAGTCTGGACCATGAAGGAGAAGAGAAATGGGCAAGAGGCACCGGCTGGAGGAGATTATCGGCAAGCTGCGTGAGGCAGAGATCGTGCTGGCGCAGGGTGGGACGACTGGGGATGCGTGTCG
>CAMDRB010000179.1 GCA_945906455.1 Caenispirillum bisanense
GGCGCGCCTAGGCCCGCTTAGCGTCGCGTCGCCCCCCGCCGCTCAGCGGCGGGTTGCCACCGTGTCGAGCATCGTCAGGCGCTTGAGCGCGAAGGCCGCGACCCGGCCCACGACCGGCAACCGAACCAAGCGATAGATCGCCAGGCGCAGCGTCGCCGAGCCCTCGTAGCGCGCCATGTCCGGCAGGCGCGTCAGGCGCTCGATCGTCTTGTCGACGACGGGGCCGATGAAGCGCCGAGTCCGGCGCAGATGCGCCCCCGGCGCGCGCAGATGCAGAATCCGGTCGAGATAATCGGCGTTGCGCCCGAACAGGCGATAGCAAGCCAGTTGCAAGGGCCGCGGCAACCAATGCAGCAGCCAGGTGCGGCTGTGGGAATCATACGGCACCCAGCGATGGGGCAATTGGTGATAGGCGAGACCGCCAGGGCGCAGCACACGCGCTTCGTCGGCGTAGTAATCGTCGAGCACGTCGTCGGTCACGTGTTCGAGAACTTGCTGGCTGAACACGAGATCGGCCGCACCGTCGGCCAGGGGCAGCGTCCGGCCATCGTAGAGCCCGAGCCGCGCCTCGCCGATCCCGCAACATTCGCGGAACACCCGGTTCATGCGCGGCAGATTCTCGCCGCCGATATCGACGCCGTGCACCCCCCGGTAGCCGAGCGCCAGCAAAAAGACCGTGATCTGGCCCGCGCCGCAGCCATGCTCGACGATGACGAGATCGCGCCCGCCGGACGCGCGCTCGAGCGCGGTCAGGCATTCGAACAGGATCACGAGATGCATGGGCGGATGGTCGCGCGCGCGCATCGCCTCGGCCACGAACTCCGCCCAGGGCGCATCCAAGGACCCGCCCTCGCCGCAGGCGCGCACGAGGGCGTGATAGGCCTTGCCGATGCGGCTCCAATCGCTCATCGCGCCCTCGTCATCGCCTTGCCCGGTATCGCGGCGGAACGGCAAGCCATCGGTCACGACCGGCCAACTTCCACGGCCCGATGGACGACCGAGGGGGAAGTGGTGGGCGCAGCAGGATTCGAACCTGCGACCCGCTGATTAAGCGTCACCGTGATTCCTTTTTCGCTCAATGGCCGTTCCAAATTTTTGTCCGCGAATTCTGGCGGATTATGGCCCAAAGTTGGACGCGCCGCGCGCGCCGATTCCAAGAAGCCCTAGGATGGCTCCACATGCGCGCAAGACAAAGCGCCGCACCCCACAAGGTGTGGCGCTTGTCGTCGAGCCCATCGGGCACCCGGATTTTGGGCGGCGCGGGCGCCACGGCCGGCACGGCCGCGCGCACCGTCCGTTGCGGAACGAACGCCGCCGGACGCGGATTGATAGTTTTCGAGGTTGGTGTCGTCGAGCGGCCTCGAAACCGAGTAGGGCATTGGCGTCTTCGATCGTCGAGCTGACGGCCACGACGGCGACGCGCTTCGTCGCGCGCATTACCATCGCGGTTTCCGATGCGGCCACCACTGCGGGAGGGCAAGGCGCGGCGTTTCGCCACCGTTAGGGCATTTTTTTGCGGTTACCACCCCGGCACAGAGCTGTCTGCGATCTACAGGCTTACACAGATTAAACGAATAAAATTCCCGTTCTGGCTTTGTTATTCAGGGAAATTTCTCTATTCTGGCTTTAGGAGGAGCCTTAATGGCTGATTTCTCCGCCGCCCAAACCCTGGACCAGATGCCCGAGGCGTTCGTCTCCGGCACCGCGATCAGTCGCGAGGTGTCGCGAGCTGTGAAGGCCGGCAAGCTGCGCAAGCTCGCCTCGCGTCTTTATACCCGGAACCTGACCGACCAACCCGAAGCGGTCATCCGGCGCAATCTGTGGAACATCGTCGCCGGCTATTTTCCGGGCGCCTTGATCGCCGACCGGACCGCGCTGGAAAACGCGCCGGCCGAGGATGGCTCGGTTTGTCTGGTCGCCGAACGCGGCAACGATGTGAAATTACCGGGCCTCGTACTCCGGCCCCGGCGCGGCACGGGACCGCTGCCGACCGACCGGCCCTTCATCGCCGGGCTGTTTCTCAGTTCCACCGCCCGCGCCTATCTCGAAAACATGCGCGCGTCGCGCGCGCGCGGCGGCGCCGTGGCCCGCACCCTGCCGCGCCGCCAGATCGAGGAGCGCCTCGATACGCTGATCCGCCGCAGCGGCGAGGATGCCGCCAAACGCCTGCGCGACGAGGTGCGCGCCCTGGCACCCGATCTTGATCTCAAGGACGAAGCCCAGGCCCTCGACGCCCTCATCGGCACGCTGCTCGGCACGCGCGAAGCGGAATTGAGCGCGCCCACGGCGCTCGCCCGGCGCAAGGGACGCCCCTACGATCCCGACCGGCTGGCGCTGTTCCAAACATTGCACACGGCGCTTCGCAACCACCCGCCGATCGCCCGCCTTGCGCCCCAGCGCAGCGGGGAGGAGACCGCGACGCTCGCCTTTTTCGAGGCGTATTTCTCGAACTTCATCGAGGGCACCGAGTTCGCCGTCAAGGAGGCCGCCGATATCGTCTTTCGCGGCGTCATCCCGAACGGGCGGCCCGAGGATGCCCACGACGTGCTCGGCACCTGGCGCATCGTCTCCGACGCCGAGGAAATGCGCCGCACGCCCCAAGACGGCGCGGCGCTCGTCCGCCTGCTCAAGGCGCGGCACGCCGCAATCATGGACCGCCGCCCCTACAAGCACCCCGGCGAGTTCAAGCTGGCGGAGAACCGCGCCGGGGCCACGGTCTTCGTGGCGCCCGACCTGGTGGATGGAACGCTCGATCAGGGCTTCGGCCTCTGCCGCAGTCTCGAAACCCCGTTCCAGCGCGCCGTCTTCGCGATGTTCCTGGTCGCCGAAATCCATCCCTTCGCCGACGGCAACGGGCGGGCCGCGCGCATCATGATGAACGCCGAACTCGTCGCCGGCGGCGAGGAGCGCATCGTCATCCCGACGGTCTATCGGCCGCACTATCTTTCGGCGCTCAAGGCCCTGTCGCAGAACGGCCGGGCGGAGCCGCTGATCCGCATGCTTGATTTTGCGCAGAAATGGACCGCCGCCATCGATTGGCGCACAGTCGAGGAAACCCGGCGCGAACTCGATGCGTGCAACGCCTTCCTCGATCCCGCCGTGGCGGACGAGGAAGGCAAGCGGCTGCGCATGCCGAGCTTGATGGGAGCGTGACCGGCATGGACAAACGGACTTTAAGCGAGCGCGACATCTGCACCAAGTTCATCACGCCGGCGTTGCGCAGGGCGGGCTGGGACGAGATGCTGCAAATCCGCGAGGAGGTCGGCTTCACCAAGGGCCGCATCATCGTGCGCGGCAAGCTGGTTACTCGCGGCCAGGCCAAGCGCGCCGACGCCTCGCCCATGCCCGGACGGCGCTTGAGGTCTGGACGAACGACTACATCACCGTCAGGCCGCACAGCGCGATCCCCAACGTGCCGCCGCCGATCTACGCCAAACTCTGCGCCCCCGCGATCCAACGGGATCGGGCGCTGCGCTCGCTGTAAAGCTCCGATCAGCTCGGCAGTTTCTGACCTATCGGTACGCGCCAAATGTCGCGCAATGTTTGACGCGCTTACGGCGTACTTATTTGAAAATCTTGTCCGATATCCAATTCACCATCACGCCCACAACTGACGCCAACAAGACCCCGCTGCCGATGCGCTTCCGCCACCGGACCGAAGCTTCATACCTTTCCTTTCCAGCTCCAAAAAAGAAGACGCCACTCGGGAATAGCCTGCTTTGAAAACGCCGCCAATTCCAGTTCAAGACGAGCATCAACATTCACTGAGACTTTGTCACCCGGGCTGCCATTGTCTCCCCCTCATCAGACTAGGCCATCCGCCGCTTTGCGCGCTCAAGAAATCAGCAATGCGTGGCCTCGACACCTGTGCATTAGTTCATCTGCGAGCAGTCCGCTGACTGACAGTCAGCTGCTAGTTGGAAGTTGCATTGAAATTAAACGATTTTTGGGAGCCGATAGCGTCACGAAAAAAGTTGGACGCGTCCAACTCCGTGTTCCGGCCCCGTTCCAAGGGGTTCCAGCTAAGTCCTTGATATAATGGTGGGCGCACCAGGACTCGAACCTGGGACCCGCTGATTAAGAGTTATAGGGTAATCTCCTTCTTAGCTTTTATTGAACTTCCTTCAACTTCACATATACCAACAAATTTGCCATTTGTATGGGTTTTTTGGCTTTCCGATCTGCGCTTGAATACTCTTGAGCTTCCTCCCCAGAGGGTGCACAACGGGTGCACGAGTACTTCCTGATTATTTGGGTGCACCGTGCGCAAGAAAATTACGCTTCGAGCCGTTGAAGCCATGAACCCCGGCGACATCCTGGTTGATACCGACTGCAGAGGCTTCGTCGCGAGGTGCCTGCCATCCGGGGTCGTGACCTACGGACTTCGCTACCGAGATAGGAAGACCCACAAACGGCATTGGATACGGTTAGGCCTGCACGGGGAAATAACCCCCAATCAAGCCCGCACCCAGTCCATGGCCCGTCTCGGCGAAGTTGCTCGGGAGGATAATCCGCTAGAACTCAGACGTATTATTGTCGAAAAATCGAAGGGTACCGACACGGTCGCCCATATGCTCGATAGTTTCGTCATGCACTACGTAAAGGGTACAGCCAAATTGAGATCGGGCAGCGACATTGAGGGGATATTTGACCGTGTTGTGAAACCCACCATCGGGAGCCGGTCGATCTATGATTTGAAGCGGTCCGACGTTACAGCGATGCTCGATAAAATCAACAGTCAGCGCGGCCCCGTTATGGCCGACCGAGTGTTGGCCCACATCCGAAAGGCGTTTAATTGGCAGATGACACGCAACGATGCGTTTATCAGCCCCGTTGTCCGCGGCATGGCTCGTACCAAACCACAAGACCGCGAACGCGACCGCAAGCTATCGCCCCTAGAAATTAGTCAACTGTGGGCGGCGACCGACTCAGTAAACGTGACATTCGGGAGCTTGGTTAAGGTTTTACTTTTGACAGGGCAAAGGCGTGACGAAATCGCCCGAATGAGATGGGCATGGATCGACGGCGACATTTTGGAAATCCCGGCCGACATATATAAGACGAAGCGGGCGCACGTCGTGCCGCTAACGCATCCAGCGCTCGATCTGATCATGGCCCAGCCAAAACGCGAAGGCTGCGAGTACGTCTTCACGACGAATGGAAAGACCCCCTACAGCGGCTTCTCCAAATCCAAATCTGAGTTAGACAGGGCGATCAACGCTAATCGCATGAAGCTAAAACAGGGCGAAATTCCCAACTGGCGGCTTCACGATCTTCGGCGCACGGGACGGTCTCTAATGTCCTCCGTCGGCGTATCCAGCGACGTCGCCGAGAGGGTGCTTGGACACGTCATACAGGGCATCAAACGAACCTATGACCGACAC
>CAMDRB010000180.1 GCA_945906455.1 Caenispirillum bisanense
GCCGCAAGCCGCGCCATCGCACGTTCGCGTAAATCCATCGAATAGGGTTTCGGCATGACTGCTGGCCTCCTATCCAGCAGTCAGTTTGAATCACAGATCAGCCCAAACGGGAATCCCCCGATTCAAAGAAATCGCAAGCCGCTCTAGCCCGCCGTCATAGCGCTCAGCTGGCGGTTGGCCACCGTCAGCATGGCGAGGCTTAAGGAATCAGCAGCCTTGACCTCGGCAAACACCTGGTCGTAGCGATCGGTGCGCGCCTTGTTGGCGGTCACCCAGGCTTCCAAGGCTTTCTCCGGCGGAAGTTTGCCCTTTGCGGCGGTGGTGATGGTCTCAGCCAGATTGCGCTGGTGGCCGAAGAGTTCCTCGATGGCCGCCGAAACCGCGAGCTTGTCCCAGTGGCTGATTGTCGCGAAGGACTCGGTGCGCGCCCGCAAGGCGCCCAGACCGAAGCGCTCGCCGACAAGATAATAAATCCGCGCCGCCTGGGGAACAGTCTGCTTGGTCGCCTCGGCCAGCATGGTGATATCGTTGGCTGCGGCCAGCCGGTAAATCGAGGCCACGCTGAAAGCCAACTTCGCCGGCACGCCCTTGCCCTGATAGATCTCCGCCTGCCGCTTGATGTAGCCGGCGACTTCGTCGGACCAGACTGTTGCCAGCGCTTTGTGCAGGGCCTCAACGCCCGGCTTCAGGATTTTTATCTCCTTCGTCATATCCATGGGCGACGGCACGTGGCGCAACATCCAGAGCACACTCCGCTCGAGCATGCGCGCGACCTCCAGCAGCATTTCCATCTGCACCGCCGCCGGAACCTTGTTGTCCAGCGCCTCGATCGCGCTCCAAATGTCACGCAGGCCGTAGGCTGCTTCGGTGACCGTATAGGCACGCGCCACGTCAACCGGCCCCAGACCTGTGCGTTCCATGAGCGTGGTCAGGAACGATGGGCCGACGCGATTGATGAAGTTGTTGACGACCACGGTGCCGATGATCTCGCGCCGCAATTTATGCCGCGAAATCGCCTGGGCGTATTTCTTTCGCAGCGGTGTCGGGAAATAGTCCTGCAGGTCCTGTTCGGTGATGGCATCATCGGGCAGATCGCTCGATATAATTTTGTCGTAGAGCCACATTTTCCCGTAAGGCAGGAATACCGCCAATTCGGGGCGGGTCAGGCCTTGGCCGGCCGCCATGCGATCCTGGATTTCTTCGTCGTTCGGTAGAAACTCGATCTCACGGTTCAAGAGGCCTTCGCGCTCGAACACCTTCATCGTGCGCTGCTGTGCATCCAAAAGTTGGACGCCGCGCTGCTGGATCATGCTGATGGTCTGGCTCTGCTGGTAGTTGTCGCGCAACACCAGAAGTCCCACTTCGTCGGTCATCTCCGCGAGCAGCTTGTTGCGCGCGGGCAACGTGAGTTTGCCCATGCCCATTTGCACGTTGAGCAGGATCTTGATGTTGACTTCGTGATCCGAGCAATCGACGCCGGCCGAATTGTCGATGGCGTCGGTATTCAGGCGCACACCGCTTTTGGCGGCTTCGATTCGGCCGCGCTGCGTCATGCCGAGATTGGCGCCCTCGCCCACGACCTTGGCGCGAATATGGGCGCCGTTGACGCGGATGGCGTCATTGGCGCGGTCCGAGGCCTCGGCATTGGCTTCGGCGGAACTTTTTACATAAGTGCCGATGCCGCCGAAGAACAAGAGATCGACTTTGGCCTTGAGGATGGCGTTCATGATCTCCGCGGGCGTCGCTTCAGCCTTGTTGATCTCGAGCAATGTCTTCATTTCCGCGGTTAGCTTGATGGTTTTCGCGCTGCGCTCGAAGATACCGCCGCCCTTCGAGATGAGCTTGGCGTCGTAGTCGGTCCAGTTAGAGCGCGGCAATTTGAACATCCGCTGGCGTTCGGCAAAGCCCTTGGCCGGGTCGGTCGGATCGGGATCGATAAAGATGTGGAGATGGTTGAAAGCGGCCAAGAGCCTGGTGTGCTTGGACATCAGCATGCCATTACCGAAGACGTCACCCGACATATCGCCGACGCCGACGCAGGTGAAATCCTGGGTCTGGGTATCGACCCCGATCTCGCGGAAGTGCCGCTTGACGCATTCCCAGGCACCGCGCGCGGTGATGCCCATGACTTTGTGGTCGTAGCCCACCGATCCGCCCGAGGCATAAGCGTCGCCCAGCCAGAAATTATATTCGGCCGAAACCCCATTGGCGATGTCGGAGAACGTCGCGGTGCCTTTGTCGGCGGCCACCACCAGGTACGGATCGTCGCCGTCCTTGCGCACAACGTCCTTGGGCGGCACCACCTCGTCGTTGACGATATTGTCGGTGATGTCGAGCAAGCCGCGCTGGAGCGTTTTGTAACACTCGATTCCCTCGGCCTGGAACGCCTCGCGGCCACCGGTGGTTGGGGGGCGTTTGACGACAAACCCGCCCTTTGAGCCGGTCGGCACGATCACGGCGTTCTTGACCATCTGGGCCTTGACCAAGCCCAGCACCTCGGAACGGAAGTCCTCGCGCCGGTCCGACCAACGAATGCCGCCGCGCGCGACTTTGGCGCCACGCAGGTGGATGGCCTCGACCCGCGGTGCGTAGACGAATACCTCGACATTCATGCGCGGCAGCGGCAATTCCTCGATCGTGCGGCTGTTGAGCTTATAGGACGTATAGGACTTAGGTTTGCCGTCGGCGCCCATCTGGAAGAAGTTGGTGCGCAGCGTTGAGTCCAAGAGATTGAGGTAGCGGCGCAAGATCCGGTCCTCGTCGGCGTTGGAGACCGCGTCCAGCGAGGTCACAATGTCGGCGCGGATGGAGGCTGCCTTGGCGGCGCTGGCCTTGGCCTTCGCGGCGCTGTTGAGCGCGGGATCGAAGCTCGTGCGGAACATGTCGACCAGAAGGCGAGCGACCTTCGGCTGGGCGGCAAAGGCGTTCTCGATGTAGGCCTGCGAGAACGGGAATGCCGCCTGACGCAGATACTTGGCATAGGCGCGCAGGATAGCGACGTCGCGCCATCCCAGATCGGCGAGCGCCACCAATTTGTTGAAACCATCGCTTTCCATGTCGCCGGCCCAAACCCGGCGGAAAGCCTCCTCGATCTCAGCCCGCGACTTGGCGATGTCGATCTGCCCCTTGGTCGCGACGGTCATGCAGAAATCTTGCAGCCACACCGGACCACGCCCCTGGCCGCCGAGCGGCATGATGTGGAACGGCTCCTCGTCGATAACCTTGAATCCCATGTGCTCAAGTACGGGCATTACGTCCGACAGCGGCAACGACGCGCCGCTATTGTAAATCTTGATGTAAACCTTGCCGTCGGCGGCACCCGTGGGCTGATAGACGTGAATGCCGGGCTGTTGGCTTTCCAAGGCGGACTTAATGTGTCCCATGTCGCTGACCGCGGTCTCGGCGTCAAACCGCCCGCGGTAGGAGGCCGGGAAGGCGTGGGCATAGATGTCCGCCTGACGTCCGCCCTCGCGCTCACCGTGGGCTTTCACAAGGGCTTCGCGCAAGTCGTCGGTCCAGGCGCGGGCGGCCTTAGCAACCTCGGCTTCGATGGCTTTTGCGTTGACCTTAGACACGCGCCCGGGGCGGGTCGAGATGATGTAGTGAATGCGGGCCAGTGGGCCATCGGTCACTTGTGTATAGAAAGCCGACAAGCGCCCATCCAGGGACTTGCAAAGAATGTCGCCGATGGCGATGCGCAAGGCGGTGTCGAACCGGTCGCGGGGAACGTAGACCAGCGCCGAAGCAAAGCGCTCGAACTGGTCTTGGCGCACGAAGACGGCCGCGCGTGGCCGTTGTTGCAAATGCAGAATGCCGAGCGCGGTCTGCATCAACTCATGATCCGATGTTTCGAACAGTTCGTCGCGCGGCAGGCTCTCCAGGACATTTTGGAGCATCTTGTCGTCGTGGCTGTGTTTGCGAAATCCCACCCGCTCCCGGATACGGTCGAGCTTGTTCCTGAGCACCGGAACAAAATTGGGACTGTTGGTATAAACGTCGGCCGTGAACAAGCCGACAAACATGTGCAGGCCCGTGACATCGCCTTTTTTATCGACGGTCTTGACCGCTACGACGTCGAAATGCACGCGGCGGTGCACGGTCGAGCGTTGATTGGCTTTGAGGATGAGCAATATATTGCGGCTGTCGAGGAAGGCGGCGAACAGCGCCGGCACGGGCGCGCCGTCGGCTACGCCGTCGAATATCGCGAGGCGCGACTTCGTGAGCACACCCAGGCTGTGCTGCTGCTCGATGGTAAACGTGCGGTCCTTGCCGCCGCCCTTCAAGTTCAGCAATCGGTAGCCCAGGAAAGTGAAATGATCGTCGTTCAGCCAGTGGAGAAAGTCAGTGACCTCTTTGGTTCGTGCGGGCTTGACGCCGGTGATGGGCGCGATGAATTCGGCCCCGACTTGCGCGGTCAGCCGTCGCATGGCGGCCCAGTCGCGTACCGCGACACGCACGTCGTTGAGCACGGTTTTAATGTTGTCGTGCAGGCGCTCAACCGTCTCGTCGTCGGTGTGACCGGCGATTTCAATTTGGATCACCGATTCCGCCGTATCGCCCGGCTTCATGGCAACGCTGTCGTCGGCGGCCACGCATAGTTCGTTCAAGTCGCCGTCGATGTCGCGCCGCAAAGTCAGCACTGGGTGGATGACGAGCAATGCGGCCAGTTCCATGCGCTCCAGTTCGCTGGTGATTGAACTCACCAGGAAGGGCATGTCGTCGTTGATGATCTGAATGACCGTGCGTTCGCCGACATTCATGATGCTGATTTTTGGCGCACCGATTTTACGGGTCTGCATCAAATCCCACGCGCGCGCGGCGGCGTCGCAAAGCGTCGCCCCGGTCCGCTCGTTCAACTCGTCGGGTGGGCTGCCGATATAAAACTGGCGGACGAACCGCACGAACAAGGGGGCATTCTTGGGGGCCTTTTGAGAGGCGGCTTGTTTCTCGGCCACGGCGACGGCGGAGGCAATAATCTCATCGAGGCTGCGATCGGCGGCGGGCGCGGCAAGGGCATTCGTCGGCATATGCGGTTTCTCCCCATAAGCGGTAGGCAGCCTTAAAGCTGGACGCCTTTTTCCTTCAGATCGATCCGGCTTGGCGGCCGAAGCCCGCCAAAGTCTTCACAAACCTAGTGGATCAAATCTAAGAAAGAGAATCCATTGGGGATTCCCTGACCGATACTGTCGTGCGGGTCTGGCGGATGCACCAGACAAAGCACGTTATCAAGCGACTGAGTGCCAAGTCCCGCGCGACGCTTGAGGGGGTATTGGCGGAC
>CAMDRB010000181.1 GCA_945906455.1 Caenispirillum bisanense
CAGCGTGCCCTGGGCAGTCAACGTGCGCATAGTGGCGTTTCTTTGTCTCGTATTCAACGTGTGCTGTCGAAATCGTAATACCACGGGCTTTCTCTTCCGGTGCCTTATCGATCTGATCATACGCCGTAAATGTAGCGCCACCAGTCTCCGCTAATATCTTCGTAATCGCCGCCGTTAATGACGTCTTTCCATGGTCAACGTGCCCAATTGTTCCTATGTTACAATGCGGCTTATTTCTCTCATATTTCGCTTTCGACATCTTCTTATTCCTGTAATCTCTAAATGCTTGCTTGTTTATTCAGGTGAACACACACCATGAACTCACTTGGGTTCATTTGGAGCGGGTGATGGGAATCGAACCCACATAGCCAGCTTGGAAGGCTGGAGCTTTACCACTAAGCTACACCCGCATTGTGGTGGAAGGAGTAGGATTTGAACCTACGTAGACTGACGTCGGCAGATTTACAGTCTGCTGCCTTTAACCACTCGGCCACCCCTCCGTACCAGCCTGGCAGCCGCTTGCCGCGAAAGGGCGCACTATGGGCAATCCCTCTGAGATGTCAACGAATGATAGCAAGCCGCACCGCTTCCAAGTCGCCGGCGCCCCGACGTCTCAGAACCAGTGGGAACATCTATCATTCCCACTATAATCGTCACCGCCATGAGCCGCAACCATCGTGACCGAACCCGCCGTGCGACAGCAAGTTCGCGCGGCGGAGCCACGTTCGCATCCCCGGGAGGCGGGCTTTGGCTCTATGGCTACCATGCCGTCGCGGCGGCGCTCGCCAATCCCGAACGCCGTGCACTCCGGCTGCTAGCGACGCGCGAAGCGCTGGAGGCGCTACGCCGGTCGCCGGCCCCGCCGGACGGATCAACCGGTGCCGTCGTTTTGGCCGCGGCCGCCCCGGCCGATCGGGCTGAGATCGATCGGGCCCTGCCCCATGGCGCCGTCCACCAGGGCGTGGCGCTTCACGCCGCGGCGCTGCCCGAGCTCGGGCTCGACGAAGCCTGCGCGCGCGGCTCCGGTCCGGTCATCGTGCTCGATCAGGTCACCGACCCGCACAACGTCGGCGCGATCCTTCGTTCAGCGGCGGCATTTGGCGCCGCAGCCTTGGTCATGCAGGAGCGCCATTCGGCCGAGCTCACTGGCGCATTGGCCAAGGCGGCCTCCGGCGCGCTCGATCTCGTGCCGCTCGCGCGAGTCGTCAATCTTGCTCGTGGGATTTCTGAACTTAGGGACCTAAATTATTGGTGTATAGGGCTTATCGAGGATTCAACGACACTGATCTCGGACGCGGTTAGTGACCACGAAAAGGTAGCCCTCGTGCTCGGCGCGGAGGGCGCCGGCCTGCGCCGATTGGTGCGCGAGGCCTGCGACCAGCTGGCCACGATCCCGACTCGTGGCCCGATTCGCAGCCTGAACGTATCGAACGCGGCGGCGATCGCGCTCTACGTCGCCGCAAACCGCTAGAGAGCCGTGCCTTGCGACCCCAGGGCTTGTACCTCACCGGCGGCCCGGATTACGTTCGCGCCGGTCGAGTTCAAGGGCAACCGGCCGCGCGGGGCCGGCATAGCTCAGTCGGTAGAGCACCTGATTTGTAATCAGGGGGTCGCGGGTTCAATTCCTGCTGCCGGCACCACATCCCCGCGCTCGATCCGCCCTACGCCGCCGGCCGGGCGTCCTGTCTGGCCGACAAATTGAGCAGATCCGAGGCGCGGCATGACCCCCAAGCTCGGGCCCGTCTTCTACGTCATCGGCGTGCTGCTGTTGCCGCTCGGCCTCGGCATGACGATCCCGGCGATGGTCGATGCCGGCGACGGCAACGAAGACTGGCGCGTTTTCATGGTATCGGCCGGCGTCACCATCATCCTCGGCGGCATGCTGATGCTGGCCAACCGCGGCAAGCGCTTCGCGCTCGATCGCCGGCAGGCCTTTCTCCTGACCACGCTGAGCTGGGTGATCCTGCCGGCCTTCGCCGCCCTCCCCTTCACCTTCGCCGGGCTCGATATGAATTATACCGCCGCCTATTTCGAGGCGATGTCGGGACTGACCACGACCGGAGCGACCACGCTCACCGATCTCGACCAGATGCCCGCCGGCATCCTGCTCTGGCGCGCCCTTCTGCAGGGGTTCGGCGGCGCCGGCATCATCGTCATCGCGCTCGCCGTGCTTCCGTTCCTCCGGGTCGGCGGCATGCAGCTCTTCCGTCTCGAATCATCCGATCAAGGCGAGAAGGTGCTGCCGCGCGCGACCCAGATCGCCGTCATGACGATCTCCGTCTATCTCGGCCTGGTCGCGTTGTGCGTCATCGCCTATTGGACCGCCGGCATGTCGTTCTTCGACGCGATCAGCCACGGCATGGCGACGATCTCGACCGGCGGTTTCTCGACCCATGACCAGTCGTTTGCCTACTATGACTCGCTCTCCATCGACGCGATCGGCACGCTGTTCATGTTCCTCGGCGGCCTGCCAATGGTCTTGTTCTACCGCACGCTGCTCAAGCGCGATTGGCGGGTCATCTTTTCTGACCAGCAAGTACAACTCTTCTTCTGGATGTGCCTTGGCGGCATCGCCGTCCTCGGCCTGTGGAATCATTTTGGCCTCGGCACCGATGCCGGTACCGCATTCCGGCATTCGGGATTCATCTTTGTCTCGCTCATCACCAGCACCGGACTGGCCTCGACGAATTACGTGGCCTGGGGCGGTTTGGCGGAAGTCATCCTATTGCTCGCCATGCTGGTCGGCGCCTGCACGGGATCGACCACCGGCGGCATCAAGGCGTTCCGCTTCAACATGCTGATCAGCGTTCTGCGCGGCCACGTGCACCGGCTCAATCACCCGCATTCCGCCGAGAGCATCATGTACAACGAGCGGTCCGTGCCGGAATCGGTCGCTTACTCCGCGTTGCTGTTGATCGTCGCTTTCGTGGTTGCATTCGTCCTGATCGCGATCGCGCTGGCGGCGTTCGGCTTCGATCTTCTGACCAGCTTCTCGGCCGCCGCCTCGACACTGGGCAACACCGGCGGCGGGCTCGGCCCGATCAACGGCGGCGGCCAATTCAAGGCCATGCCGGACGGTGCGCTCTGGCTGCTTTCCTTCGCCATGTTGCTCGGCCGGCTCGAGCTCTTCACGGTGCTCGTGCTCTTTACCCGGCGCTTCTGGCGCGGCTAGGACTTCGGCACCATGGCGGCCCTGACGCGGGCGAAATCGCCAGCCGGTCGTTCCTTGGTAGGCAGAGCGGAAATGAAGGGGAACAATTCGCGCTTCGCGACCTCGAAGATGCGGCGCAGCTCGGCGACTGGGTCGGGATGTTCATCGACCCTGAGATCGACCAAAGGATAGACTTCGGGACCGCGTACCAGGAGTGCCGCGGATTGCCGACCGCGGCGGTCGCCTCCGGCCGCTTGACCGGCCTCGAGCACGCGCATCATGCGCTCAGCCAAATCGAGGCCGACCGTGCCTTCGAATGACTTGGCCATGGCATCAATCGTCGCTCCGCCGACCAGCATATTACCCTGTACGCTGTAGTTCGCGCCGGTCCGATGACCAGCCCAGGCGTCGGTGGCGTTTCCGGTGAATGCCGCGGCACGGCCGCTCGCATCGACCACACCGACCTGGCGAATTTCGCAATCGATCTCACCGGCCATCACGGACCGAAGCGCCTCGGTTGCCGTTTGGTCTCTCTCAAGCCGATCGAGAACGCGCGGGCCCAGACTTGGATTGACCCAAGCCTGCGTACACACCGCACCGACGCGATGACGGATAAAGGGACAGAGGCTACCGACCGCCGGAACTTTGGTCGATACCGCCGTGCCTAGGAATTCGGTTACTGGATCGCGGGCGGCGATCGAAAATGTCGCAAGTCGGATCGCCACGCCGCGATAGCGCTCTCGGCCTCAGGACTTCGCCTGGGCGACCGCGATGCTCGCTTCTCGACCGCCGCGGATCGATGCGGCCGACATGCTTTGGCGGCCACGCGTCGACCAAGTGAATCTGCGGGCCGGGACGGCATCTGATTTACGATTCAGGTAGTCGATCACGTCGCGCCGGTAATTAGGATCGAAGACTACCCGGTCAAGATCGATTGGCTCTGCAACGTCAATCATGATCGCGCTCGCCTTGTTCATCCGAATATGCTCGCGCCGCTTGAGACGCAAAGCAACCTCGCTGACAGGAACGCTATCAGAATCTTGTGGATCGAACTGTGGAAAGCCTGAAACCGTTCTGTGGACTGTTAGATTGCACTAAACGGTCGCCATATTCTCGCCACAGTTGGGCGACGCGAATCGCTCCGTCAACATTGCCTGAGCGCCGGGCGCCACATGGTTTTCAAAGCTAATTCCCGAGGTTGCGCTACATGATCGGTCGAAATTTGCCGCACGGCGCGTATTGTGATGCGGCGAGAGCCGAGCGCCACGCCGACCGGAAAAAGGGAGGGCGCGTGACAATCCGAGGGACGCCGTGGCAATCCCGTGGGCTCGCTTTCGTTTGAACGGGGTCCGCCGCTTCCTCGATGGCAAGGCGGGGCCCGACGCGCCACGGCAACACGAGGACGCCACCTTCCCAGCGCGACCGCGGGCCATTGAGGTAATTGAGGTATTTGCGTGCCTTGGCGCCCGCCATTATCGTGCCCGCTGGCTTTAAGCGCACTTAGTGGTGCGATGAGAATTGCAGGAGGCATCGAGACGCGTCATGGCGGCAACAGAAGCGGCCAAAAATCCAGGGCTTACGCGTGATGCCTTGATCGAGGGCGCGCGCGCGCTCAGAGACAAATCGCGCGAGCGCGTGAACGAAACGGAAGCGCTACGGCGACTGCCAGAGGTGGCCCTGTCCGAAATCCGCGCGCTCCGCGTCAACCGCGTTTTGCAGCCCGCGCGCTATGGCGGGGCTGAGCTCGATTTTGGCGCCCTGATGGATGTCTGCGGCACGGTTGCCCAAGGTTGTGCCTCGACCGGCTGGGTGCTTGCTCAGTATTGCATGCATGCCTTCATGATCGGCAGTTGGCCTCACGACATGCAGGAGGAAATCTGGGGCCGGAAGCCCGAAGCCCTTCTAAGTGGATCCTTGGTTTTCCCGCTCGGGCGCGCGACGCGCGATGCCGGCGGCTATCGTGTGAGTGGGCGCTGGCCGTTTGCGAGCGGCGTGCCCGGCTCGGATTGGCACATGTGCAGTGCGTTCCTAGAGCCCGATCGTGCCGGCGAGCCGCCGGTGATGATCATGTTCATGCTGCCGAAGGCCGATTACGAACTCATCGACAATTGGCATGTGA
>CAMDRB010000182.1 GCA_945906455.1 Caenispirillum bisanense
CATGCCCGGTTTGCTCAGCATGACGGAGCACCTTCAGCTTGCGCTGTATGTCGCGTTCTTGGCTGGTCATTTAATACATCCTCCTTGCCACAAATCGGCATTATGAAAGATGTCTCGCGAGTCCGTACGGTCCTACAAATCCCTGCCTCTATGGCTCCGAAACGCCCACGCCGTTGACCTCGACTGCGGCGCGGTCAATAAAGTAAATGCCGAGACAACGTTGGACCGGGGTTTGCCATGCGGCTGCTGATCATAGGTTCACTCAACGGACAAATCGGAGCCGCTAGCCGCATCGCGATGCAGCGCGGCGCTAAGGTCATCCAGGCCGACGGCATTACCCAGGCGATGGAGGTCATGCGCTCCGGCCAGGGCGCCGACCTAGTTATGTGCGATGTCGCCTATGACATCGAACGCTTGCTCGCCGCCATGAAGGCCGAGCGAATCCATCTGCCCGTCGTCGCATGCGGGGTGGAGACCGATTCCCGCGTCGCCGTGGCCGCGATCAAGGCCGGCGCCAAAGAATATGTGCCGCTCCCGCCCGATGCCGAGTTGATCGCAGCCGTGCTGGAAGCGGTCGCCGCCGAACAGGATGCGCTCATATTTCAGGACCCGGCCATGGACCGGGTCATGCAGATGGCCAAGAAGGTCGCGGCAAGCCAGGCCGGGGTGCTGATTACCGGCGAGTCGGGCACCGGCAAGGAACTTGTTGCCCGCTACCTCCATCGCAACAGCCCGCGCAAGGACAAAGCCTTTGTCGCGGTCAATTGCGCCGCCATTCCAGGTGAATTGCTCGAGTCCGAGTTGTTCGGCCACGAGAAAGGCGCCTTCACCGGCGCCGTGGCACGGCGCATCGGCAAATTCGAGGAGGCCATCGGCGGCACACTACTGCTTGATGAAATCAGTGAAATGGATTTGAAGCTTCAGGCCAAACTGCTGAGGGCGATTCAGGAACGTGAGATCGTGCGCATCGGTTCGAATGCGACCGTGAAGGTTGATACCCGCATCGTCGCCACGTCCAATCGCAACATGGAAGAGACCGTGAAAAGCGGAAAGTTCCGCGAGGATCTCTACTTCAGACTGAACGTCGTGAACTGTCCCTTCCGCCCTTGCGCGGCCGACCGAAGGACATCGAGGTTCTGGCGGGTCATTTCGCGCGGGCCAGCGCCGAGGAAAACGGTCTGGCACTGCGGCGGGTGTCGCCGGAGGCCATTACCGCGCTCAAGTCTCACAACTGGCCGGGCAACGTACGCGAGCTCGAAAACACCATGCACCGCGCGGTCTTATTGTCCACCGGGGACGAAATTGGCCCCGATGCCTTTGACTTCACCTCGAGCGACGGCCTCGGGCGAGGCGAGGCCCCAGGCGGCACCCAGGTCGGGCGGACCGTCGCCGACGTTGAACGCGATCTCATTATCGATACATTGAAGCATACCTTCGGCAATCTTACGCATGCCGCCAAAATACTTGGCATCTCAATTCGCATGTTACGCAACAAATTGAGTGCCTATGTCCAGGAAGGCCTCTCGGTTCCGGCCCCCAGAGCTGGCGAGACCGCCTGACCGCTTGAGGCCACTCTCCGTTGATTCGGGGCTTCGGGCCGGAGTACTATCCTTCAGACGAGTACTCTGATCGGATTTTCTTCGAGGGAGCGGGCCATGAAGCCGCTGCGGTTGGTAATTTTCTCCGTGTGTGCCGCTCTTGGGCTTCTCGAGAGCCTGCCGGCCGGCGCCGCCGACTATAACGCTGAAGTGACCTTCAGGATGTTCACCGCAACCTGCGTGCGCCGTCTTGGCGTGATCGCAGAAATTCAGGCCTGGGCGAAGGACTCCCGCCTCAGACCGATCACCGAGCCATCGGCGTTGAACGCTTTCGTTGGCGCCGGCCCCGGCGCCAAGGGCTCCGCGTGGGTGCTTCCAAGCCCCAATGACCGAAAATTCTCGCTCTCGGTTCGGACGGCCTCGCAAACCTGCGCCGTGTGGGCCGAGGTGGCCGATCCGGAAACGGCTGAAGGGCTTTTTCGCAAGATGGTGACTGAGGCGGCTCGGCCCGGCACGAAAGTAAGCACGGACGACGATACGTCGTTCACGACATCGACGGGGAAGGCCCGGCTGTTGACAATGAGCGTGTCGGACACCGCCGGCGAAGGCTATCAGTTCACATTCATGGCCGGTGACAAAACCGGCGCCTTTTTTTCGGGTGCGCCGATCCAGCTCTCGATGCAAATGTCACGCCTTCAGCCAAAGCCAAAGCCAAAGTAGCCCGTCCTTCAACTTTGGTGGGACGCGCTCGTGCGCGCCTCGCATTTACTCGAGGAATGCCCGGGTATCGGGCGTATCAGCCACGCCGCCTAAGCGGGGGCGCCCGCGCTGCAGAGGCTGCACGCGCCGCCCACTCGCTCCGGCGACGCGCGCTCGGAATCCGTTGTCGCCGAGCGCCCAGCCGCCGTTGGTAGCAGCGCGAATTGCATCGATCGTCGCCGGCGGCACTGGGTCCGAGAACATCTCGCGGTAGGCGGCGGACCTGCGCCGGTCATCGACGCCCAGCGACGCGAAAAGCGCGTGGGGTGTCACGAGCGCATCGGCTTTTCCCAAGGCATTGGCGTGGTAACTCGACCATCGGTACGCACCTGGATCTGCTGCGAGGTTGGCGCGCACGGGATTGAGTTCGATATAGCGGCTGCACTGGAAGAAATACTTATCGGTATCGACGACCGTGGCGCGGTAACGGCCATCCCAGAGCGTGCCGGTGCGCTGGAGACGACCGTTGATATGACGGACGTATCGCCGACCGAGAGACTGCATGGCGCGCGGCAAGCTCGTAGCGGTTTCGGGCGAGGCGAGTAAATGGATGTGGTTGGGCATCAAGACGTAGGCGTGGATCGCCACACGATGGCGCGCGGCCGCCTCGTTCAACCAGGTCAAAAAATTCACCGCATCCTGATGGGTGAAAAAGATTGGCTGGCGATTGTTGCCGCGCTGGATGACGTGCAGCGGCTGGCCCGGTAGAAAATAGCGTCCCATTCTCATATTTGCCCTCACGGCGCAGACATTACCATAATTAGGGTCAGAGTAAACGTATTAATTTTACTCTGACCCTAATATTTTGGTGCCTTAATTTGCGCCAGGGCGCTCGGCAAGAATTACCCATCTAAACGCCTTGTTAACCGCGCTGAGCGACTTTGAGCCTGGCCGGGAGACCGGTCGAAAGGGCGTCAGCGGACGGAGCGTCGCCTTGCGACCCGGAAGGACAAAATGGCCGAACAAGCAGCTGAATCCACGGGCGGCACAGCCCCAGCCGGAACGGCGGTAACGCAAGAGACGCCGCGCGCCCTGGCCGCGCCCGCCATCGACTTCGGCGACGTCGGCGGGCGTGTGCTCGACTCCCTGAAGCGCGGCGACCTCGGCTTCGCGATCGGCCTCGTCCTGATCATGGTCGTGTTGATCATGCCGCTGCCGGCATGGCTGCTCGATATTGCGCTGGCGCTTTCGATCACGCTGGCCGTGCTGATTCTTATGACCGTGGTTTTTATCCGCAAGGCCATGGAGTTCAACGCCTTCCCGGTCGTGTTGCTGATCGCGACCCTACTCCGCCTCGCCCTCAATCTCGCCGCCACGCGCCTGATTTTGTCCCACGGCCACGAAGGCACCGCCGCCGCCGGGCACGTCATTCAGGCCTTCGGCGGCTTCATCATGGGCGACAATTTTGTCATCGGCGTGATCGTTTTTTCGATCCTCACCCTGGTCAATTTCATGGTGATCACCAAGGGCTCGACGCGTATCGCCGAGGTCACGGCGCGCTTTACCCGCGACGCCATGCCGGGCAAGCAAATGGCCATCGACGCCGACTTGTCGGCCGGGCTGATCGACGAACAGGAAGCTAAAATCCGGCGCGAGGATCTGCAGAAGGAAAGCGATTTTTTCGGCGCCATGGACGGCGCCTCGAAGTTCGTACGCGGGGACGCGGTGGCCGGCCTCATCATTACGGCCATCAATGTCATCGGCGGCCTGATTATCGGCATGGTCCAGCGCGACATGCAGTTCGCGGACGCCGCCGATACCTTTACGCGACTGTCGGTCGGCGACGGCCTCGTCACTCAGATTCCGGCGCTGATCGTCTCGACCGCCGCCGGCATCATGGTCTCGAAGGGCGGACTCAAGGACACGATGGACGTCGCCATCGGCACGCAGTTCACGCGCTATCCCAAAGCACTCGGCATGAGCGCATTGCTGGCCACCGCGCTCGCCCTGCTGCCGGGCACGCCCGCGCTGCCCTTCCTGCTCTTGGCCTTTGCCGCCGGGAGCTGCGCCGCCTACGTCACCTGGCAGAACAACCAATCGGCCGCCAAGAAGTCACAGCTAGACCAGATCAAGGCGAAACAGGAAGTTCCGGTCCAGGAGGAGCCAATTTCCCAGGCGATGAAGATCGACATGGTACGGCTCGAGCTGGGCTACGGATTGCTCTCGCTCATCAATAACGAGAACCGTCGGCTCACCGACCAGATCAAATCCTTGCGCTGCGCGCTGGCCACCGACATGGGCTTCGTCATGCCGGCCGTACGGATCCAGGACAACATGCAGCTCCCGGCTAATTCCTACGCGGTTTACATCGAGGAAGTGGAGGTCGGCAAAGGCGATCTGCGCCCCAACATGCTCCTGGTCATGGATCCGCGCGGCGAAGAAATCTCGCTTCCAGGCGAACGAACCAAAGAGCCCACCTTTGGTTTGCCGGCCCTGTGGATCGACCCCGCCAATCGCGAAGAGGCGCTGTTTCGCGGGTACACAGTCGTGGACCCACCGACCGTAATCACCACGCACTTGACCGAAGTCGTTCGCGACAACATGTCCGAGCTACTGTCGTACACCGAGACCCAGAAGTTGCTCAACGAGCTCGACAAAGATCAGCAGAAACTCATCGCCGAAGTCGTGCCCAGCCAAATCACGGTCGCCGGCATTCAGCGCGTTCTGCAAAACCTACTCAACGAGCGCATCTCTGTCCGCGACCTCGCAACCATATTGGAAGGCATTTCAGCCCGCATTCCCCGGATGAACATTGAGGTTGCAAGGATGCTCTCATCGATTCAGACATAGGTATCAGCAGCTTATGTCGTTGGATCGGGGACAATCATGGCGCACCCAACGGGTGAAGCGGAATCGGATGCTCCCCGCCTCGCTTTCG
>CAMDRB010000183.1 GCA_945906455.1 Caenispirillum bisanense
GCCGGCGTAACGGGCCAGACCAGCCCACAGAACGCCGCGAGGACAGAAAAACTCCTCCACCGCGATTGATCTTCCCCATCCGCACAACATTCGTGAGACTGCAAATGACCAAATTCGTCCCTCCTGCTACTTATTCAGACGTTCCCTAGCTCCGGCTTTGACGCTTCGATCTTCCAGCCGTCGCTTCTTATCCAATGGATTTTTTTAGAAACGCCGCGCCGAACGCAGCGCCTTCGCCGTCGATGCCGTGCTGGAGGCCGCGGACCTTGAGCGACTCATAGGTCACACCGACGCTCGCCAGGACTTTTTCGGCCTCGAGCATGGCTGCAAAGGGGACAACCGGATCGGCGTCGCCGTGAACCAAGGCGACCGGCGGCTTGGATTTGATTTCGGCCGCCAGAAAGTCCGAACCCGTCAGCGCGCCGGAATACCCTAGAATGCCGCCAAGCCGCTTCAAGCGGCGCAAGCCGACATGTAACGCCATCATCGTGCCTTGCGAGAATCCGAGCAGGGCGAGGCGGCTGGGATCAAGGGCATGGTGCGCCAGCACCTGATCGAGATAGCTATCCAGAACCGCCGCCGCCGCCGCCGTTCCCGGGCGCAAGGCCTTGAATGCCGCGCTGAGACGGCCGGGATCCCTGGCCAGGGCCCCGGGGTCATAGCCGCCAAGACCGAACCACTGGTATCCGCCCATGAAGCCACCCTCCAGCGGATGGGGTGCGTTGGGCGAATAAAATGCGGCCCCGGGGAGAATGCCGGCAAAATACGGCGCCAAGCCAATCAGATCATCGCCATTGGAGCCGTAACCATGGAGCAGCACGACGGCGGATGTCGGCGCTTTGCCGGACGCCGGCATCAGCGAGGGGCCCTTTAAGGCATCGATATTGGCCATAAATACCTTAATCGCTTAGGCTACAGTTGAGCTGTAAATATAGGGAATTCGCAATCGTGAACAGCGGTTATCAGCCGAATAACGCGCGAGGCGGCCGTGTCTGAGCAGCAAGCCGTGCTGTTTGCCAACAGCGCCTTCTATACCGCCTTCGCGACGCGCGACGCCGTCGCCATGGAGGGTGTCTGGTCAAAGGCCAGTTCCATCACCTGCACGCATCCGGGCTGGCAGCCGTTGGTGGGGCGGACCGACGTGCTCGCGAGTTGGCGCTCGATTCTGGCTAATCCGGCAGCGCCCCGGATTACCTGCCGCGCCGAACACGCCGCGGTCCATGGCGACTGTGCGATCGTCACCTGCATCGAGCAGATCGACGACGGCAAGGGCAACGTCGAATTCCTGACGGCGACCAATGTATTCGTGCGCACCGGCAGTCTCTGGACCATGGTGCATCATCAGGCGGGCCCGGTGAATCTCGATCCGCGGTCGCTGGAGGATGAGGAAAAGCCCGCCCTCAACTAACCCGCTGATTGAATCGGGGGGTCGGTTCGACTCAGTTAGTGGGAGTGATCTGCCGCCGCGCTCCGCGCTGATGGCTCGTTCTCGGGCGCGTAGTCCTGCACGTTCTCGTGGCCCTCATCGGCCGCGGTCTCGTGATTGTCTGCGGCGGGCTCGCCAAAATCTTCCTCGGCGGCCGGCATCTCCGGCGGCGGGCCCTTGCCGCCGTAGGGATCGACCAGCAGGAACGCCGGTGTGAAGCCTCCGAAAGCAACCACGTTGTCGGCGATCTCCATTTCGGCGATACCGTGCGGATTGCGACGGGTCTTGCGGGCGCGATCTTCGGCGCCGCGGGCGTCGCTGTTGCGGTCGTGACGGGCGCGATCCTTGCGCGGACCGCGGTCGTTGCGTTCGCGCGGCGGCTCCTGGTCGCGCACCTCCGGCGCCGATCCCTCGAGGCTGGTTTCTTGTGCCGCGACGATGGTCTCGGCGGCGATAAAGGTTGGCGCCGCAGCTTCGGCCACCGCGGTAATGGTTATTTCAGGTGCAACGCTCGGGACTGGAGTTTCACTCTGGACTTGAGTTTCATTGCTGCGCTGGCTGCGCCCGCCGCGCCCACGCCCACCGCTATCACGCCCACTCTCTCGCCCCTTAGCACCACCGCGTGGCGGACGGCCGCCGCGCCCGCGACCCCGGCCGCTGTCGCCCTCATCGGCGGCGTCCATTGAGACGCTCATATCGGCGAGTTCGGGAACCACCAGGGGCGGAATGGGCTGTTTCAGCATTTTCTCGACCGCAGCCAGCAGCCGCGCGTCGCCGGGCGTGGCCAGGGTATAGGCGTGACCGGTCTTGCCGGCGCGCCCCGTGCGGCCGATGCGGTGAATATAATCCTCGGCGTTCACCGGCACGTCGAAATTGATGACGTGGCTGACATCCGAAACGTCCAGGCCGCGGGCAGCCACGTCGGAGCACACCAATAACTCGGCCTCGTTGGCCTTGAATTTGGCCAGCATGTCGTTGCGCTTGGACTGGGGCATGTCGCCGTGCAAAGCGATAACGCTGAAGCCGTGTTGGTCCAAAGACTTGAACAGAATATCGACGTCCTTCTTGCGGTTGCAGAAGATGAAGGCGTTGTGGACATTCTTGGAGCGTAAGATGCGACGCAGCGCCTCGCGCTTGTCGAGGGTGCGCACCGTGACCAGACCTTGTTCGACGGTGGTTGCCGCCGACGCCGCCGGTGTCACGGCAATCTCTTTCGGATTCATCAGGAATTGGTCGGCGAGCTTGCGGATTTCATTGCCCATGGTCGCCGAGAAAAACAATGTCTGGCGGATCTTCGGCAAGAGCCCAACGATGCGCTCGACGTCGGGAATGAAGCCCATATCCAACATTCTGTCGGCTTCATCGATGACAAGAATCTTGACGTCGTTCAGCAGAATGCGGCCGCGTTCGTAAAGGTCCAAAAGCCGGCCGGGCGTGGCGATGAGCACGTCGACGCCCCGGTCCAGCGCCTTTTCCTGGTCGGTGAAGGACTCGCCACCGATCAGAAGCGCCATCGAAAGCGGATGGTATTTGCCGTACTTAACAAAATTGTCCGAGATCTGCGCGGCCAGTTCGCGGGTCGGGGCGATGATCAACGAGCGCGGCATGCGCGCCTTGGAGCGCCCATCGGCCAGGATGTCGATCATCGGCATGGTGAAGGCGGCGGTCTTGCCGGTGCCGGTCTGGGCGACGCCCAAGAGGTCCCGGCCCATAAGCACGACCGGGATCGCCTGGACCTGAATCGGGGTCGGCGTCAGGTAGCCCGCGTCGGTGACGGCCTTCAAGGTGTCTGGCGATAGACCGAGGTCTGCAAATTCCATTGGGTCTGGAAATCTCCGTCGCGCGACATGTTGGGCTGCATAAGTAATCCGCCAAAATAGCGGGCAGCGCGGCGCGACAGGTTCACGGCGCGGCATAATAGGTGTTAGTTTGCGGGTGTCAACGCTGGATGGGAAGCGCCCTGGAAAACACCTTTGAGACCCTTGAAATATCTACGTTTCCCCCGGATTCACGACACGCCAAACAGGTTATGAGCCATGGTTAGGTCCCGCCACCTTGTCCTTCTGCCCGGCCTCCTGTGCGATGCCGCGCTTTGGCGACATCAGATTGAACACCTGAAAGATCAATGCGACGTGCTGTTCGTCGACCTGACCCGGGACGCCTCCATCGCCACCATGGCCGCGCGGGTTCTCACCGAGGCGCCGGCGAGCTTTGCCCTGGCGGGCCTGTCCATGGGGGGTTACGTCGCCCAGGAGATCATGCGCCAAGCTCCGGACCGGGTCGAACGCCTGGCGCTGGTCGGCACCAACGCCCGTGCCGACAGCGACGAGCAGCGCAAGGTCCGCGGCGATCTCGTCAAACTGGCCGGTATCGGCAAATTCAAAGGGGTTACGCCACGGCTGCTGCCCAACCTGATTCACCCCTCGCGCCTTGAGGACCCAGCCGTGGCTGGGGTGGTCACGGAAATGGCCGCGCGGGTGGGGCAAGAGGCCTTCACGCGCCAGCAGGAAGCCATCATGGCCCGCAAGGACGGCCGCGGCGACCTGGAGGCGATCCGTGTGCCGACCCTAATCATGACCGGCCGGCAGGATGTGTTGTGTCCGCCCAAGGTTCAAGTTGAGATGGCCGAACGCCTGCCCAATGCCAAGCTGGTGCTAATCGAGGACTGCGGTCATCTCGCGCCCCTGGAGCGGCCCGAAGCAACGACGGCGGTGTTTAGGTATTGGCTCGCGTGATAATCTATTCGTCGAAATGCAAAGAGAGGGCGGATTAATGGGCGAACACGTGCATTGGATGTTGGAGGTCGGCATCGCGCCGGGCAAAGGCGATGCCTTCAAGGCGCTCATGGAGGAAATGGTGACTTCGGCTAGAAATGAGCCGAGTGCGGCGGCCTACGAGTGGAACATCAGCGCCGACGGCGCGTCCTGCCACATCTACGAATATTTTCGGGATTCCGCCGCAACCTTGGCGCACCTTAAGAACTTCCGGAAGAATTTCGCCGAGCGGTTTCTGGCGGTGGCCAAACCGGCGTGGTTTAATCTCTACGGTAATCCCAATGCCGAAGTGCGCGCGGCGCTCGCGGGGCTGAACCCCACATACTACAAACCCTTCGGCGGATTCATCCGGAAATCATAATGTTTACCCGTATATATGCCGTCCTGCGCGGTGAGCCCGCGGTAGCGCAAGCGAGCCAGGCGACGCCCGCCGACCTCCACGTGGCCGTCGGCGCTTTGCTGGTGGAAGCGGCCTCACGCGATGACGTTTTCGAAACGACCGAGCGCGCCGCCATTGAACGGTTGCTCGCTGACCGCTTTGAGTTGGCACCTGACTCGATGGCCGCGCTCTTGCAGGCGTCGGAGGAGGCCAAGCACGGCTCGCTGGAATTGTTTGGCTTTGTCCGCAAGCTCATCAAAGAGCTGGACGAGCACCAGCGCATCGAAGTCATCGAGATGCTGTGGGAAGTGGCCTATGCCGACCACGTCCTCGATGCCCACGAGGATGCGATGATCCGGAAGGTGGCCGGGCTGCTCTACGTCTCGGATTACGATCGCGGTGCGGCCAGGCGCCGCGTGCGCGAGAAACTAGAGCGTGTTGCGTTTAGATAGAACTATAGCCGGCCTCCCGGAAGTAATTTGAGCACTCGGTTGGAGTGATGGTGCCGAGCGTCGTTGCGAGCGCATCGTGAACTTCATCGACGCTGCGGCCCATGGCCTTTCGCATGGCATGCTT
>CAMDRB010000184.1 GCA_945906455.1 Caenispirillum bisanense
TGTTCTCGCGAACCAATACGATATTATCGGTGCCGATGCTGCTGTGTATGGTGGCGCAGTCCCACTTGGGGTAACGCGATCGAAAGGCCACATAAGACCAAACGGGGACCGAAAGGTCCCCGTTTCTCGTAGTAGGCTCCTCGAAGCCGTCCCTATATGGCGATGAGCGCGGCTGCCACGGCCCGCCCCTCGCCCATGAGCACATTGTAAGTGCGACAAGCAGCGCCGGTGTCCATGGGGTCGATGGAGAGACCGGCTGCCTTCAGAGCCAGCCTTAACTCCCGCGGTATGGGCATCATGCGATCGCCGCAACCCAACAGACAAACGTCGAACGCACCGGTTTCCCCGATCAATGGCTGGAAATCTTCAGCCGTGATCTGATCCATGGAGACGATCGGCCAGATTATTGTGGCCCTTGAAGTGACGATGATCGAGCCGTTGAAGTCCACACCAGATACCCGGAACCCTCCCTGGCCGTACCGCTGGACGCGTTGGTGGTTGGGGGACGATTGGCGCGTGAGGATCATCTAAAGGCCACTAGAGCGAGCAGCGACTATTCGGAATCATGCTGCTCGCTCTAACTATTTGTTTGAGCATCGCTTTCTCCGAAAACCGGAAACCCACTTTTCGGCGCGATGCGCTAGCGGCGAATCCGCCGCCACTTATTCCGCCGGCTTCGCTTTGTGATCGAAGGTCGGAGTCACGCCCCCAAGAATGTCGTCGCGGCGCAGGTCGAGATAGAGCAACACCGGCATGCCGACGCGAATGCTTGAGAAAGTTCCGACGAACAATCCCCACAACATGGCGATGCTGAATCCACGAAGAGTTTCGCCGCCAAACACCAGCAGGGCAACCACGGTCAAGAACACCGTGAACACGGTCAAGAGCGTCCGTGGCAACACCCGATTTACGGACAAATTCAGCAGTTCCGGTAACGGCATTTTCTTGAACTTGCGCAACATCTCGCGGACGCGGTCATAGACCACAATCGAATCGTTGACCGAATAGCCGGCGATAGTGAGGACCGCGGCGACGGTCGTGAGATCGAAGTTCATTTGGAAAAGAGAAAACACGCCGAGCGTTGTGATGACGTCGCTGCACAGAGCCAGACAAGCGCCGAGCGCGAATTGCCACTCAAACCGGAACCAGACGTAGACCGCGATTGCGGTGACAGCCAACGCCACGGCCAGCGCACCGCTGATGATCAATTCGGCGCCCACTTTCGGACCAACGACTTCCGTGCGCCGAATTTCGTAGCCTTCGCCCAGCGATTCCTGGACCTTTTTCAATGCAACGCCCTGAGCGGCGTCACCGCCGGCTTGCTGCGGCACCCGGATCATGATGTCGCGGCCGGTATCACCAAAGGTCGTGATCGCGACTTCGCCGACGCCGAGTTCGTTCAACTCGCTGCGCAACGGGGCGAGATCGATCACCCGCTCTGCACGCGCCTCCATGAGGATGCCACCGGCGAAGTCGATGCCAAAATTGAACCCGCGCGTGGCGATCGAGCCCATCGACACGACAATCAGGATGGCGGTCAGCACATACCAGATGAAGCGTGTGCCCACGACATCCCACTGGAACTCGTGCGGCATATAGCGAAGGATAGGTTGCATATCGGTGTCTCGCTCCCTGACGTTATACAGGTAACGTCGTACGCTTGCCTGTGCGGTACCACATCCACACTTGCATGCGCGTGATCATGACCGCCGAGAACATCGAGGTGGCGATGCCTACGGCCAAGGTCACGGCAAAGCCGCGCACCGGCCCGGTGCCGAGGAAGTAAAGAATGGCGGCCGCGATAAATGTCGTGAGGTTGGAGTCAAAAATCGTCGCAAAGGCGTTCTGGAAACCCGATGTCAAAGAATTCAAGAGCGTCCGCCCGGATCTGAATTCCTCACGCATACGCTCGTAGATCAGCACGTTGGCGTCCACGGCGATACCCAGCGACAGGATCACGCCGGCGATCCCAGGCAACGTCAGTGTGCCGCCGACAAGACTCAGGAAAGCGAACAGCGTGAGCATATGGAAGATCTGCCCAAACACCGCGAACAGCCCGAAGGTGTGATAGGCGATGATCATGAATACAATGACCAGGCCGCCACCGACGAAGGCCGCCGTGGCGCCGGCTGCAATCGAATCCGCGCCCAGGCCAGGCCCCACCGAGCGTTCCTCAAGCACGACCAGCGGCGCGGGCAAGGCGCCGGCCCGCAGCAGCAATGCCAGATCCTGGGCTTTCTCAACCGTAAAGCCACCACGAATCATACCGCTACCGCCGACAATCGCGCTTTCCAGCCGCGGCGCGCTGATGACCTTATTGTCGAGAACGATGGCCAACTGGTTGCCGACATTGGCCGAAGTTACTTGGCCGAAGCGGCGCCCACCGGCGGTGTCGAAGCGGAAATTCACAATCGGAAGGCCATCCTGGAACGATGGCTGGGAATCAACCAATCGTTCGCCGCTGACTTCGACGCGGCGCCGAACCACGAAAGTCTGACCGGCAAGATCGCCGGCGCCTTGGAGCAGCATGGTACCGGCCGGCAGGTTGCGCGGGTCGGAGCCCGAGGCGTTGGGCTCGAGCATATGGAAGTTCATCTTGGCGGTTTGGCCGAGAAGCGTTTTCACGCGTTCCGGGTTTTCGACACCGGGTAGCTCAACGATGATGCGATCAGCGCCTTGGCGCTGAATCGAAGGCTCGGTCGTGCCGAACTCGTCGATCCGCCGGCGGACGATTTCCAGCGACTGGCTGACCGCTGCGATTTGGCGCTCACGCTGCAAACGCTCGGGAATCAAGATGTGGACACGATCCTCGGCCTGAACATCCATCGTCATCCCGACGGTATTCGGCGCAATGGCAGCACGCGCGGCGTCAAGGTCGGAGGCGTTATTTATGGTAAGGTAAACGCCCTGGTCAGCGGCGCGGATGGTGCGGTAGCCGATCTTGGCCTCGCGCAAGGAAGACCGCGTCACTTCTTCCAGATCAGCCAGTTGTTCCTTCTCGATGGCCGAGGTGTCGACCTCAAGCAGGAGGTAAGATCCGCCGCGCAGGTCGAGGCCCAAATTCATCGGCTGCCACCACGACGGCAGCTGCTTGACAATATCGCGGGGCAACATGTTGGGTAATGAATAGAAAATCGACGCCAAAATCACGGCGAAGATCATGGTGATCTTTGGAATACTGAAGTGCAACATGCGCGCTCGATATCCTTAATGGCAGACCGGCGGGCTGGGTCTGAAACGCCGGCGGCCGATCCCAACTAGCTTTTCTTGTTCTCGGCCGCTTCGGCTTGATCTTTGGACGCCTTATCCCCCACGGGTTCGGTCTTGCTGATGACGCTCGAGACCATATCGCGCATGACTTTGACCCGGACGTTTTCGGCGATTTCAACCGTCAGCTCGCGGTCATCGAGCATCGCCTTGGTGACAAGGCCGACGATCCCGCCGTTGGTGACAATACGATCGCCGCGCCGCACTGCGTCGAGCATCAGTTTGTGGTTTTTCATCTTTTTCTGTTGCGGGCGAATCAAAAGAAAATAGAAAACGACAAAAATCAGTACCAGGGGGACAAACTGGATAAAGCTGGCCCCCGACGCCGCGCCGGCGTCCTGGGCAAAGGCCGGAGAAATCAACATCCGGAAGCTCCTCTTCTTAGATCGATGCGACGGGACCGTCGGGGCCCGGAAAGGGCGGACTATACCCAGCCGGACGGGTCTTGCAAATCTTATCGCCCCTCACAAAAAGCCCTTCCTATCTAGGAACGAGGCGGCGGTTTCGCAAGCCACAGCAATCTGTTAGCTTCGCGCGCAGCATGACCAAGAAAACCCCCTCCAAGGACCCCGCAACGCGGCCGGTCCGGCCCTCAACCCGGATTGCCGCGCCGGCCCGCCCGGCCGTTCACCCTCTCGCCCCCTTACTGCAGCGGATTGCCGAGGCTCTTGAGCGCCGGTCCCCGGCCCCGACGGCGGGGGTCGTTCTGTCCGGCGCCGATGCGTTCGTTTGGCATGCGGAGAACCACAGCCTCGCCCCGGTCAGAAACGTCAGTCGGGTGCCCCTCGATCTGCTCAAGGGCATCGAGCGTCAGTCGGAACTGCTGCTCGCCAATACCGTGCATCACGCCGACGGATACCCCGCCAACAATGCCTTGCTTTGGGGCGCGCGCGGGGCCGGCAAGAGTTCGTTGGTCAAGGCCGTCCACGCCGCCGTCAACGAAATGCGCAGCGCCGCAAGACGTCTGGCGCTGGTTGAAATCCACCGTGAGGATATCCAAAGCCTGCCGCGGCTTCTGGCCCGCCTGCGCGAAGTTCGGCGCCAGTGCATCCTATTCTGCGATGACCTTTCCTTCGAGGGCGAGGACCACAGCTACAAGGCACTCAAAGCCGTGCTGGAAGGCGGCCTCGACGGACGCCCGGCCAATGTCGTGTTCTACGCCACCTCCAACCGCCGCCACATGCTAGCGCGCAGTATGATCGAGAATGAGCGCGCCACGGCCATCCACGACAGCGAAGCCGTCGAAGAGAAGGTCTCGCTCTCGGATCGCTTCGGTCTGTGGCTGGGTTTCCACAACCTCGACCAGGACACCTACCTCGCCATCGTCGCGGGTTACGCCGCGGCCTTCAAGCTGCCGCTATCGCCTGCGGACTTGCGCGCCCGCGCCATCGAATGGTCGATGACCCGCGGCGCCCGCTCGGGCCGAGTCGCCTGGCAGTTAATCCAGGCCGTGGCCGGCGATCTCAAGATCAAGATCGATCTGACGGGGATGTAATACCAACGGCCAATAAGTTTGACTTACGCCCTTGTCCGAACCACCGATGTCATGCCGGGCGCCCGGTCCGCGCCTTGCGCGGCCCGGAGATAAGATTGACCCGCCTTCGCCAAGGCTTCGGCGGGCAGGCCCGGCATCCATGGCTCAACATGCACGGACCGTGCGGGGTGATCGACGGACCCCGCCTCGGAAGCCGGGGTGACGACGGCGTACTTTGATCGGTCGGTGATCCCGACCGTCGGTATAATACCAACGGCCGTAAATTCTGACTCTGATTTGGGATTCCCAAACGGCCAAAAGTCTGACTCCATGGCCTCTTCAGTAGAGGGGGGAGATCGATGGGGGCAGCGGTATCGATAACACGGCATGACCTGACGCCGTCGGAGCTCCGG
>CAMDRB010000185.1 GCA_945906455.1 Caenispirillum bisanense
CCGCCAATACCCCCTCAAGCGTCGCGCGGGACTTGGCACTCAGTCGCTTGATAACGTGCTTTGTCTGGTGCATCCGCCAGACTCGCACGACAGTATCGGTCAGGGAATCCCCAATGGATTCTCTTTCTTAGATTTGATCCACTAGCGCCGCTTCACGCCCGTGTGGTGGATTTGAAGTTCCCACGGTCCCGCGGCAAGCTCGGTTAGGGACCTTCAAACGCATTTGCGTTAGTATGGGGCATGGCTAAGCTGCGCATCCTCGCGATC
The DNA here is from genome assembly GCA_945906455.1 of Caenispirillum bisanense. Taxonomy (GTDB): domain Bacteria; phylum Pseudomonadota; class Alphaproteobacteria; order Rhodospirillales; family Rhodospirillaceae; genus SHVO01. Next base: position 268 of record CAMDRB010000185.1, read on the forward strand.
GACCAGGGGACGACCTCGACTCGCGCCGTCATGTTCGACGCGGCGGGCAAACCATTGGCGGCGTCGCAGGTGCCGCTGCCGCAGATCTATCCGGCCGACGGTTGGGTCGAGCAGGACCCCGAGGAAATTTGGCTGGCGACGCTCGCGGTCTGCCGGGCGGTTATCGCGGAGACCGGCGGTGTCGAGGGCGTTGCCGCGCTAGGCATCACCAATCAACGTGAAACCTCGGTTGTCTGGAACCGCAAGACCGGGCGGCCCGTGATGAACGCAATTGTCTGGCAGGATCGGCGCGGCGCGGCGCGCTGCACGGCCTTGCGCGAGGCCGGGCACACCGATGCAATTCGGAGCAAGACCGGGCTCTTGATCGATTCATATTTCTCGGCCACGAAACTTCAATGGATTCTTGAAAACGTCGCCGGCGCCAGAGCCATGGCCGACAAGGGCGAGTTGGCGTTCGGAACCATCGATACGTTCCTGTTATGGCGCCTGACCGGCGGGCGTGTGCACGCAACCGATGCCACCAACGCCTCCCGAACCATGCTCTACGACATCCACGCCGGCCGGTGGGACGACGAGCTACTCGCGCTTTTCAATGTGCCGGCGAAACTTTTGCCTGAGGTGCGCGACACAGCCGGGGATTTCGGCGCGAGCGATCCTGATCTTTTCGGCAAGTCCTTGCCGATCACAGCGCTCGTGGGCGATCAACACGGAGCGCTTGTTGGCCAGGCGTGTTTTTCGCCTGGCATGTTGAAGAGCACCTATGGCACGGGCTGTTTTGTATTGGTGAATACCGGTGAGCGCGCGCTGCCCTCACGCAATCGCTTGCTGACCACCATCGCCTACCGGCTGAAGGGAAAGACGACTTATGCCTTGGAAGGCAGCATCTTTAACGCCGGCACAGTGATCCAGTGGCTGCGGGACAACGCCAAGATGATCACGAATGCGTCGGAATCGGAGCGTCTCGCGGTTGAATTGGATCATAGCGGCGGGACTGGGCGGGTGTACTTCGTGCCGGCCTTCACGGGTCTGGGCGCGCCCCATTGGGACCCCGAGGCCCGCGGCGCGATTCTCGGTCTCACCCGCGACTCGGGTGTCGCCCACATCGTGCGCGCGGGCTTGGAGTCGGTTTGCTACCAGACCCATGACCTGCTGACGGCGCTCAGCGACGACGGCATCGCGCGCCCGCCCGCGTTGCGCGTTGATGGTGGGATGATCGCCAATAACTGGTTGTTGCAGTTCCTCGCCGACATCACGCAAATCCCGGTGGAACGCCCGGTCTACGCCGAGACGACGGTCCTGGGCGCGGCCTACCTGGCCGGGCTGGGGCGGGGAATGTTTTCGTCGACCGATGAGATCAAGGCCGCGTGGCACTTGGACTTTCGCGCCGAGCCGAGCATGCCCGGCGAACGGCGCGATGCGCTGCTCGCCGGCTGGCGGGACGCCGTCGGCCGGGTCATGCGCTAGCGTACCGGTGGATTAGATTGAAAATAATCTAATTTTCACCTGCTTAGGGCTTTAAAAGGCTACTAAAACGGCTTATTCATAGTGGCATGAACGGGGCGGATTCGGCGACGCCAGCCGCGCACGGCAACTGAGATTGGGTTTTTATGCGGCACAAGAAAACATCGGTCGGCAACGTCACGGTCCTTGAGCGCTTGCGGGCTTCAGGCCTGCGACCCACGCGCCAAAGGCTCGCGTTGGCGAAGTTGTTGTTCGCCCGCGGCCATCGCCATGCCAGCGCCGAGCAGCTCTTTAACGAAGCTAAGACGCACCGCATCGAAGTCTCGCTGGCGACGGTCTACAACGCCCTGCACGACTTCACGGCCAAGGGATTGCTCCGCGAGATCTCGATCGATTCCGGCGGCTCCTATTTCGACACCAACACCAGCTATCATCATCACTTCTATTTCGAGCGCTCCGGTCACCTCGAGGACATCGCCGCCGACCGCATCGCCATCGCGGCGCTGCCTGACGCCCCCGGCGGCGCTGAGATTTCCCGGGTCGACGTCATCATCCGCGTCAACGGCTAGAGCTTCAGCCTGCCGATCATCCGGCCGCGGGCGGACCAGTTATATTTTAGAACCATTCTAATCTTATTGACTTGCGCGCCTCGCCGACCTAGAACTGGCACCCGGAATACGGCGCGCTCGGTATTCTCGCCACCGCTTATCGTCAACCGCGTTGATCAATAGGAAGGCCAGATGGCAAACCTCAAGGGTTCAAAGACTGAAGGAAATTTGAAGGCCGCCTTCGCCGGCGAGAGCCAGGCGAATCGGCGCTATCTCTATTTCGCGCAGAAGGCCGATGTCGAAGGGCAAAACGAAGTGTCGGCGCTGTTTCGCTCGACCGCAGAAGGCGAAACCGGACACGCTTTCGGCCATCTCGAATACCTCGAGGCGGTCGGCGATCCGGCTACCGGTTATCCCATCGGCGAGACTCGAGAGAACCTCAAGGCCTCGGTCGCCGGCGAAACCCACGAGTACACCGATATGTACCCGGGAATGGCTAAGTCCGCGCGCGAAGAAGGCTTTGACGAAATCGCCGACTGGTTCGAGACCTTGGCCAAGGCCGAAAAATCCCACGCCGGCCGTTTCCAAAAGGCCCTCGACACCCTGACCTGACCGACCCCTTATGTTTGGTCTTGCAAACCGGCCGATGAATTCCCGTCGGCCGGTTTGGCTTTGGCGATCGGACCAGATGCTGACAAGCGGATGATGCATGAGAGAAGGCAGCCTCGAAGCCCCCACGCGGCACGTTATTGACTGGAGGAATCCGGACTTTATCGATGCTGATAAGCTAGACGTGGAAATGCGCCGCCAGTTCGACGTCTGCCACGGCTGCCGACGGTGTTTCAACCTGTGCGATTCCTTTCCGCGGCTCTTTGACCTGATTGATGCCGCTGGCGACGAAGAACTTCACGGCGTCAAGAGCGCCGACCTCAAGAAGGTTGTTGACGCCTGTACGCTTTGCGACATGTGCTTCCTGACCAAGTGCCCTTATGTCCCTCCCCATACCTTCAACATCGACTTTCCCCACTTAATGTTGCGCTATCGCGCGGCGGAGCGGGCGAAGAACGGCACGCCGTTTTTTGACCGTCAACTCACCGAAACCGACCGCAACGGCGAGGTCGCGCGGCGCGCACCTGGCTTCGCCAACTGGGGTTCACAGCGCGGCAATTCTCTGTCCCGGCCATTGCTTGAAAAAATAGCCGCCGTCGACCGGAACGTTGAGTTGCCGAAGTATCACGGCAAAACTTTTATGATGCGCGCCCGAGAAGCCCCGCCCGCGGTGAACCGACTGGCACCGGCCTTTGGGCGCAAGGCCGTAATCTTCGCCACGTGTTTTGCCAACTACAATAATCCCAATATTGGCGAGGCCGCGCTGAAGGTCCTGGCCATGAACGGCGTTGAGGCCGAAGTCGTTTATCCCGGATGTTGCGGCATGCCGCAACTCGAACAGGGCGACCTCGCGCGCGTCGCGGAAAAAGCGCGGAACACCGCCGCCGCTCTGAGGCCGCATATCGACGCCGGCAAAGACGTCATTGCCCTTATGCCGAGCTGCGCGCTGATGATGAAATTTGAGTGGCCGCTGATTGAGCCGGACGATGACAACGTCAAGACTCTGGCCCAGTCCACCTACGATATCGCCGAGTACGTAGTCGAAATCGCCGACACCGTGGGAATCTCACCCGGTCTTTCCGCCGTGCCGGGCGGCATTGCCATGCACATCGCCTGTCACGCCCGCGCCCAGAACATGGGCAATAGGGGCGCCGACATGCTGCGTCTAATTCCGGAAACCGATGTCGCCGTTATTGAGCGCTGCTCTGGTCATGGCGGATCATGGGGAATTAAGAAGGGCAATTTCGCGGTCGCCACTAAGTTCGCGCAACAAACCGTGCGCCGCGCTACCGACGCCAAGAAGAGTTATCTCGCCTCGGAATGCCCCTTGGCCGGCAAGCACCTCGCACAGGGTATCGCTGACGCAGGCGGCCCGCCGCCCGAGGGACGGCGCGCCTTTCACCCGATTGAGATCCTCGCCAAGGCCTACGGCTTAACCTGAGCGAACCCGGTTATTGGCCGGGCCTCTCGCGTAAAACTACGCCGCGGGCGCGGGATATTAATGGAGTACGGAACTTGAATCAGGATCCAGCGCCACGCCGCAAGATCACACGTACCGACCTCATGACCATGGTGGATTACGCCAAGATTCGCCGCGAGCATCGGCGGGGGCTGGTGGATGTAAAACGCAAGCGTCGTGTCCACATCGGGCCACACGTGAGCCTCTATTTTGAGAACTTTGAGACGATGTGGGCGCAGATCCAGGAAATGCTCTTTATTGAACGCGGCGGAGAGGACCAAGTGGAAGGCGAACTGGCGGCCTACAATCCGCTGATTCCGCAAGGCGCGGAGCTGGTTGCAACCATGATGATTGAAGTTGAGGACGAGGGGCTGCGGCGACGGACGCTGGCTTCAATGGGCCATATCGAAGATACGGTGCAGCTCGGTTTCGCCGGACACACCGTCAAGGGTGTGCCTGAAGCAGATCTCGACCGGACAACCGAAGACGGAAAGACCTCGGCGGTTCATTTCCTGCATTTCGCTTTTACGCCGGAACAGATTGCCGCCTTCAAGACCAGCGGTACACAAGTCATGGCGGGTATATTGCACCCGCACTACGGCCACATGGCTGTGCTGGCGGAGGAAAGCCGCGCCGCCCTGGCAGAGGATTTCGCCTAGGGAACGTCTGAATAAGTAGCAGAAGGGACGAATTTGGTCATTTGCAGTCTCACGAATGTTGTGCGGATGGGGAAGATCAATCGCGGTGGAGGAGTTTTTCTGTCCTCGCGGCGTTCTGTGGGCTGGTCTGGCCCGTTACGCC
>CAMDRB010000186.1 GCA_945906455.1 Caenispirillum bisanense
TGCACGCCAATGCCGCAGACTTGCCCTGCGCCATCAGCACCTCGATCTGCCTTAACTTGGAAACAATCTGCTCCGCGCCTAATCCACGTCTCGCCATGTTCAGCTCCTCCTGTTGGGGTCAATCCTCTCAAATCGACCGGTACAAAAAAGCCGTCAGGTCAGGACCTCATCGGCGATCAGGTGGATATCGCCGTGCGTATCGGGGCGTTGCCCGATAGCAGCATGGTCGCCGCCTGGGTCGGCGCAGTGCGCCGCGTCGTTTGCGGAAGCCCTGCTTACTTCGCAACTCATGGCAAGCCAAAGAGGCCCGAAGATTTATCCTCTCACGCCGCAGTGACCTTTGACATGATGGGGTCCAGTGCCTTGTGGGATTTTACCATACCGGGCTCTAAGATCGCTCAGTCGGTAACAATCCGTTCCTGTCTTGCCACGAATACCGCAGAGGCCGCGGTCGACGCGGCCATCGCCGGCGTGGGTATGTCGCGCGTGCTTTCCTATCAGTCGGCACAAGCAGTGAAGGAGGGAAAGCTGGACATCGTGCTCGCCCGGTTCGAACCAGAGCCGATCCCGGTTAATTTGGTGCGTGCTGAACAGGCCCATCAGCCGTTCAAAATGCGCGCCTTTCTTGATTTTGTCGTGCCGCGCCTACGTGAGCGCATCACAAATATCGAGAAGTGACAAACCCGGGTTAATGATCCCGCCAGAGTTCGAAAACCAGAGGCGATTAGCTTAAGCTGGTGTCAGCCAAACCGGCAGCAGGCCAGCCCCGCGCCCGATACCCCGGGACAGTGAGACAGTGCCACTCTCGCCTGCCCCACCGCCCCACGCCCTATACCCCGGGACAGTGGGGCAGCGCCCTCCTCCCCCTCCGTCATGACGTGTGGGGAGGCTCTCGCGGATTTCTCTTTACTCGAAACTTGAAAATTATAGGACTTGGACAGGGGCCCCGGACGGGTCCCGCAGGCCAGGCCTCGCTTCTTAAAGGAAGGAAGAGAATGGACAGCGTATTTCTAAAGGACCCGATCTTCGGCCCCCCGGAAGCCGACAACGCCCCGACAACCCTGCGGCTTCTCGACGTCGGCCAGTTCCTCAACATGCGGTTTCTGCCCCGCGAGATGCTGATGAGCCCGGTCTTGCCCATGCAAGGGCTGGCCATGGTTTATGCGCCGCGCGGACTCGGCAAGACCTTTTTCGGATTGGGCCTCGCCTACGCCGCGGCCGGCGGCGGCGCGTTCCTGAACTGGCAAGCGCCCAAGCCCCGGCGCGTGCTCTATATCGACGGCGAGATGCCGGCGGCGATGATGCAAGAGCGCATCAAGCTGATCGCCGAGGGCGCCTGCTTCGCCATGGTCGAGTTGGATAACTTGCGAATCGTCAGCGCCGATCTGCAAGGCGACGTCAGGCTGGATATCTCGGACCCAGAGGGCCAGTCGCTGATCAACGGCTATCTCGGCGACGTCGACCTCTTGGTCCTCGACAACCTGGCCTCGCTGCATCTCGGGGGCGCCGAGAACGAAGGCGATTCATGGCTGGCCACGCAAAGCTGGCTGTTGTCCTTGCGGCGCGTCGGCATCGCCGTGCTGATCGTGCATCACTCAGGCAAAGGCGGGCAGCAACGCGGAACCTCGCGCAGGGAGGACGTGCTCGACACCGTGATCGCGCTGCGCCGCCCCTCGGACTACGCCCCCGAGCAAGGGGCGCGCTTCGAGGTTCACCTGGAAAAGGCCCGCGGCATCTGCGGCAACGACGTCCTGCCCTTCGAGGTGCAGCTTTCGACCGCCAACGGCCGCGCCCGCTGGACCACCAAGCCGCTCGCGGACGTCAACCGCGCCAAGATCGTGGCCTTGGCCCGGCAAGGCCTCTCGGTGCGCGAAATTGCCGAGGAAACCGGGCTGTCCAAGTCGCGGGTGGGCCGTATGCGCACGGAGGCGCAGGCGGCGGGGGAGTTGGACGACGCAGAGGGGGAGGCGGAAGAACTGTCCCAGTGTCCCGGGGTATAGGGCGTGGGACGGTGGGACAGCGTCACACTCTCCCGTCACCCTCGGACTTGATCCGAGGGTCCAGGATTACAGGGCGCGGTCTTCGCCGAGAACTCCGCCCGCTCCGCAGCTTAGGTCACCAGGAAACCCTGGATACCCGTGCGCGCGGTAATCGCGCGCAAGCCAAATGATAAGCGGGCATTCGCCCGCGGGCGCGGGTATGACAAGGGGGTTGTTGCGCGATCCCGCCTGTCCCAGTGTCCCGGGGTATAGGGCGTGGGACGGTGGGACAGCGATTGGACAGACCAGGAGCGATCAATTGTACCTGATACAAATTAGATTCACTTCGTTGCCTCGTTACGGTCACGCATGATCGCGGCCATGATGCGCGGATTGCGCCGGCCGTGGATCACGGCCACCACCCACACAGGATTTTCGTCCGGCGCATAAGCGATGAGATAGTCCCGCACTATTGCAAAGCGTAGCGGCTGGGCCGTCAATTCGGGGCGGTGATGGCCGATGTGTGGAGATGATGCCAGCGTGTGGAGCGTACTGAGGATTTCTTCAATCACGCGATCGGCGGCATCGACGTTGTCCGCCGCGATGTAGTCCCAGATTTGGTGCAGATCGGCGAGCGCCTCCGGATGGAAGGCGTAATCGCTCATGCAGGCGGTAAACGCCGAAGCCGGCTTTTTTCCCGGAAACCAGCCACAGCCTGATCGCCGCCAATTGGCTGGACGCGGCCCGCTTTCAGATTGTCGTAGCGCGCGTCGAGCTGCCGGCGCAAACCGGCCACTTCGTCCAGGTATCCGGTAAGGGCGTCTTGCACGAGTTCGTCCGGCTTGCGTCCGCTCACCGCCGCCAGATCGTTCAGCCTCTTGGCCAAAGCCTCGTTCACGTGGACATTCATGGCGTCAGTCTAAAAACCTTGGCGAGGGCGTGTCAACTGCCCCACTGCCCCGGGGTATAGGGCGTGGGGCGGTGGGGCAGTTCTGCCGCCGTTGAACGCAAAAATGGAACCGGCCGCGGGGCGAACCCGCGGCCGTGAAGGACGGTGGCCGACGCGCGTTTACGTCTTCTACTTTTTTGTTTTGGGGGGCGTCGTTACACTTACGACCCAGGCGATGATGTTCTTGCGGATCTCGGGCTTGTCCATGCCGGGGTAGGACATCTTGGTGCCCGGCAGCATCGCCTTCGGTGCGGTGATCCACTTATCGATGCGCTCTGCGTCCCACTTGAACTTCTGCTTCTTCATGTCCTCGGAATAGGCGAAGTCGGCCTTGCTGCCGGCCGGACGGCCGATGATGCCGTACAGGTTCGGCCCGACCTTGTGGCCCTCGTTCTCACCAAAGTAATGGCAGGAGGTGCAGATCGCGGCCTGGCGCTTCGCCAAGTCCATATTGATTTCGGTGGCCTGCACGGCACCGGCCGAGAGAACAACCACAACTGCACCAGACAAAATCGATTGCCGCATCATATTAGCCGACCCCCCGGATGAACCCTGATTTCGCGAAACATAGTAGCCATCAGGGCCGCCCCAGGCAACTTCGGGCGGTGTTTTCCTGGATTTGCCGCCAAGGCCCTCTAAACGCGGGCTGTTCAGCCCGCCGATATCCCTGTTTTCCGTAATCAAGGTACACGTCTCCGGTTGATTTATCCTCACCGCCGCAATCGCCCGCCTCAAGCCAGAGCTGGCGGCCCTCGTGAGATTAATCGTACCTGGTACGAATTAAATTCTGGCTCTGACGATGTCCTGCAGCCAGGGCACCAAGTGCTCCATGTCGAAGGTTCCTTGTTCAAGGAGCTTGATAATCTGGCCGTGGATTGCGTTCGAGTCCGCGGTTATCGCAGAACCGTTGATGCGCAAAAAGACATCGGCCACGGCGAACGCCACACGTTTGTTGCCGTCCACAAACGGGTGGTTTTGCGTAAGGCTTTCCAGCAGCGCGGCAGCCTCGTCGATGATCGTGTCGTAGTAGCCGGTTTGGGGACGATGAAGCGCCGATTCAAGCGCGCCGATGTCGCGTAGGCCGGCCGCGCCGCCGTAGCGCTCGATCAACTGTGTGTGAAAAAAAAGGGCGTCGGCGGTCGTGACGTACTCGGTCATTTAGCCATGCCGCTATTTAGCCAGCGAGCGGTACAACTCGTCGCGCTCCTTGAGGCTTTCCTGAAAGGCCTCGAGCACGTTCCGCCGCGGGGCCCCTTGATGCTTGCGTGCCAGATACTCGCGCATGGCATCGCCAAGCACCGCCTGGAGCTGGCGCCCCTCGCGAACCGCGATCTCCTGCAGCCCTGCGAGGACTTCGGGCTCAGCCTGGGAAGAAAATTTGCGCAAAACGCTCATAACCGCACCCTGTCATGATTCATCTTGATACATCATGATACGTCAAGATAGGTGCGCGGGCAAGCGGGGAGAAGGCGCGGTCAGTCCGAACCGCCTCAATCCGAGCGGTGGGTGCGCTCCATGCGCTCGTGACGCTCCTGGGCTTCGACGCTCAGGGTCGCGATCGGTCGGGCTTCGAGACGTTTCAAGCTGATCGGCTCGCCGGTCTCCTCACAAAACCCGTAGGATTTATCCTCAATGCGGTGCAGCGCGGCGTCGATCTTGGCGATCAGCTTGCGGGCACGGTCGCGGGTCCTGAGCTCCAGGGCCCGCTCCATCTCCGCCGAGGCGCGATCGGCGAGGTCCGGCTCCTGGTGGCCGCCCTCCTGCAGGGTTTCAAGAGTCTCTTCGGTTTCCTTGAGCAGTTCACCACGCCAAGTGGCCAGCTTGCGGCGGAAGTACGCCAGCTGCTTGGGATTCATGAAGGGCTCTTTTTCAGAAGGCCGGTAGGCCGGTGAAACCGATACGTTCATAGGGGTCTACTCGAATCCTCTTTAAATTACGGCGCGGGACTATATGGGGGCGGCGGCCCCTTCCGCAAGGCCGTCTATACTGTTGTTTCTGTTAATTATTTTAGACAATGCTGTGATTTGCCCCCTTCCGAGTGGTCCATCGACTATTTTAGTCTGGACCATGAAGGAGAAGAGAAATGGGCAAGAGGCACCGGCCGGAGGAGATTATCGGCAAGCTGCGTGAGGCAGAGATCGTGCTGGCGCAGGGTGGGACGACTGGGG
>CAMDRB010000187.1 GCA_945906455.1 Caenispirillum bisanense
ACCCTCCGAGGCAACGTTGCCGGGATTCCTGGTCTGCCAGGGCCTCGCAGTGCGCCTTCTGCTCCGGCGTCGGGTCCACGTACTCCACCGCATGGACGTACCGCGAAGGTCCGACCAGAGCGCCGAACACGAGTGCCAGCAGGAACGGGCTCCTGGACTTCATCGCCTAATGCACGCCGCAAAAGTCATAGACTGAAACAAGCGGGCAGTGGCTATCTTCAAGCGCAAAGCTGCCTTCAAATTTAGCGGGTGTTCGCATCCAACTCTTATAGTCAAAAAACCCATCGGCGCTGATTTCGAGAAAAACAAAAGCGTTTTCATTACTGCGACCTCGATTGTAGGCCGGTATAAGCAAAAAAATACTGCGCAATTTACGGCGCAGGTTACATCCTGGCCACGCCGTTCCCACCGAAACGAGAGCGGACAGCAGCGAACCACGCCAACAACTCCGCCCCGCCACGACGAAACGCTCAGGCAGCTTTGCAGTGATAGTAGCGCAGAGGAGTCCGCCAAGCCGTTGGTGACATTCGATGGCGGCATCCGGGCGCGATTTGGATGCCATGCCAGAGGAAGTCAAAGACGTCTTCGGGCACGCCATTGGTTCGTCGCCGTGCTGGAAAAATAGAACTGCAGTTCGCCTGACTTTATAAAGCAGAACAACAACGCCCCGCACCACCCCACATTCGCCCGCATTAGCAATTCATACGCAGTTTGTCGCCGGTTGCCGACACACCACCAATTCCGCTCAGCGTACCAGCATAACCGAACAGCCGACCCGGTCGAGCAAGGCGCGGCCTTCCTCGGCTTGGGCCAGGCTCTGATCTGCGCCCAGCACCAGCAGGACCGGCCCAAGCCGTGCGGCGGCGGCGCACAGATCTTCGGCGGCAGCGGACGAGCCTTGCATGAGAACAAGGTTCAGGCCCTCAGCCGCTGCCCGTTCGGCCAGCCGGGCACCCCACACCGACGCTTGTTCCAGACTGCGCGTGCCCAACAGGACCGTCACTTGCCTGCCGTTCCGGCCGCCAAGTTCCGATGCCGCCGCAAATGCCCGTTCGGCGGCCACGCTGCCGTCATAGGCGACCAGCAAGGCAGCCCCGGCGGGGTTGCTGTCGCGCAGCAACAGAACCGATCCGGTCGCCGCTTCCGCAAGGGCCGCCGCCGCGGCGCCGGCCCGCGCGCGCCGGCCCAACGCGCCACCGAACGGGGCGCCGTACGACCATGTGACAACAATCAGATCGCCCGCCGCGCACGCTGCCACAACTTCGGCTTCCATGCGGGCGCGGCGCACTTGGAGCGCAATCTGAACTTGCCGCCGGTGGGATATGGCTTCGATTTGCCGCCGCAGCGATTCGACGCGATAGCGATACGCCCGCTCGTAATCGGTCGGCCCAACCGCCTGACGGGCGACCGTCAGCGTCGAAAGGAAGGCGGTGCCTGGGTGGTGCGCAAGCGCCAGCACGTCCTCGTCCTCGATCAGGAGACCGGCGACATCGGCGTCGAGCCGGCGGGCGAGCGCGATTACCGCTTCAAGCGGCGGGCCGCAATCTTCAAACACGTCGAGGGCGAACAGGACCTTGCGGCGCGGCAACCCCCGTCCCACGGCACGGAATGCGCCTTGCGCCGGACCGGTTTGCTGCTGGTCAGCCACGACGCGCCCGGCCGCCCGGATGCTCGGGCTGCTTTCCGTTCGCCATGCCGATCAGGCGTGACTGCGCCTGCATAACGACGGCGCGGGCCCGGCGCGATAGCGCCTTCAGCTTGTTGGCAACTTCGCGGTTAACCGAACCGATCGGGAAATTCCCTTCGGTGTCTTCCTTGCCGGCTTCGATGCCGGTCAAAATCTGGATGCCCTCGTCGATGGTGCTGATGGGGTAAATGTGGAACTTCCCATGGCGCGCCGCCTCAACAACATCGGGCCTCAGCATGAGGTGCTTCACGTTGCTGGCCGGAATCAGGACGCCCTGCTCGCCGGTCAGGCCGCGGGCTTTGCAGACATCGAAAAAGCCCTCGATCTTCTCGTTGACGCCGCCGATCGCCTGAACGTTGCCGTGCTGGTCGACTGAGCCGGTCACCGCGAGCGACTGCTTGATCGGGATGCCCGAGATCGCCGACAGCATGACGTAGAGTTCGGCCGACGATGCGCTGTCGCCGTCGATCCCGGAATAAGATTGCTCGAACAGGAGGTTAGCCTGCAACGACAGTACCTCATTACCGGCAAACCGTGCACTCAGGTACGATGCCAGGATCAGGACGCCCTTGCTGTGCAGCGGGCCGCCCAGCGCAACTTCTCGCTCGATGTCGACCACCTCACCCTTGCCGAGCCTGACCCGGCAACTGATCCGGCTGGGCCGGCCGAAGCGCAGGTGGCCCAACTGGGAAACCGCAAGACCGTTGATCTGGCCCGGGCGCGCGCCGTCGGTCTCAATGTTCAGGATATCGCGCTGGATCAGGTCCTGGATGCGCTCCGGAATTCGGTCCGCACGGTGACGCTTGGCGTCGATAGCCGCCTGCACGTGCAGGGCCTCGACGATGTCGGAGCCCGCGCTTCCGGCCCAGTAATCGGCCTCGCGCATGACATCGAGCAGGCTGCTCATGTGCGTGCTCAGCCGTTCGGAATCGTCGGCCAGGCGGGACGCGTGCTCGATGACGCGGGCAACGCCGGTGCGGCCGAAGGGCCGTAGTTTCTCCGTTCGGGTGAAGCCCGCGATCAGGTGCGCATATGCCAGCGCGCTTTCCGCGGTGCGTGGCGTTTCATCGCTGAAATCGGCGGCAACCTTGAACAGCTCGCGGAAATTGGGATCGTACTGGTTGAGAAGATAATAAAGCTCCGGCTCGCCCAGCAGGACGACCTTGATGTCGAGCGGAATCGGCTCAGGATCGAGCGATACCGTTGTCACCCAGCCAATCGCCTCGGCCGGTGTTTCGATCCGAATGCGCTTGTTTGCCAGAGCGCGTTTCAGGGATTCCCAGGCGAATGGCGCGGTCAGAACCTTGCGCGCGTCAAGCAACAAAAAGTCGCCGTTCGCGCGGTGCAGGGCGCCCGGCTTGATCAGGGTAAAATCGGTGACGAGCGAACCCATCTGCGGAATGTGCTCGATCCGGCCGATCAGGTTGGGTTGGTTCGGATTGTCTTCTTCGACGACCGGTGCTCCGGCTGTGTGCTCGGCGTTTTCGCTGTCGCCGTCGGCGAGCATGTGATCGACCAGCAGGTTGACCTGATAGCGGCGAAACACGTCGGGTCCCTTGGATGCGCGTCGCATCATTTCAGCGAGCGGAGAATCATCGGTGCGGTCCGGCTGCAGGAAGTCGTCGGCGTTCTCGACAACGTCGGCGCGCACTGCTTCGAGATGGGTCAGCGCCGCTGGATGGTCGGACCACTTGGCTTTCAGTTCGTCAACCAGATGACCCACGGCGAAACGGGTCACTTCGTGGTTGAGGCTCTTGAGCTGTTCGCGCTGCTCCTTCTCCCAACGCGGAATTTCGCGCAGGATTTCTTCCATTTCCTTTTGCAGGCGCTCGATGGCCTCGGCGCGCGCGCCGCGGTCTTCCTCGGCAAGCGCCTTGAAATCCTGCGGCGACAGGACTTCTCCGTCCCGCATCGGCGCCAGCGCTAGACCGACCGGGGTGCGGATCAGCGCGACGTCGCTTTCGGCCGCCCGTTTCTGAAGCGCGCCAAACGCGTTTTCATGGCGCTCTTTGAGCGCGCCTTCGATCACATTCTTCCGGCTGCGGTATTCGTCGCTTTCGAAGGCCGACGGAATGGCCGCTTTCATATCGTCGATGAAGCGCTCCATGTCGCGCCGGAAGATACGGCCGCGCCCGGCAGGCAGGCAAAGGGCGCGGGGGCGGTGGGGTTCGGCGAAATTATTGATATAGCACCAGTCGCTTGGCACCTGGGCGGGGCCGGCGGCGTCTTCCAGATAGCGCCGGACCAGGCTGGACTTTCCGGTCCCCTCGGGTCCGAGCGCGAAGAGATTGTATCCCTGATGGCGAATGCCGATGCCGAACCGGATCGCTTCAACCGCGCGCTGCTGACCGATCGGCTCCAGGCTGGGCGCAATTTCGGCGGTGGTCGCAAACGGCAGCGCCGCCGGATCTTAAGACGGCAAACAAGGCTTCTGGAGCGAGCGGCCGAACGGGCTCGGTCATGTTTCTTCCTCGATCCTTTCCATATCGTCATCGCTAAATCCGAAGTGATGGCCGATTTCATGAATGAGTACATGGCGCACGATGTGAACCAGGTCCTCTTCGGTCTCGCACCAGTAGTCCAGGATCGGCCGGCGATAGAGAAAAATCATATCGACATCGTTCGGCGTGTCGATCACGCTTTTGCGGTCGAGCGAAACGCCACGATAGAGCCCCATCAGATCAAACGGGGTTTCAAGGCCCATTTCCGCTTCGGTTTCCGGGTCGGGGAAATCGTCCACCCGGATGATGACGCCGACGACATTGCGCCGCAACGCGAATGGAATGCCGGCAAGCGCCTCGAGGGCGACTTTTTCAATGTCATCCAGGCTAGGCGGCAGGACCTGATCGGCAGACATGGAAGAACCTACCCCAGCTTGCGCCGTTCACCAACATGACCCATTTCACATCCTATACGTAGGAGTGAGCGCGATGACCAACAAGCTGGCATCGGCCCGCCGTAGGGTCGCGCTTGCCGAACTGCACGGCTGGACCGAGGTTGAGGATCGCGACGCGATCCGCAAGACCTTTCATTTCGCCAGCTTCAGCGAGGCCTTCGCCTTCATGACACGGGTGGCCCTGCATGCCGAAAAGGTCGACCACCACCCTGAATGGTTTAATGTCTTCAATAGGGTGGAGATTGTGCTCACCAGTCACGACGTCGATGGCCTGACCGAGCGCGATATCCGCCTCGCCCACGCCATCGAAACCCTCGCACCACTCAGGGACCAACTCTAGGCATGTCCGCAGAAATCGAGATGTCCGATCGCGGCCAAGGGCGCCGGATGCTTGAAAAGCTCAAGCGGGTGCTGGCCCATATCCCGTTCGCTGAAACACTGATCGCCGCCCAGTACGCGGCGCGCGACCGCCAGACTCCCGCCCATGTGAAGGCGGTTTTGAT
>CAMDRB010000188.1 GCA_945906455.1 Caenispirillum bisanense
AAAGGCCCCCGAGCGAAAAGCCGAAGTGGGCCGGCAAAGGCGATTGGAAATCAAAGAACGCCGGCAAACATGGAGCCAACGCGAAGCCTCACGACAGCCCGCGCGAGAAACCCAAATGGGCCGGCAAGGGCAAATTCAACAAGCACGCCAACGCCGCCGGCAAACATAGTGGAAAACCCGCAAAGGGATTTCAGGGCGGAAAAATAAAAAGGCCCGGCTGAACGCGGCCGCGGCAGAATTCACGCCGTAATGCCACGCCGCGCTGCGTCGCGGCGGTGCGTCTGGAAGCGGAACCGGCTGATTACATAGGATGTAGAAAATTTGGCTGGGGGCTAGGGCTCCAACGCTCGCGCAGCACGGCGTACGAAGAGGACCCGCTGCGAGAGAGATTGCTTGAACGACTCTTCAGGTAACCCACGCCGTCAAAACCGAGGTTTGGGCATCCGTTCAAGGTCACCGGGACCACGCTGTTAGCATGCCCAATGGCTTTTTATTAGCAACAGTGGTTTTACACCTGACGGTCTACACGCTTTCGGTAAGGGAAAGCGCTTGATCTGCATGGACGGGCTCGACCTACATGACGCACTAGATCGAGAGATCCCACTGCACACGGTCCTAGATCTCAAGGCGCGGCGAGCTGCCGAGACAGGCATGCCGTTTATCCGCGTACGAGACTTGTTTCCCCGATGAGCCTGGGAAGCTGCCGCCTCTCAAATACCGCGCCGGAAGTTTCACACTCGTCGTGGCGAGCCAAGCAAATCGGCAGGTCTATATGAAGCCTATTTTTGTGAAACTCTATTGATATACATAGCTTTTCATCGGCCTTAAAATCCGCTGCTGTGCCAGGCTATCCCAACGCTTTGAACGTTCGGCGAGAGCGTTACACAGTGGGCCTTTAGCCCGTCTTCCGGCGATGCCTCTGTCGCCCAAAAGTGAGGCCCAAAAGCGAGAAAAGTGGTTGCTTGAAAGCACCGCTGCCCGCATCCTATCGGCAAGGCATTCGGGTATCTCAGGCTGCGGACGTTTTTCTGACCAGATCAGGCGTCGTCCACCAAGTACGTCGCCTGTGACTTTTCACCGATCTGGCCCGGGGCCCATTCGGCGTTAGAATTCGACGTTAGAACAAGGCATGACCAGCGCGGGAGGCGCATCCATGAAAGTTCGCTCGACGGAACAGGCACCCCAAAGGACGGCAGAGACGACGGCCAAGACCAAGACCGGCACCGCCATCGGCCGCCGCGAGATTTTGTTGGCAGGGTTAGCGGCAGGCGGCGCCGTCGCGGCTCCGGCCGGCCTCGCGCTCGCCGCCGCCCCGCAAGTTGAGGGCGTCGGCCGCAACGCGCCGGACGCGCCGCAGTCGGCGCCAACCACAGTCGCCCAGCACCGCGTCGAGGTGCCGGCGCCCCACGGCGCGGTCACCGCCGGCCACCCGCTGGCCTCCATGGCCGGCATGCAGATGCTCCTGAAGGGCGGCACCGCCGCCGATGCTGTCGTTGCGGCCATGGCCGTGCTCAATGTCTGCGAGCCCTGGGCCTCCGGCGCCGCCGGCAACGGCCTGGCCAACGTCTATGAGAAGAAAACCGGCAAGGTGATTTCACTGGCCTTCACGGGCGCCGCGCCGAAGCTGGTCGATGATAAGGCCAGCACTGCCGACCTCACGCATGGCCCGAAGGCCATCGTCACCCCCGGCTCCTTTGGCGGCTGGATCGAGCTCGCCCGCCGCTACGGCAAACTGCCGCTCGCCACCCTGCTCGAGCCCGCGATCGGCTACGCCCGCGATGGCCATCCGTTGGATCCTTCGGTGGCCCGCGACATCGCCCGCCAGCGCGCCACCTTTGCCAAATATCCGACCACCGCCGCGATCTTCCTGCCGGGCGGCCAGCCGCCGGCCCCGCGCGCGATGTTTAAGAACGTGCCGCTGTCGCGCACCTTCCAGGCCCTGGCCGACGCCGAGACGGCGGCCCTCAAAGGCGGCGCCGACCGCGACCGCGCCCTGCAAGCGGCCTACGACTACTTCTACACCGGCCCCATCGCCCAGGAGATGAGCCGGTTCTCGGAGGCCAACGGCGGCTGGCTGCGCCTCGCGGACATGCGCGCCTACCGCGCCAAGTGGGTCGCGCCGGTGATGACGACCTATCGCGGCGTCGATGTCTACGCCGCCCCGCTCACCTCGCGCAGCGGCCTCGAGATGTGCGAGCAGCTCAATCTGATCGAGGGCTTCGACTTCGCGGCCACCAAGCCGGGTAGCGCTGAGTCGCTCCACCTCATCGCCGAGTGCGTCAAGGTCACCAAGGCCGACGTCTATCGCTACGCCGCCGACCCGGCCTCGAGCCCGGTGCCGACGGAGGCGATCACTTCGAAGAAGTTCGCCGACCAGCGCCGCGCGCTTATCAACCTGACCCGCGCCATACCCTATCCCACCGGCGCCGACCTCGGCGGCCCGCGTCCGGGTCCGCGGCCGTTGGATGTCGCGGCCAGGATGCCAGGCGACACCACCAGCCTCACGGCGGTGGACAGCGAAGGTAATGCGGTGGCCGTCACCACCACGCTGGGCGGGGGCTTTGGCACTTGCCTGGTGATGGGCGAGACCGGCCTGTTCTGCAACAATGGTCTGCGCAGCGGCTCCACCGCGCCCTACCGCGACCACCCGAACTTCGTGCGCGCTGGGCGCGTTCCGCTGCTCGGCAACTGCCCGACAGTCCTGATCGACAAGGGCCAGTTCCGCGCCGCCTTCGGCTCGCCCGGCGGCGAGACCATCGGCACAACCCAGTTTCAGATGGTGCTCAACCTGATCGACCGCCAGATGCCCATCCAGGCGGCCATCGAAGCGCCGCGCATCACGCTCGACGCCGAGCCGGGTTTCTACACGCCGGGTGCTGCGGTCACCGTCATGCTCGAGTCCCGCTTCGCGCCGGAGGCCGCCGCCGGCCTCACGGCCATGGGCCACAAGATACGCATGGTCGGGCCCTATTCGGCAGGCGCCATCCAGGGTGTCTTGGTGTCGTCGGAAGGCACGCGAATGGCCGGCGCCGACTCACGCCGCATGGCCTACGCGATCGGCTATTAGGAAGCGCGGTTCGTTAAGCTTAGACGTCTTCTAAGAAAATATCGCCGCGACATCGGCGGGGCTCATCTGACGATACTCACCCGGACCCAGATCCGCCGGAAGACCTAACCCGCCGATGCGGTCGCGGTGCAGGGCCTCGACGTGATTGCCTACGGCGGCGAACATCCTGCGCACTTGATGATAGCGGCCTTCGGTGACGATCACCCGGGCCGATATCGACGACAAAATTTCCATGACAGCCGGGGCGAGAGCTTTGGTCTCGCCCTCCAGCATCAATGTACCGGCGGCGAAGCGCGCGGCTTCGTCGCCCCGCAGCGGCCGCGCCAGAGTCGCCACATAATGTTTGGTTACATGCTTCTTTGGCGAAATGATCCGGTGGAGCAACGCGCCATCGTCTGTGAGCAAGAGCAGGCCGGAGGTTTCCTTATCGAGCCGTCCGACCGTGGAAAGTGCGGGCTCGCGGCGGCGCCAACGCGGCGGCAGCAAGTCGTAGACCAGCCGCCCGACTTCCTTATGCGAACAGGTGGCGCCAACCGGCTTATGCAGCATCAGGGCTATCCCGGGCAGCGGATCGAGAGGCTGCCCGTCGACACTCAAGCGTGCGGGCAGATCGGCGGTAATCGAGACCCCGATACTCGCATCGTCCGCCGTCCTACCATCCAACATCACGACGCCAAGACGAACGAGCTGCTGCACCTCGCTGCGCGAGCCGTAACCCAGATTTGCAAGCAGACGATCGAGTCTGACGGTGCCGCTCATTTTTTTGCCTCATAAACTTTGAATCCATGACTCTCCGCCCGCAAAACCACGTGCGAGAAGGCGTTAGCGATCACAGATTCATAGGGCAGATGAAGATTCGCGACGAGCCATGCCGTTCCGCCATCCCGCAGCACATGATGGGATTTCTGAACGAAGGCTAATCCCAAAGCTCGGTCTTCCAGCCCGCCGTCGTGGAAGGGCGGGTTCATCACGACAAAGTCCAGATCCTTAAGACCTGCGGGTCTGCGGACGTCAGCCCAGTGGAATGCCGCCCGGGGGCCGGTGATATTCCGGCGCGCGGCCGCAATCGCGCGCCGGTCAATATCGACTAAATCTATCTGCGTGACATTTGTGCTGGCGAGCACGGTGCGGGCAATGACACCGATTCCACATCCCAAATCCGCGCCGCGGCCCGCGAATGAGGGCAAGACCGAGAGCAGAAGCGCGGTGCCCGGATCAACGCGGTTCCAACTGAAAATGCCGGGCTGGCTCCATAGGCCCGAGGCCTCGACAAAGCTTGGGCCGCCGCCGGCGATGGCCGCGTCGATGCACGCTTCCGCTTCCGTGCCCAGCGTTGCCGGACGAGCGGTTTGGCATATGCGCTGATGACGGCGACTTGTGGCCTCGACACGGCAGCCAAAAACTTCGAGTTCTTTGGCAATCCGGCTGCCGCCCTTTTCTTTCGGCGCCATAACCGTAAACGGTGCGCCGGGTCCGAGCGCACGCAAACTGAGCGCCAGCGCATACCGGCGCTCCAGCGTTCCCGGCGGTGCGGCCATAATCATGCCGGCGAGGCTTCCGCGCGCGACATCCTCGAGCGCGAGAGAGTCGGGAACTTGCGGCGACACTTGCGCAGCCCCCGCCGGAATCGTCGCAAGGTCCGGTAGCGGCGCGCCAAATACGCCAAAAAGAGAATCAGGATTCACGTTGATACTGCAAAACTCAGAAATGAAAGAATGAGAGCTCCGGTGACATGATACTTAATTCCCGGCAGCGATAACGCGGGCAATGCCTCGCCGCAACAGCCGCCTCCGCCCTGCGGGCGTCGGCAGCGCGCTAGCTTCTGTAAGTTCGCTTCGCTCACTAACAGAAGCTAAGCGTGGTGGGCGCGCCTAGGGACACTCTGAATAAGTCATCGACACGCCAGGGTCCTTGTGATTCTTAGTCTGATGCGGGTGTGAAGCAAAGGAATTGCTCCTATGAAGCAGCTGACTTTGGCGGTGGCGGGTTTCGAGCGGTACGCGAAGACGACGCGGCGC
>CAMDRB010000189.1 GCA_945906455.1 Caenispirillum bisanense
GCCGGCGTAACGGGCCAGACCAGCCCACAGAACGCCGCGAGGACAGAAAAACTCCTCCACCGCGATTGATCTTCCCCATCCGCACAACATTCGTGAGACTGCAAATGACCAAATTCGTCCCTTCTGCTACTTATTCAGACGTTCCTTAAGCGCGCCGTTTAGGTAAGCGTGAACGCGAGCTCGCCCAGATGCTGGATCGCGGTGACGATCTTGTCGCCCGGCTTCAGCCAGACCCGCTTTTCCTTCGGGTAACCGCTGATGACGCCCTCGCAGGTGCCGGTGAAGATCACGTCGCCGGCCTTCAGCTCCCAATTCTCGGAAATGTAGCTGATCAGCGTTTTGCAGTCGAAAATCATCTGGCTGGTATTGGAGCTCTGGCGTACCTCGCCGTTGACGATGCATTGCAAAGTCAGATTTTGCGGATCGATCTGGTCTGCGCTGACCAGCCAGGGCCCAAGCGGCCCCCAGCCGTCGCCGGCCTTGCCCAGCATAAACTGTCCGGTCATCCGCTGGCGCGCCCGCTCGGTGAAGTCGTTGCCGTTGCAGTAGCCGAAGACATGGGAGAGCGCTTGGTCCTTGGGAATGTTCCGGCCGCCGCGACCGACGAACATCACCAGCTCGGCCTCGTAGTCCCACTCCGAACCCCGCTGCTGGGAAATCGGAATGGTGCCGCCGTGGCTGTTGAGGCAGGAATCGAACTTGTTGAACAGCATCGGTTCCTTCGGCACTTGCGCGTTGGGACCGCCTTCAGCGACGTGCGCGCGATAGTTCAAGCCAACGCAGAATATTTTGGGCGCGCTCGCCACCACCGGGCCGAATGTGACGCTGTTCTCGGCCACGTAATACCGCGCCGGCGCGCCGGATACCGCCGCCGCCAAGGCCACGAGGTCGCCGCGCTTGTGGATCACGTCTTCCACCGTCACCGGCAGGCCGCGCGCCTCGGCCTTCTCAAGCGCCGCCACGTCGAGGATGCCGCGCGCCGTGCGGACGCCGAGGCCAAAGCTACCGGTGCCGCTCTGGATCGTCGCATAGGTGAGCTTGACCGGATGATCGCCGCCGGAGCGACGAGGCGCCGCGGTCTGGGCCGCGACGGGAGTTACGCCCGCACTCACTCCGAGCCCCGCGCCGAGACCGAGCGCTGCGCCACCCAAAGCAATCACGTTTCTTCTGCTAGCGGACATTTGAGTCCTCCCTTTGGCTCATGGATACGGCCCGGTGCGATCATCCACGATTTTTGCGCGGCGCGACATTGGGAAAATCGTACCCCGCGCCCGGAAGAATGAGCGCGCCGTGGCATGCATATATATGTTGCCCGGCGATTTCAAAGCGTTACGGCAACACGGGCGCCTAATCGACGATAAACAGCTTCGCACCGACGGGCGTAAAAGAGCGGTGAGGTACCGCATTATCTGCGACCTGGTAACTCATGCCGGGCTTAAGAATAGACGCGCGACCGTGTTCGAGTTCGATGTGAAGCTCTCCTTCAATACAGAGCACGACGTGGCCTTTGACGCACCAGTGATCCGCCAGGTAATCGCGCGAATACTCGACCATGCGGACCCGGATATCGCCGAAGTTTTGTGTGCGCCAAAAGGCCGAGCCACACTCACCTTTGTGTTCGACGTGTTCAATCTTTGACCAGTCGGTAAAGCCGAAGGCGAAGTTTGCGAGTTGCATATGGTGGTCTCCGCGACAGAAGCCATCTCAGGAAACTTAATTGCACCTGGTATACTTTGCACATATTTCACGGTACGATCGCGTCCAAGTTCAGGCCACTCGCCAGTAACGAGGTTGCAATGCCCAAGACAATGCCGATTGCTGCATTGATTGCGGCGCTTCTCGTGCATCACGCCAGCGTGGCGGAATCGTCTTTCGTCGAGGTCGCGGGCGGCTATGGGAACTCGGCGCAAGCGACGCAAGCGTACTCAGCGGTCGACGATATCGGCGAAGTAATGACCGGGTTAGCCATCAAACGCGCAACAGTGGTTGGATCGTCGGCGAATGGCGGCCGCGCAATGGCGTTCGCCCTCGATCACCCGGAGGCCGTCGACGCGCTCATTGTCAGCGGACCATCCGTGCCCGGTGTGCCGTTTTCGGAGGATTTCCTAAAACTACTGTCGCCGTTCGGCGAAAGCGTCGTGAAGGGCGATCTCCCAGGCGCCATCGCGGCCGTCGAGCAGTGCCCATATTGCGTTGCCGCGGGAAATGACAAAGCCAAGCAGGAGCTCATGGCGCTTCTTCGGGCGCGTCCGCACAATCTTCAAATGCGTCCGCTGCAAAAGTCAGGTGTGTCGATCGTGGCGCGGCTCAGTGAATTGAAGATGCGAACACTCGTTATCGTCGGCGACTCCGACCATGACAATAATTTAAACCACGCGCGGATCGCCCATCAGAAGATTCCTCAGTCCGCTTTCGTGACCATGAAAAACGCAGGCCACCTGCCGTATTTAGAGCATCCAAGAGAGTTCGCCGAACTTGTCATTGCGTTCATGGGAAGGCGATAAGTAAGAACGTCAAGCCGATGAAACAGCCGAACGAACCCGATCTAGGTTCTGGCTATGGTCATCGCCGCGCCGGCCATTACGGTTGCCGTACATTTATTGATCCGACGTAGAGCTTTTTCCGACCGGAATAGGCGGCGCGCGCGATCGGCGATAAGCGCCGTAGCCCCCAGGACAGGCGGCAACACCAAGATCACTATCGCCACGAGTTCCGCATAAGAAACCTCGGTGAGAGCTGTCATGTCGACGACAAGCGGCATGATGGAAAGAAAGAAAATTATCGGTTTGGGATTCCCGAGCGTGAGTGAGGGGCTCGACAGGAAGGCCCCTAATGGGCGCTCGCTCACCTCTTCGGGGGCGATCTCCGTGCGCTGGACTGGCGCATGCCAGATTCGCCAAGCCAACCAGAGAAGATAGGCCGCACCGGCGTAACGCACGATTTGGA
The DNA here is from genome assembly GCA_945906455.1 of Caenispirillum bisanense. Lineage (GTDB taxonomy): Bacteria > Pseudomonadota > Alphaproteobacteria > Rhodospirillales > Rhodospirillaceae > SHVO01. Next base: position 2,947 of record CAMDRB010000189.1, read on the forward strand.
AAACTGTTGCGAAAGTGTGAGCGACGAACGCCAGACCCAATACGGCCAACGTCATCAAAACAAGGTCGCCGACCACGAAGCCGGCGATAAACCATCCCAAGCCGTTAAGACCCCGGCCGAGCGCGCGCGCAATGACGAGTGCAATGCCCGGTCCCGGTGTGGCGACTGCCACGAAATAGACGCCGGCGAACAAGAGTAGGCCCGAAAGGGTCATGGTCAATATCCTGCGCGAAGTCGTGATTACGTCGCGACAGCGGTCGGAAATTAATTGTACCTGGTACGATTAATCAGCTTCGCTATTTCCCAATGGTCTTGGCGATTTCGCGGATCTGGTCGGCGCTCTGGCTGCCATTGAAAAACGTGCTCGGGCGATAAAGATATTTGCCAAGGCTCAGCGGACCAATGACCACGGGTTCAAAACCGATATCACGGGCGAGTGTGGTGGCGAGGTCCACGGCCTTGGCATCCTCGCCGACCATGGCGACGCCGAGTTTGCCGCCGCCCGGCAAGACGGGGTCGGCAAGCTTGGTGAAACCAATGGCGTTAAAGCCCCGCACGATTTTCACGCCGGGCATCAATCGGGAAAGATAGGCGGCCGGCCCCTCCTCCAACGCCTTCGAGGCCTCGTCGCCGTCGCGCTGGGGTATCGGATTGCTCACATCCAACACCAAGGGCTTGGCCGCCAGCACCGCGCCGACCTGTTTGGCAAGGCCGGGCATGGCACTATAGGGCACGACCAGCAGCACGATATCGCCGAAGGCCGCTGCTTGTTCCACTGTTCCGGCACGGGCCCGGGCGCCGAGGCCGGCAACCAGGTCCTTAAGCTCCTCGGGCTGGCGCGACGAGAACATGACCTCGTAGCCGCCCTTGACCAATGCCGAGCCAAGTCCGCCGCCCATGCGGCCGGCGCCGACGATGCCGATTTTTGGTTTTGACGCGGTCGCCGCGAAGCCGGGCTTTGAGACGATTGACGCGACCGGCAGCGCGCCCGCCAATACAAGCGCGAACGTGAGGATGTGTCTGCGCGGAAGTGTCGAGACGAGATTTTGCATGACTCGGTTCCTTTGCTCCGATGGGTTAGGCGAGAGATCGTCAATGGCACCTCGCATATTCTACCTCATCTCGCGCTTCCGGTCACAAACTCATGACCGAAGTGGCCGGCGGGGCCGTTTACCGCATCGCCACTGTCGGAAATACGGCCTTACTTTCAACCCGCGCGAACTGATACTCTGTGCCCTGGCCATCCCCAGGCTTGGCGGTGATTTGCGCCACGTCAGATGCCTATCGAGCCTTCGGCGGGAGGAAGTTCCATGCGCCTGAGCATCGTATTCGGTATCGCGCTTTCCTTGGCGGCGCCGGGTATCTCAACGGCCAATTTATGGGCCGCCGAAGCGGGTGACGCACTGGAACCACCCGCGGCTGATTCGCAGGCCGCAGGCGACGTCATTACGTTATTCACCGACAAGAGTCAGCGCATGGCTGTCGACATAACGATCAACGGCAAAGGTCCGTTTCCTTTTATTATCGATACCGGCGCCGAGAACACTTTGATCGCACGCGATTTGGCCGACCAACTCGCCCTGGCCGAGGGCCCGGACAAAACGATACATAGCCTGGGCGCCACCAGAACCGTGGGCACGGTGATTATTCCGCAGCTTGCGGTCAATAGGTTGATCGTGAAGGACACCGTTGCGGCGGCGCTCTCGCGCAACAATCTTGGAGCCGCCGGCATACTTGGCCTTCCCGCCCTCAAATCGCAACGCATGCTCATGGATTTTAAAGCCGGCATGATGTCGCTCACGCCTTCCGATGAACGGCAAGAGAATTGGCAAGGGGAGTCGATCGTCGTGACGGCGCGCAGTCGCCTCGGACAACTAATTTTGACCGACGCCAGCATCGATGGCGAATTTGTACAAATCATCCTCGACACCGGCAACGACTTGAGTGTGGGCAACCTGGCGCTGCGGCGCCTCTTATCCAAGCGGGGAGCCGTTCGTTCCAGTGCGGCCGGGCCGATCGAGCTTCTCGACGTCAACGGAGCCACGACGCTGCTCGATTACGCGATTGTCAA
>CAMDRB010000190.1 GCA_945906455.1 Caenispirillum bisanense
CCCGAGGTGATGGAGCGCTGGATCGGCATCTATCCGTCCGGCCCCGACGTTGCCTTCACGGAAACACCGATGCCGGGTGTTCGACTGGTGATGGTCACCAGCGGCACCGGCGCCAGCACCGGCTTCGCCATCGGCGAAGAGACCATCGCTGCGATGCTGGGCTTGCCGCAACCACCACATGAGGACCCGTTATGGCCGAACCGTTGAAACTCAAGGCCGCGATTCTCGACTGGGCTGGAACCGTCGTCGACCATGGCAGCCGCGCGCCGATGGGGGCGTTTGTGCGGGCGTTCGGGCATTTCGGGGTGGAGATTTCGATCGCCGATGCGCGCGGGCCGATGGGCATGGCGAAATGGGACCATATCCGCGCGGTCGGCGCCGCCCCCGCGGTCAACGCGGCCTGGCGCGCTCGGCATGGGCGAGATTTTTCCGAATCAGATGTCGACGCGATCTTCCAGGTGTTTGAGCCGATGAATGTCGCCTCGGTCCGTGACCATGCCGACATGATTTCTGGTGCGATCGAGGCGGTGGATGCGCTGCGGGCACGGGGGCTGAAAGTGGCGGCGACGACCGGTTATACGCGCCCAATTATGGACGTGGTAGAGCCGATCGCGGCTTTAGCCGGTTATCGGCCTGAGTTTACCGTCTGCGCGGGCGACCTGCCGGCGGGGCGGCCGAGCCCTTTGATGATGTGGTATGCGATGGCGCGGTTGGGGGTTTGGCCGGCGGAGTGCGTGGTGAAGGTCGACGATACGGCGCCGGGGATCGGGGAAGGGATTGCCGCGGGGACCTGGACGGTCGGGATTGCTTTGGCGGGCAATGTGGCGGGGCTTTCCGCTTCGGAACTCGCGGGTTTGTCGGATGCGGAGCGAGGCGCGCTGCGGGCCAAGGCGGCGGTGGAGTTGGGCGACGCGGACTTTATCATCGACAGTCTGGCGGATTTGCCGGGGGTGGTGACGGAGATCGATCGGTTGTTGGGGGACGGGGTGGTGCCGCGGTTGGGGGCGGGCCGACCTATCGGGTGAGGGGTTTGGCGGCGGGTTCCTGCGTGAGACGGTGGGGCGCCGGCGCTTCCTGCTGCTGATACGTTCCTTGGAGTTTGACGAGTCCGGTTGCTGGGGTTGGGCGGGCCGGCCATTCGATTAGCTGGGCACGGTGGTTTTAGCGGGTTGCCGGCGCGGCTGTCTTTGTGTTTTGGGCTGGATGGACGGCGCGGCGGATGCCCAGAGTCGACCATGGGGCGGCGCATCATACCAAACGGGCGGAACGATGACCGATGCATTGCCCCGTCCGTCATTGCCTTCACCGTCCTTTCCCTCACCGTCATCGCCCTAACCGTCATGGCCCACATCGTCATTGCCGGGCTTGACCCGGCAACCCACCCCCTGTCGTTGAAGCACGGGTTGTCGGTTCAAGCCCGGTAATGGTGAGGGGACGCCGAAGGGTCATCGTTTCGTCCGGTTGGTACGAGAACAACCACCCCGGCAGGCATATGAGCCACGAGACTTGGTGCAGGGGACGGTGGTCGGGTGGTTCCGCGCCGCAACGCAGGTGCGCGTGCCGCGTCGCAGGCTGGATTCGGATGCGTGCGGTTGGATTTTGCGCGGGTGAGAGGTCATGGTCCAGCCTCGATATTCACTTTATGTTCTAGGCTGACGGGGTGTCCCGTGGCAAGGAAATTCGTATCCGGGCAGAATCGTTGGATGAAGACCGGGCTGTAAAGCCTTGATCGGGTGTTGTTTGTAGAATTTGTGTGCGGTCGGTTAACGCGCGTGTCTTTGTTTTTGAGACCGCGCGGGCGGAGGCCTGTCGCGGTCCTCGCGGTCTTTAAGATTCGACATCAGGATCGGCCGTCATCTGGTTGATAAAGCGCGACGATTCAGGTCGTTTTGAGAGTTTACTTTAAGACCTGCGGCCGGCCTGGTTCATTGCGAAATGCTGCGGGAAACCGGGCGTTTCGTTACAAATCAGTGCGGGATTCGGGGGTATTTGTTCCGCTTCCCGGTTGTTAACCTGTCGTTTAGGGCTGCTTTGGAAAGCATCAATCGTTGCCTGTTTCGTAAGCTGTCGCTTTTGCCCTGCCTGCTTTCGGGCATGTCGCAAGGTGGTTGCTCGGTCTGCAATCTTTCCTTCGTTTGAGTCGTTGGACTTGTGTATTATGTGCCTAATTTGAACGGTCCATTGAACGCCGTAGATTCTTCATTCCCGGACCTCGTATGGCTTGCCGCCCATCACCGTCCGGAACAGGTCGATTGCTTCGTGCGACCATTTACGGGTAGCTGATTTCTTTCCGGTCTTGATACGCTCGTGATAGCGATTGTCTGAAGCCCGAAGGTCTACTCCCTTCTCGTCGCTAATCTTTTTGATGACGGGATTGAGAGCGTTCCAGCCTTTGAGCTCGAGTTCATCGGCGACCTGACCCAACGTGAACGGATGAGTCTTATTGTTCGTATCCGCTAATGTCAGCCCCAACATCTTTGGTAGCAGTTCATCGTCGTGTGCCATTTTTTCGAGAGTGCTGTAGTCGACCTCCACTGTTCCCACGGGTATGTCCTTGCGAGTGAGCTTCATCAGGCGTGCGGCCAAAGTTCTGAGAAGTGCCGGATTAACCTGCTTCAGCTCGTGCCGAGCAGCTAATAGCTCGAACACTTCTAAGAGTGATGTCACATTGAAGACGCGCAATCGGTACTGGCGCCCATCCTCTTCATCGTCGATCACGACCTCGGATTGCGTCGGCCCCGCCTTCAACTCGGGATGCCAGACGATCTGTGCGACGTTGCTGACAAGACCACTCTCGTCTGCGACAATCCGGCCGATGTCCTGTAACAAGGTCCGCACGTTCGGGTCACCAAGGCTGTAGCCAAAGATAAAAACGGGATGTTCAACAAAGTACGTAAGGAGCTTCGCGGCGAAATAACGGCTCTGTTTATGCCAGTTCGAGTAGTCAGGGGCTGTCAGAACAAGGCTGCTAGGGTCGCTCGTGATCCCGTGTATATGGAAAATCTCGCCAAACGAATTGAGATCGTATCGTAGGACGCCTCGCCCAACGATTGCCTCATATCCCTTGAATACCAACTCTAACAGTGAGTCGTAATTGGTCGTAATGATCGCGTGGGGGCGGATACTGCGAAAAGCTGCCAACTCGTCAGCATATTCTATCGGCAAATCTGCGTCGGTCTCGGGCATCAGCTTGCGAAGGTGGGCTGCTATCAACACTTTCATGAAAATGTGACGATCAGTTCCTTCAAAGAACATGGGATCAAATTCGGCCTTTCCAGCGCCCCATGCGTACTCGAATACAAGATCGGCAATCGCCGTTCCGATCTTCACCTTGTCGTCCCCGTATTTCTGTACGAAATACGAGTAAGGCTGAGCGGAGGCGCCCGTTTTGTCGAGTGCAAGCCGCAATGCGCCCTCCCAATCTGGAGCGCCAATGTAGCGTCTTGCAAGTCCCGCCCCAATAAACAGGACCGGCTGAACATCGAATTCCTCCAATATCCCTTGGAGTGTCGAACCTATCGTTCCTGGAAGGTCTAGGCTGGACGAAATGCCGGAAGCAAGCGCCTCCGGCGGGCTGATATCAGACACTGCTTTCAGTTTAGCCATGGGACGAACCTCTGACGCTGAGACCATGTCGTGTCTACCAAAAGTCCGAAATAAGCAAGTCGAACAGATGGGACGCGAGACCGCTCGCTCTCTGAAAGCGGACCCGCTCTTTACGGACAACTCCGGCCGGTGCGAACCTGTCGAATCTTGGTAACCCTCCGAATCGGAACCACCCAATCAGCCTCGTCTGAATCGCTATCCGCCTGACTTGGGAAAAAGCCGCACGCCGGGCAAATCTTCAAAATGCCGATCACAGGTCAGCAGGTCGGCTTGGTGCGCCAGCGCGGTTGCATAAACGATGGCATCCGCAGTTGCCAGTTTGTGCCGGGCGCACAGGTCCGCCGCGGCCAAAGCGATCTGCGTGTCTAGATCGGCGACGACGCATGTCTCGGTAAACGCGATGACCCGGTCGGCCTTATCCTCACCGACCTCGCGGGTCAGCCATTTCGCCAGTTCCAACTGTACCATCGTCGGGACCACCCATTGTGAGCGATCGGGGAGCTCGGTCGCCAACGAAACACCCAATGCCGAACCAACCAGAAATTCGATCCAGGCCGAGGTATCAACGACGCGCATCAAACCCGATCGGTCCGGTCGCGGTAATCCTCCCCGTTCGCGCCGCGCGCCAGGCCGGCAAGGTCCTCAAGCGCGGGTACCGGCACCAACAGCATGCCCTCCCCCTTCGGGACGAAGGCGAAAACCTGCCCAGCCTCCCATCGCCGCGCGGTTCGGATGGCTTTCGGAATCGATATCTGAAATTTCGCCGACAACTTGGCCGTGTCCTTCAGCGCCATGACAACATCTCCATCGATCGCGGATTGGTAAGACAATATCATGCGGTGTGGCAAACAGGCGTTCGAACCGCAAGCCGCATGCCCGAACCTCTTGGGTCCCCCACAACGCCCCCCGCGTTTGCCCATACAGCCACATGCTGTCAGCATGAACCTCCGATACGGAGGATCGAAAATGCCAGAGAGGTCAGCGCATGCCTGACAATATCGCGCTGATCGCCGGCGCCACCGGGGCCGCGGCCTCCCGCCTGACGGAACTGATCGCCCGCACGCCGGGCTGGCGCGCCGTGGGTCTCTGCCGCAATCCGCCGGCCGCCCCTCCGCCCGGGAATGTCCGTTATATCCGGACGGATTTCACCAGTCTGGACTCCTGCAAGGCCGCCGTCGCACAGGCGGGCGCGGTCACGCACATGGTCTACGCCTCCCGCGCGCCGTTCGGCGAAGGCGGGGTCGAAGACGTGCCCGGCAACGTCATCCTGCTGCGCAACCTGCTGGATGCCGCCGACATCCC
>CAMDRB010000191.1 GCA_945906455.1 Caenispirillum bisanense
ACCGTGCCGACGAAGGCCCAGGTTTGCTGCGGCTTCACTTCCGGTTTGGCGGCGGTCGTCGGCGGCCTTCTTCCGTCCCAAATATCGAGCCCGGCGAAGAGGGCGCGTTCGGGCCCGGCATGGTACGGCGACCAATTGGGAACCGACCAGGTTTCTTTCAAGTTGGGATTGTCGACCGCTCCGGTCGCCTGAAAATATCCGTTTGCCCAGCCGAGCAGGCCGAAGAAAAACACGGCGGCTGCGTGCGGAAAAAACGGCTTTGCCGGCGGCAGGTAAAGTCGATAAATCGCCAACACCCGCTCGATCATGGCTTGGCCTTCGCGCCGACGTTGCTTTCGCCCGTGCGGATAAACGTCGATATATCCATTTCAATGCGGCTATTGAGCCCCGCCCTAACAATCACGCGGTCGACAACGATTAATTTATCGGCCTCGGCGATGTCCGCCAGGATTTGCACGATCACCGTCTGGTCGAAGGGCCCGATAACTTTGGCTGTCATACGCTGGAGATCGGCGAGTGTCGGCGTTGTCTGGCCGTCTCGCCCGGCAGCGGGGCTGCGTGTGATCTGGATTTGCTGGGGCACCCCCCCATACTTGCTGAAGCGGGTGCGGAGCCAGGTCTCAAATCCGGCCTCCGCCAATCCGGGTGTGGCCGCATCCCAGAGTCGGACACTGAGCTCCGATTTCAATACCTGTGTGGTCTCGACGCGCTTGGGCCACGCATCACCCGTAACCTCGGCTTGGAGGCGCGCGAGGCCTGCCTTTGAGGCCGTGAGTTGCCCGCTCATCTGCGTGGTCAGGCTCCAAAAGCCATAAATACTGGACAGCAAGACCAGGATGCCGGTCGCGCACAGCAATACGATCAGGCGCTCGTTGCTCACCAGCTCTTGGCTGACGTGCCGCCTGAGGTAGTCGACTACGGGCGCGAGCGTGCTTGGGATATTCATATTATTCTACCGGCTCACGCTTTTTATTTGCTTGGGCAGTATATCGAGCCGCACGCGGATCTGGCTGGCCTGGCCAGTCTGCCCAACGTCTCCGGCGCGTGCGGCAGTCACATTGGCGAAGGCGCCGCTCCTTTCAAATGCGGTAATGAGGAAGGTGGCATCAATCTCGCGCTCTGGGCGCAACGTGAACGAAAGCGCGCCAACGTCATAGGTCCATTCAAGTATTTTTACGTTCAGGCTCTGCAACAATCCAAGCGCCGTCGTCATTGTCTCGAAGTGGCTGGGATATATTTCAAGCCCAAGGTAGTCCTCGATTTCATCCAGGTTGGCGATCGCTTTACTTCTGAGCTGCCGGACGCCCTGCGTCTCAACCGACAGGGTCGCGATGGCGTTTTCAACACGCGCATTGGCGATCGCAAGGGTTAAATACTCGACGCCCAGGTAGATAAACGGCGCGGCGACAACCGTTGCCACCGCTGCGGCGTAGCGCGGGTCTTCGAGCAGTGACCACGTGATCCCAAGATAGCCGCCCTGCTGGGTCCAGGGGCTTTCCAAAAACTCGGCAGCCGACGGTTCGGGAACCTGGATTTGAGTTTGGTCCAAGGGCACCCCGGCCGAGCGCAGGAACATGTTCCATTCAGTTTGGCTGGGCTTTTGAGGCCACCAACGGGTGAAGGCCAGAAAACCTTGCTGCCACACCTGAGCCTCGAACCCATCGATCGCGGCGGCTAGCCTCACGCCGTCATGTGCCGGGGTGCGAATAAAGGTCTCGGGGCAGACGACGCACCGCCGCTCACTGAGGCCGGATTCCGCGATCGCGCTCTTTACCTCATTATCGTTCCAAGCGTAGACGCTGGCCCGGTTTCCCACCCACTGCGCGACATATTTCACATTGGGGAACGGCGCCCAGCGCTGAACCTGCAGGCGCAAGAGGGCCTTCTTCTTATTCTCCGGAATGCCCGCCTGGAACGAGAACACGCTCTGCCGCGTTGAGCGACGGCCAAGGACCCAGACGACCCGACTACTGGAGCTTGGCTTTTCCGTCGTCTGGCCCGGGCGATAGATCCATACTTTCGGGGGTTGGGAAAATCGCTTCTGGATCAAGTCGATCCAATGCCGAGCGGTATTGAGCGGGGATTTTAATTGCATAATCAACTCGCCATGGTCGTGTCTGAGAAACCGGGTCAAGAGTCAGTGAAAAGCGGGCATGTTGCCCCGAACGTTTGTCGATCATATCGACGATGACGCACCGTCCGGGGATAAATGAATAGAAGAACGGTTCATCCGTGATGAGGATGTCGGCGGCGGCGCCAAACTCCCTAACATTTCTGAAAGGCCTTGCTCCACGCGCCGCCAGCGCCTTGTCGGCCTTGTCCTGGGTTAAGCCGCGGACGCTGGCAATAAGTGCCACGGGCGGCGCGGTGTTGGGATTGAATCCCGCGCCCTGGCAGGTTGTCAGAAGCGGCGTTCCCAAGTCGGCTTCCCATAGTGCGCCAAGTTGATCCCACCCCAAGATGCGTTGCGCCTCGAAGGGCGTGACGAGAAGTCCGTTCGTCGGTGAAGCCATGCCCAATCGCGTATATTCGGTCTTCTCGGCGCCCGCGAGCCGCGTCAGGTTGTCATCGTCGAGATAGTCCAAAAGCGTATCGATAAGGCGATTGATTTGCGGCTCAGGGATGTCGAAGGTCGTCAGCGCGCGCCGCAAGTGTGGCGAAGTTATAATATTGAGGTTCAGTAGACCGGTGCCGTCTTGGACCATCACGACCGTGTCTGGATCGCTTTCGGCGCTATAGGGGCGGCCGTCGAACCGGAGATACCGGCCAGAGTCGGATGGGCCTGCCATAATGGTAGCGTAATCGTTGGCCTTGTCGACAGTGGCCTGGGGTCCGATTTCAAGCCCACGATAACTAATCGGTCGCGTCCCCAACATATAAATCAACTCGTTGCGGATATTAGATTGAGCCAACTCAAGTTCGGTCCGCCGCGCGAGCGCGTCAGCATTCGCCACAGCTGTCGCGACCCAGGCATTGATCGTTGTGGCGAGCAAGCCGATGATGGCGATCATCCAGAGCGTGAGCGGCAGAATGAATCCCGCATTACCCGTCTCGTTCGCGCAGCCTTGCGTCTTGTCACATTTTATTGTGGGCGCCTGAACCATTGGGTATCCAGAAAATTGTCGGTGTAACGAGGAGCGGACACGGCTGGCGCGGAAGCAATTACCCGCGGCACGGTCGGTTTTTCGGCCGCGAATTCTGCTGCTCACGCTACGGTCATCCGCTTCTATTCTTTAGTTAATTTGCTGTAACGGCGGTTTCATTCCAACGCATGTCAGCAGCCGTTCCTTAACTTCGGTTATGACATCTTGCCACGCCCCGGGCTTGGCTTGGCGGAAGATCGTCGCCGTTGGATACCAAGGCGTGTGGGCGCTGCCGCGCATCCAATACCATAGATTGCCGACCGCGACGGGTACGAGGATCCACGTAGGCCTGCCGAGGCCCGCGGCCAGATGCACGGTGGTGTTGCTGACCGAGATTACAAGATCGCAAGCTGCGGCCAAGGCGGCGACGCCGTCGATGTCCTCGCGCAGATCAAGGTCGGGGATATGGGCGATCTTTACGCCCAAGTCCGCCTCAACCGCACCTCGCTCGGCGGTCGTATCGCCATATTGCAGGTCGACGAACAGCACGCCAGGTATCTGCAGGATCGGCGCCCATTGCATTAACTCGAGTGTTTTATGAATGCCGATCTTGGCGTTGCGGCTGATCCAGGAAATTCCGACGATCAGGGCTTTGTCGCCGGCTTCGGCGTTCAGGAGGGCCCGGTACCGGGCCGTCCGGGCTTCATCGGCCAAGAGATAGGATGTGCGCTTGGGAAAACTTGCCGCGTCGGGCCGCAGCCAGCGACCGAGGCTGGCCAACGGGCTCTGCCAGCGGATGTCGGCGCGATGTGTGGCGGCGTCCGGCGGATTGCGCTTAGTTACGGCTTTGACGCCTGGGAATGAGCGCTCGAACAGCCTTGCGAGCCGCTTATCTGTTTCCATGACGACGCCGTAGCCACCGGCCAAGAGGTCGGGGATCATGCCGGCATAGAGCACGTTGTCGCCCACGCCTTGCTCGGCCCACACCAAGACGGCGTGTTTTCCAGGCTCGTCGCTGGTTTCTCCTTGCCACAGGGGATATGGGAAATCACGCCAAGCTGATTCAGGAATGTTTCGGCGCCATCGGCTTTCGTAGGCCTCCCATCCGGCTTTGAAGTCACCGCGCATCAACATGAGAAGCGCGGCGTTTTGTTCCGCTTCCACGATCCCAGGCTTTAATTTGTGCGCGCCTTGGAAGCGCTCCAGCGCCTCGTCGTCCCGGCCCGATGTTTGGAGCGCGATGCCTTGATTGTGCTGAGCTTCGGCGAGGTTCGGACGCAAGGCCATCGCCGCGGCATAACTTTCCATCGCTTCGTCGAGCCGCCCTAGGTCGCGAAGGGCCGCCCCAAGATTGTTGAAAGCTACGGCATCCTTTGGGTTGAGGGCGATGGCTTTGCGAGTATGGCGAACGGCGTCCTCCAGATGACCCTGGTCGTGAAGGACGACGCCGAGGTTGACGTGGGCTTCGGCCAGGTCGGGGACGATGGTGAGCGCGCGGCGGAAACTATCAGCGGCGTCTTCGAGCCGGCCGGCGTCCTTGAGGATTATGCCCAGATTGTAATGGGCCCGAGCATGGCCGGGCTGGAGCGTGATGGTCCGGCGGTAACAGGCTTCGGCCTCGCCATGCCGCCCAAGCTCCTGGAGCGCATTACCAAGATTGTTCTGAGCGGAGGCGTTGGCGGGCTCAAGGACCAAGGACCGGCGATAGTGCGTGACAGCCTCTTCCAGCCGGCCCAGGCCGCGCAGGCCGTTGCCCAAGGCGAACAGGGCCGTAAACGAGCCCGGCT
>CAMDRB010000192.1 GCA_945906455.1 Caenispirillum bisanense
GCCAAGAAAATCATGCTCAAGGACACGGCCGACGGCGAATTCACCACCACCGCCGACGTGGCCGAGGCCGCGCTGTTCTTCGCCGCCTTTGAAACCAACGCCCTGACCGGGCAATCGATCATCGTCAGCCATGGCTGGCACATGGAATAACCGAGCCGAACGAGCGGTCCCAATAATCGCCGGTCCCAAAAATCGCCGATCCCCAAAATCGCCGATCCCCAAAATCGCCGGTCCAGGAAATCGACTGGCATGACAATCGAGTGATCCTGCCCTTCGCGCGTCCCACCAATCGAGCGGCCCCGAAGATCGTGCGGTGCCGAAATGGCGGCTGGGGCCGGCAAGGCCGAACCTGATGCCTTGTGCGACGCGGCGCCTTGCGAGCCCCGGAGTTCGCGCCTTGCGAGCCAGGATCCAAAACCCTATCTTTTGCCGCGCACGCCGCAGTAGCTCAGCTGGTAGAGCAACGCATTCGTAATGCGTGGGTCGGGGGTTCGAGTCCCTCCTGCGGCACCATTAATATCAATGAATTATCTCAATATGCTTTCTGGCGCCTTATCTTTTAGCTAGCACCCAGCTAGCACCAGAACGGAATTCAGGGGAATTTAGAAACGGCTCAAAGAGCGCCCCCGGCACGACCGCTTAGTACGCGGCCAGACTTTTTGATGGGCACCTCAACAATCTCCCCCATAGCGATCTTCATGACCTTGACAGCTGCGCCGAACACGGCCGCCGCCGCCAGCGCCCACGGTGCGCGACAAGAGCGAGGCCGCATACGCCCGGAGGGACCTATTTGAACGCCGCCGAAAGCTGATGGACGCCTGGGCAGCGCATTGCACTGACCGGCGCTCAAGGGGCGTTGTTACGCAGTTTAGAGGGCGTGGCCAGATCGCCCAGTGAATTATCTCAGACGGAAACCGATAGCCGCTGGGAGCCCACGCGCTGGCGCCGACGTGACGCTAAGCTGTGGCCCGCGTCAGGCAGACGCCAGGCCATAGGAGGGCGTTGTCAGAGTAAATCGATTACTTTGTCCGAGGGTCGGATTCAAAATTTGCGCCCGTTGATTTTCCTCAAATCTTGGGAATCGAGATAGGCACTTCGGTGTCCTCTTGAGGTATTCAGAATTTTGCTCTGACAGTGCCCAGGAATTGATCTTAAGCTGGCTGCCGTCGAGCGGGTAATCGTGAGCGATCAGATAGGGGGCGATCATGCGTAAGTTAGTCCACGCAATCGCGCTGCTGCTGGCGCTAGGCCTCGCGGCACCTGTACTGGCGGGGCCGCTCGATGATGCGCATTATGCTGAGTGGATGTGCAATTGGCTGGGCGGCGAGCTTCGTTAAATAGATGATGCGATTGTTCGAGTTCGCGCGATGAAGCGCGCCACCAAGGTTCTGGCAACAATTCTTCTCTTGTTCATTTCGACAACGGTGTCTCTTGAAGCGGCCGGTATCGCTTATGCCTATATCGTCGAGGGGCGATTCTTCTACGCTCGATCAACACCGGCCGCAGTACCGACTTGGCGGTCAACGATCCATCCGTTTTGGGGTCACGCGACGGTTCCGGATAATGACGCCAACAAGGACGTGATCTACGATGACATGGCAATTTCCCACGCACCGTCATTCGGGCAAGTCGTCCATCCGATCGAGCGCAAGAAAGACGAAATTATCATCGGAATCTTCGGCGGTTCCGTCGCCGCGTCTCTTGGCTATTGGGCTGAACATAACCCCCGCGGCTTCAATGACTTGATTGCTGCGGAATTTCCCGGCAAGACCGTCAGGACGATCAATTTTGCGGTTGTTGGACAGAAGCAACCCAGCACGGCCAACATCCTCACTTACTTTCTGGCGCTCGGTCAGGAGTTCGACCTTGTTATCAATGTCGATGGATTCAACGACGCAGTGATTTCGGCTAGCAATGCCGAAAAGGGCATTCACTATTCTTGGCCGGCGCCAGCATGGGCAAGGGCCATTAACAAGATCGCGGAACCTGATCTCTCCGGTATAGGGGCTAAATGCCCGATCGCGGCTTGCTACGCTGTGGCGAAAATTGCCGCCGTTACGGCGGGGTCGTTGATACGCCTCTTCAACGTGCCAAGCGCTAACATGATGTTAGTGCCTCGTAATAGGGGAAGCGAAAACGATATCATCTCATACTGGTTGAAGGCATCGCAGCTTATGGAAGCGATGGCCAAGAGCCAGGGTATAAAATATCTGCACGTTCTCCAGCCGAACCAATGGTTCCGCAGATCGGCCCCTTACGGTGGAGTGAAGGAAAACCATTCGTATGACTTTGTTCCGGTGTTCTACCCGAAGATGATTGAAGCCGCCAAGGCGTCCGGAGAAAATTTCTTCGACGCGACGGCGGCGCTCGACGCCTACGGAGACGAGGTCTACAGCGACACCTGCTGTCATCTGACCGAAGAAGGTCGGGAACAGGTTCTAAAGGTTCTGGTGCCACACGCGGTTGATGCGCTTCAGCGCTGATAGCGCGCTCCATGCGTGTTTACTACGCGACTTCGTAGGTGCACACGCCGCGCAGTGAACTGATGGTGTGGATGCCCCCTCCCACCGGCATCGTAAGATGCCTGACTGGCGCATGAAGCGTCGGAGAAGGAGGATGGCATGGCCGACATTCAGATTTTGGCGATCGATCTTGCGAAACGCAGCTTTCAGATTTGCGCTACAGGGCCAGGAGGGGCGGTTCTGTTCAATCGGACTGTCTCCCGCGCGAAGCTCGAGAAGATTTTGACTGAGCAATCGCATTGCATCGTCGCGATGGAAGCTTGCGCCACAAGCCATTTTTGGGGTCGTTTCGCTCGAGCTCTGGGCCACGATGTCAGGCTGATTCCGCCGGTCTACGTTAAACCATTTGTCAAACGGCAGAAAAATGATGCCGCCGACGCTGCGGCGATTGCGGAAGCGGCGCTCCGCCCGAACCTGCACTATGTTGCGGTGAAGAGCGTGGAGCATCAAGCACGCGCCGTTGCTTTTCGGACGCACCAATGCTTCGTTCGCCAGCGTACGCAGCTAATGGCATTGTCAGAGCAAATCAGGTTGAGGGCAACGGTCGGCGGGGCCTCGCTGGAATCTTGGGGGGCTCGATGATTGGCACTTACCGCTTCGCTCTGTCGGTGTTCGTCGTAGCGGCCCATCTCTGGGATGCAAGTGCGGCTCCGCTGTCTAACCAAGCGGTGTTTTCGTTCTACGTCTTGAGCGGGTTCCTGATGACGATGGTCCTGAACGAAACCTACGGGTTCGCTCCCACGGGATTCGCTCGGTTTTGGGGCAATCGCATTCTGCGCCTTTGGCCCGTGTACCTTGTGACGGTCGCCGTTGTCGGTGCCCACATCGCTTGGATTGGTCCACTCAATCAAAAATTCCCGATGATCCAGTTGCCGACGATCCCCGCCGAAGCAATCGTCAACGTCACAATCCTTGGAATTTCTGGCTTCCGTTTCTCTAGTATCCCGAGCGCCGTTCTGGTCCCGAATGCCTGGTCCCTGTCGGTCGAAATATTCTGCTACCTGTTGCTGTCGCTCTATTTTGCGAAAAGCCCGAGACGCGCATTCGGGATGCTGCTGATTGGCGCGGTGGTTACAGCTCTTAGGGCACTGTCAGAGCAAAATTCTGAATACCTCAAGAGGACACCGAAGTGCCTGTCTCGATTCCCAAGATTTGAGGAAAATCAACGGGCGCAAATTTTGAATCCGACCCTCGAGCAAAGTAATCGATTTACTCTGACAACGCCCTGCAAACAGAGGTGGCGGCGGTCGGGAGCGCGACACATCGTCGGGCAGGGGCGGATCCCACGCCTCGCCGAATTTAGGGTTTGCCGCCTTCGGAAATCGCCCGCGTTTTCCGGCCGCGAGCGGTCTAGCGTTCGCATTTCGCGGCGCAGGCGGCCATTCTGCGAGGCACCGGTTTGCCGAGTGGAGAAAAAAAATCATGCATATTGTCAATAAGGTACCATATTATTTCCTAATAATACCTAGTTTAGACCTAAAGCGGACTTGAGCTTCGGGATTTCCACGGGATTCCCAATGGCAGGTAACTCTTTGAACGATAGAAATAATTTGCCTTTCATTGGGGCTTCCATTCCGGCCCAATTTTTGCGTAAATCACGCCCATGGCGACCGTAGGAGGCACAGCAGCCGCAGATTTCATCCACGTTTCGGGCGACGGGATTTCCAATCCCGGCGGCCTTAACGAACTCGCGACCGCGACCGATCTCGCCGATTCGATTACGGGCGGCGCCGGCAACGATGTGATCTATGCCGGCGGCGGCAACGACACGCTCAACTATTCGGGTTCGACCAACGGTTTCGATTCGATTTCCGGCGGCTTGGGCACCGATACGGCTCTCGGCAGCGGCGGCGCCGATGTGATCGGCTTTACGGGATACGGCGGGACGTTCTCCGTCGAGGTCATCGATGGCGGCGCTGGCACCGACACCATCCTCGGCGACGGCAACGCCAATATCTTCGACTTTTCCGCGACGACGCTGACCTCGATCGAATCCATCGATGGCGGCGCGGGCGCCGACACGATCACGGGTTCCTCCGGCGCCAATACCATCTTCGGTTCGGCGGGCGCCGACACGCTCATCGGCGGCGCGGGCAACGACACCTTTACCGGCGGCACGGAAGCCGACTCCCTCGAAGGCGGCGCGGACAACGATACGTTCCTCTACACCACCGGCGCAGGCTTCGACACGATCACGGACTCGGGCGGCACCGCCGATGTGATCCTTGGCTCGGGCGGCGCGGACGTCATCGAACTTGCCGGCATCTCCGCCAGCTCCGGCATCG
>CAMDRB010000193.1 GCA_945906455.1 Caenispirillum bisanense
CAAGCGCCTGCGCGAGCGGATGCCACGGGTGCAAGTTTCGTTGTCCTCGGATGTTCTGCCGGAAATGCTGGAGTTCGAGCGCACCAGCACCACCGTGGTCAACGCCTATGTCGGACCCCTGATTGGGCAATATTTGGATCGGCTGCGCAGCGCTTTGGCTGCGCAGAAAATCCGCGCGCCTATCCTGGTGATGCAATCCAATGGCGGGTTGATCAGCGCGTCTTCGGCGGCCGAGCGACCCGTGACCATCATCGAATCCGGCCCGGCTGCCGGTGTGGTGGCAGCCCAGCGCCTGGCCGGAGAAAGCGGCTATCCCAATGTCATTACGCTGGACATGGGCGGCACGACCACCAAGGCCTCGATCATCGAGCGCGGCGAAATTCTGCGCAGCAGCGAATACGAGGTCGGTTCCGCCGTGTCCGTCAGCAGCCGGCTCGTGCGCGGCGGCGGCTATCTCCTGCGCATTCCCGTGATCGACATATCCGAGGTCGGCGCGGGGGGTGGCAGCATCGCCTCGCTCGACGCGGGCGGGTCGCTGCGCGTGGGGCCACGCAGCGCCGGCGCCGTGCCCGGCCCCGCCTGCTACGGTCAAGGCAATCCGCAGCCCACGGTCACGGACGCCAATCTCGTCCTCGGCTATATCAGCCCAACCTCGCTAGCCGGCGGCGCGCTCGCCATCGACACCGCCCTGGCCGAGGCCGCGATCCGCGACAAGATCGCGCGGCCGGCGAAATTGTCGATGCTCGAGGCCGCCTATGGCATCCATGCCGTCGCCAATTCCAACATGGTGCGCGCGATCAAGTCCGTATCGGTGGAGCGCGGCCGCGATCCCCAGGATTTCGCCATGATGGCTTTCGGCGGCGCCGGACCAATCCATGCCGCCGGATTAGCTAGCCAACTCGGCATCCGCCGCGTTCTTATCCCGCCCGCCCCCGGCGTGTTCAGTGCCTTCGGCCTGCTTCGGGCAGAGGTGGAGCATCACACGGCGCGCACGGTACTTACGTCAACGCGCAGTGGCGATTTAGCCGCCGTCGAGGCGGCCCTGGCGGAGATGCGGGCGGATCTGCTGCGCCGAACCCGAGAAGAAGGGCTCGACTCCGCATCGGCCGAGATCACACGCTTCGCCGATCTGCGCTACCGCGGCCAATCTTCGGAATTGACCGTCGCCATTCCGGGCGGACCGCTATCCGATGCCGTTATGCGAGATATCGAGGAGCGGTTCGAGACCGAGTTCGAGCGCACCTACGGGCACCGCGCCGATGCCAAGGCATTTGAGTTGGTCACGATCCGCGTGGTCCTGCGTTTGCCTCGGCAGGTCGAGCATGGCAAGGCCTGGGCGGCCGATGCCAGCGTCGCGAAAGACTCGGAACGGCTGGTCTATTTCGGCTCGGGCACGGGGCAGATCAAAACCGCCGTCCGATCGCGCGATGCCCTTCGCGGCCGGACCCTGCCCGGCCCCCTGCTGATCCAGGAATACGACACCACCATTGTGGTGCCGCCTGATTGCACCGCCAGCCTGGACGAACACGCCAACGTCGTCATCGCGGTCGGCAGCGTCGTACCCCGTGCCTAGCCCGTTGTTTATGGCGGCCACGCGAGCGAACAATCTTCGCGCCATGGTCTGGATGTTGTGGGCGTCGGCCTTAATGGTGGCGATGAACGCCACGATCAAGCATATGACTCAGGAACTGCCTGTCATGGTGGTTTTTTTCTTCCGCATGGCCTTCGCGGTGCCATTAGTGCTTCCCTGGATTGTGCGCTCAGGCCCGCAAATTCTAGCTACGGAACGCCTCGGCCAACATTTCATCCGTGCGGTCTTCGGCGCACTGGGGATGTGGTGCTGGGTGTTCGGCGTCAAATACTTGTCCTTGGCGACGTTCACCGCAATCTCCTTTACCCGCCCGCTCTGGATGCCGTTTACTGCTTGGTTCATGCTCGGCGAACGTCTGGATAAACGGCGCGGGTTTTTGATTCTGCTCGGCTTTGCCGGCGTCTTGATCGCGGCCCGACCGGACATGGTGTTCGATGTCGTCGTGCTCGTTGCGATCCTGGGCGGTGCCCTGTCAAGCGTGACCATGGCGCAGGTCAAGCAACTGACCGCGACCGAACCATCCGTGCGCATCGTGTTCTACTCCTCGATCTTCGGCACCTTGTTCGGCGTACCCTTCGTCATCGCCGATTGGGTGGCACCCAATCTGGTGCAACTGGCCTGGCTCGCCGTGAGCGCCGTCACGGCGGCCGCGGGGCAGTATTGCGTCGCGCGTGCCGCCGAGATCGGCGACGCCACGGTCATCACCCCAGTCGATTTCCTACAGCTGCCCTTCGCCGCGCTGGCGGGTTTCATGATATTTACTGAGCTGCCTGATCTTCTCACCTTCGCAGGCGCCGCCATTATTCTGCTGGCCACGCTGGCGATTGCGCGGGAAGAGCGGCGACGCCACGTCCTGACACCGATCCAATAGGGGAGGCCCATCTATGCCCGGAACGACTGCGAGCCCGCCCACGGCAAACGAGAAGCGTAAGTTGTTTCGCAAACTGATGACCGATCCCAAACTCCTGGTTCTCCCCGGCGTGTTCGACGGCTATAGCACGCGGCTGGTGGAACAATCGGGCTATCCCGCCGCGTTCATTAGCGGGGCCGGCATCAGCGAGGCTTATATGGGTTGGGCCGATGTCGGCGTCATGGGTTTCCGCGAAAACATCGAAGCCTGCCGCTATCTCGCGGGCTGCACCAACATGGCGCTGTTCGCCGATGGCGACACCGGCTACGGCAATGCGGTGAACGCCTATTTCACCGCCCGCGGTTTCGAGGATGCGGGGCTAGCCGGCGTGATGATCGAAGATCAGGTCTGGCCCAAGCGCTGCGGCCACATGAAGGGAAAAGAGGTCATTTCCCTTGAAGAGGGCGTCGAGAAGATCAGGGCTGCGGCCGAGGCGCGGCGCGACCGCGATTTCATCATTAAATCGCGCACCGACACGCTGGCAACCCACGGCATTGCCGAAGTCATCAAACGGCTTAACGCCTATGCCGAAGCCGGCGCGGATTTGCTGTTCGCCGACGCCCTATTGTCGGTCTCGGACATCGCAACCGTGGCGAAGAATGTTCCGAAACCTCTATGTGTCAATATGGGCTTCGGCATTCGCAAGCGTTCGACCACGCCGCTGCTATCGCCGCGCCAGATGCAGGAGCTTGGCGTTGCCGTCGCCATCTATCCGCGCCTGCTCACCGCGACGGCGATCCAAGGTATGAAGAACGGCCTGGCCGTCCTTCAGCAGGCGATCGATTCCGGCGAGGTCGTCGAGCGGCCCGATCTGGCGGTTTCGTTCGAGGAATTGAACGCATTGGTTGGCTTCGAGGAATTGCAGAAGATCGAGCAGCGATTTCTGACGAAAGAGCAGATGGCCCGCAAATACGGCGGCGCCGCCCAATCAGGGGCAACAGTCACAAGTGTAAGCGCCGGAGCAATAATCCCTCACTGAAGCGGCCGCTGGGGTGGGCGCTGCGGTGCGGACCCGATCATCCTGTCCGCCGCCTCTATTCGGCCATAGGATTCGATCCTAGGGGGTTCGGCTGTGGCGGCTACCCATGTGTAGCGGCCACCCACCCCGACGGCACCCAGCGGTCAAATGGCGACTCTGGAGAGGGGGTCTGCCGGTGGGGTGGCCGGTAGCCTAATTTTAGTTCCCATTCCCGCTTTTTGAAAACCTATTCCCGAGGGTAGCGCTTCCCAAAAGCGCTTCCCCCTTTAGGGGGTAAGTCTGGGAACGCGGGAAGCTGGCTCAGCGCTTGAGGTTCCCGCGTTTTTGCGCTTTTTGGGAACGGGGTCGGCGGGAACGGCTTTTTCTGCGGCTGGCTGCGGCTTTTCCGTTCCCAACTCAAACCCGTTCCCGCCGGGAACGCCGGGAACGGGAATGGGGTGTGCCAGTGGGGCGGACTGCTCAGCCGCCGCCGCAGATGCCGCAATGCGCCAGGGCCGGTCATCAGGTGGTTGGCCCGGTGATCGGCCCCCATTAGGTGACCTTGCCCTCGTTCAACGTTTCCCTTGACGTGCTGACTATGCTGCCGAGCTGATCTGTTCCTATCAGCCAAGGGAGACGTCAGGCAGGGGCAAGCTCAAGGCTCCGATTGTTTTTAACCGCTTAGCGGCGGAACCACTGCTTACCAGTGCCAAGTTAGAGATCGGTCACGAACCGGTGGCCGACCAAGACCGAATAGGCGTCGTCAGTGACGCGGACCGGCGGCAGCTTCAAGTTTTATGTCGAACGACAGGAAGCGTTCGAACAGCGGGGTCTTGCGATAGAAGTGCTTCCGGTTCCAACGATCTCCGTCCTTATCGTCCTCCCGGTACTCGAGAAGCCCAAACCAGAGAAGGGGCCGGAGGATCGTCGCCTCCATCGCAGGGCTGGCGGTATCCCATGTAGCTTGCAGCGCCTCATCGATGGGGATCGTGCATAGGCGGGTCAGACGATCAGGCGGTTGCCAGTCGTTGGCGGCGATCGACAGCGACCACAGGACGATGCCGATATCGTGTTGCGGCCATCCGTGATGCAAGCCACGACCGAGATAGCCGAGGTCGAGGCGCCATAGCGCGAGATGAAAGAGAACCGCTTGCAGTGCCTTTTGGTGGGGTTCCTTTAAAAGCTTTCGCCCTGCTGGCGTGACCTTGAGGTGGCCCTTGTCCCGGCGGACCAGCTTGCCCGCTTCGGCGACATGACGAACGAAGAAGAGCGGCAGGAAGTCGGGCTCGTTGATCACCTTGTGAAG
>CAMDRB010000194.1 GCA_945906455.1 Caenispirillum bisanense
ATCCATTGCTCGCAGGTGCCGCGCTGATTGTAGAAACGGACCACCCGCTCGGACGGGCGTGACAGGTTGTTGACGATGAATCCGACGCGGGGATAAAGCTCGCCCGGATGCCACTCGACCTTGGCCACGACCCGGCGCGGTGTCTTCCAGCTTTGCGCCCGATAGCTGAAGTTGGCGTAGTACCGTCGAACCTCAATGGGAGGCCGACCGACGGGGCGCTTGAGCAGATGAGCGATCCTCTCCTGCAGGACGTTGTTGGCTGGCAGCCGGATCGTATACTTGAAGTGCTCAGCCTCCAGAAACTCGTAAACCTCGGGGTTGGCGAAGGCGGCGTCGGCGCGGAAGTAGCGTCGCATCTTTCCGGCCCGGTAACGTGCCACCACTGGTTCGAGCACGTCCTTCCAGCCATCCGCTGAATGGACGTTGCCCGGACGCAACACGCAGCGTTCCAGATCGCCAAATTGGTTGAAGACGAACAGCGGATGATAGCAGGTGCAGGCGAAATGGCCGTTGTAGGCCGTCCCCTCCTGATCGCCGTAGATGATTTCGCGCCGCGCACAAACTTTTTACGGATACAAATTTTCTATTCACGGCTCTG
This sequence comes from Caenispirillum bisanense, assembly GCA_945906455.1. GTDB lineage: Bacteria > Pseudomonadota > Alphaproteobacteria > Rhodospirillales > Rhodospirillaceae > SHVO01. Next base: position 599 of record CAMDRB010000194.1, read on the forward strand.
CCGATCTTGGTGGAAGGTGATGTGGCGGAAGTTGGCGCCCGCGACTAATTCGGCTCGTATTGCTTTTTTTCAACATAGCGAAGCCGAGCGTGGCGCATAAGCAAAATTCGGTTTCTTCGTTCCCGTACGCTTCACACTCATGGCCGGCCTTGGGCCAGTCGGCGTAGATTCAAGCCGGCTTCGCCGACGGCAGGGCCCCAAACGTCGGGCGTTAGCGCATTTGTGGCCTGGAAGGGCGAGCGCAAAATCCGCAGTGACGGATACCAAGGGCTGTCAGCGCGGTTCAGCAACCAGTACCACATGCTGACCGGGGTCGGAGACAGCAGAAGCCAGACGGGAGTATTGAGGCTGCCGGCGACATGGACGGTGGTGTTGGACGTACTGATCACAAGATCCATGGCGGCAACCTGGGCGAAGAAATCGTCCATGCTAACCAGCGGATCAACATGGCGGTCATGAAAGACGTCGATGCCCAAGCGCCCCTTTACCGCGGCCAATTCTTCCGCGCAATCGCCGTATTGGAGGTTGACAAAAGTCACGCCCGGGACGGCGAGGATTTCCCCCCAGAATGACGGATCCGTGCTCTTGAGTGCGCCGATATCCACATTCTTGCTGCGCCAGGAGAGTCCCACGACCAGATTGCCCGGATTAATCGCCTGGTAGCGCGCGCGCAATTCGGCCGTGCGGGCCTCATCGGCTTTTAGATAGCCTTGATCACGCGGAAAACTCTCAAGGTCGGGGCGTAAGAATTGTCCGATGCTAGCGATGGCCGCTTGAAAATCGACGCCCGCCGCCGGGGTCGTGGAAACGCCCTGAACATAAAATGGCGATATCGTGGCGCGCGGGAAGGAACGGGCAAAGATCGGCACCATGCGGGGTGTGCATTCGACAATGCATCGGCCTGCCCGGGCGATCATCTCCGAGACCATGCTGCCATATAGTATCTCGTCTCCGAGGCCTTGCTCGCCCCAGATCAATATGGTTTTCCCGCTCAGATCCTCACCCGCCCAATAGGCCGGTGGCGAATGACGCAATACGCGCTTAACGCCAGTAGCCATACGGCTCTCGTAATTGCGCCAGCCCTCTTGCAACGAACCCGTCGCCAATTGAAGGAATGATAGCTTTAGGAGGAGCTCGGGCGACTGAGAGTTGAGAGCCACACCCTGCGCCAGTAAGCTAATCGCCTCATCAAGCAAACCTAGATGCTCACAGACCTTTGCCAATCCAATGTAGGACTTGATGAAGCCCGGATCGCACGTAAGGGCGCGGCGAAAGATCTCCCGCGCTTGTTGAAATTGCCCGTTCGCATGCAACGTGACCGCATAATTGTGTAGTATCGCGGGCTCGTCGGGCAGGCTGGCGAGGGCCTTAAGGTGGGCCGCGAGGGCTGCCTCGATATCCCCAGCCCGCCGCAAGAGATCGCCCAGGTTGCTGTAATACTCCGGGCGCGGATCGATACCGATGGCTTCGCGCAAATGGGCGGCGGCTTCGACGATGCGGTCCTCGCCCTCGGTGTAGAGGGCGGCCAGCGCCAGATGGGCCTCAAGATATTTCGGATTCAATTCAAGGGCGCGTTTGAGGCAAACTTCGGCATCGTCGGTGAGCGAAAGTTTTGCGAGACAAAGCTTTGCGAGACTCTGCCCAAGATTATAGTGCCCGCGCGGATCCAGCGGCGCGGAAGCGGCCGCGCTCCGAAAACACTCGGCGGCTTCCTCGAAGCGGTCGGCCTTGTAGAGCAGCACGCCCAAATTGAGGTGCGCATCGCCATACGCCGGCTTAAGAGCGATCGCCCGACCATAGGCCGCCAGCGCACCGTCGCTATCGCCCATCGTCGACAGCAAATTTCCGAGATTGAAATGGATATCGGGAATGTCGGGGTTTCTGGCGATAGCGCGTTCAAAAAACGTCTTAGCTTTTTTGACTTGGTTGCGGCGATGGGCGATGGCGCCGAGGAGGTTTAAGGCGTCGGCATTGCGCGGCTCGGCCTTGATGACCTTGACATAGAGCGCCTCGGCCGCGGCCAGCCGGCCGGCCTGGTGGTGCGCAACCGCCTTGTGCAAGAGGGCTTCGGTCTTTGGCTGAGATTTCACGATGAGACTGAGGTTTGTTATGCTGATTGCGCCACGCTCGCGGCCAGGCGTTCTTGGCTTTTCGATGCAAGCATTTCTCCAATGCGCATAATTCCGTCGGCCCACCATGGCCTAGCGTTCGGTTCATTGACATTCCCGACCTGGAGCGGACAGCAAAAAATGTTTATCGACGGATACCAGGGGCTGTCTGCGCTATTGAGAAACCAATACCAGAGACTCGCCATTCCACTCGGGAGGAGCAGCGACGTCGGAATATTTAGGCTGCCGGCCACATGCACGGTGGTATTGGACGTTGTGATCACCAGATCCATAGCGGCGACCTGAGCGAAAAATTCGTCCATGCTGCCCAGCGGATTGATTTCCGGATCCTGCACGATGTCGACGCCGAGAGCCTGCTTCACCGTGGCGAGCTCGGCCGCGCAATCGCCGTACTGAAGATTGACAAAAGTGACACCCGGCACGCGGAGAACGTCCGCCCAAGTGGCGAGGTCGGCGCTTTTGTGGACGCCCAGCCGGTCGCTCTTGCTGCGCCAGGAAAGTCCGACGACCAGGTTGCCCGGCGCGATCGCCCGGTAGCGTGCGCGCAACGCCGCGGTACGCATCCGGTCGCCTTTCAAATATCCTTGGTGGCGCGGGAAGTCTTTGAGGCTCGGCCTAAAATATTTGCCCAAGCTCGTGATTGAGATCTGCACGTCGAAATCCGCTGGTGGCGTAGCGCGTTCGCCTTGGCCCAAGTAACGTTTGACAATGGCCTGGGGGAAAGATCGCGCGAACACCGGCACCAGGCGCGGCGAACATTCGACAATGCAGCGGCGCGCGCGCGCCGCGACCTCGCCAATCATGCCGGCATAGAGGATTTCGTCGCCTAGTCCCTGCTCCGTCCAGAGCAGAATTGTCTTCTCGGTCAAGTCTTCGCCGGTCCAATAAGGCGGCGGCGCGGAAAAGCGGGAAATCTTTTCGGTCTCAGCGAAGAACCGGCTGTCATAGTCGGCCCAGCCGACCGCGAAGTTCGCAAGCCGGAGCGCGATGAGCGATCGTTTGAACCTGAGTTCTCCGGGCTGGGGATCGATGGCAATCGCCTTGTCCATCAGGGCGAGGGCCTCGGCATGACGGCCGCGATCGACGAAAACGGCGGCGATGTTGCCGTAGGCCTGACTCATTTTGGGGTCGAGAGCTAAGGCTCTTTCATAGGCGGCGATGGCGTTGTCGCCGTCGTCCTTGAACTTGTAGACATTGCCGAGGTTGACATAAACCTCGGCCGATGTGGGCTTGAGCACGATGCAGTGATTGTAGGCCGCGATGGCGCCGTCGAAATCGCCAAGATCGACGAGGGCCTTGCCGAGGTTGAAGTGCGCTTCCCACAAATCGGGTTTGAGTTTGAGCGCGGTCTCGTAAGCCTCGCGGGCCTCGATGTTTCGTTTGGCCTTGCGATAGGCCGCGCCCAGATTCACAAAAATCGCCGGATCACGCGGACTCTTGCGCGCCGCCCGCTTTATCAGACGAATGCCCTGTTCGACGGCGTCGGACTGAAAGGCAACCACGCCCAAGAGATGCAGACCGTCGGCGTTGTTGGAGTCCATCGCCAGCACCTGGCGATAACATCCTTCGGCGAGCTTGAGATGTCCCTGGTTGTGATGAGACCTGCCCAAAGCGAGGGTTTTTGCGATGGCATCGGCCTTCAAGACGGCGGCCGGCACGGGAAGGTGAACTTTAGAGGCCATGACGAGCTTTGCGTTTCTTCAACCGATGCGGCCGGTGTGACGGAATTTGGATCAGCATTTTTGCCTTGGTGACGGCAATTTCTTATATACCGTTCCGGCCTTCTTTGAGAGAAGCGCGCGGCGAATGGCTTCAATATCCTTTTGGGGTGAGCGGCGAAAGCTGTGAATGGAGATAGTGTTGAGCGGGTTTGCGGCGGCATTTGAGGCGCACGGGTCCGGCCGGCTGGAGGAAGCCGAGCAGGGTTATCGTTCTGTGC
>CAMDRB010000195.1 GCA_945906455.1 Caenispirillum bisanense
GCGCCGCGTCGTCTTCGCGTACCGCTCGAAACCCGCCACCGCCAAAGTCAGCTGCTTCATAGGAGCAATTCCTTTGCTTCACACCCGCATCAGACTAAGAATCACAAGGACCCTGGCGTGTCGATGACTTATTCAGAGTGTCCCTAGACCGATTTTTCCGTTGAAAGTGATTCGATCGCGCGGTCTAGACTATTGATTTGGTCACGTTTCCTACGACCAACCGGTACCCACTTCGTCGGAAAACGCTCTAACTTGACCTAGCGACGCCGTACTCCTAGCTTGCCGCACGCCTTCAGCACCATCAAACCGACACCTTATATATATGACCGATCTCTCCGCCCTGGTCCGCCACTCCAACGCTTGGCCTTTCGTCGAAGCGCGCGCCCTTTGGGATGAACGCTTGAAGACCGTGACGCCGGCTAAAGGCTATGTGCTGTTCGAGACCGGCTATGGGCCGTCCGGACTTCCGCATATCGGCACCTTCGGCGAAGTCGTACGCACGACCATGGTGCGCCGCGCCTTCGAGGCGTTGAGCCCGGGCGTCGCCACGCGGCTTTTCGCCTTCTCCGACGATCTCGATGGCCTGCGCAAAGTGCCCGACAACGTGCCCAACCGCGAGGCGATGACGCCCTATCTCGGCAAACCCTTGACCCGTATCCCCGACCCCTTCGGCACCCACGAAAGCTTCGGGCATCACAACAACGCGCGTTTGCGCGCCTTTCTCGATTCCTTCGGCTTTGAATACGAATTCAAGAGCGCGACCGCCGCTTACACGTCCGGCGAATTCGACGCGGCGCTGCGCCGGGTGCTCGAAAAGTACGACGAGGTGATCGAGGTTATGTTACCGACCCTGGGGCCCGCACGGCGCGCGACCTATTCGCCGTTTCTGCCGATTTGCCCCAAGACCGGCGTCGTCTTGCAAGTGCCGATCGTCGCGCGCGACGTCGGGGCGGGGACGGTCACTTACAAGGACGCCGATGGCCGCGACGTCACCACGCCGGTTACCGGCGGACATTGCAAACTCCAGTGGAAATGCGACTGGGCCATGCGCTGGTACGCGCTCGGCGTCGACTACGAGATGTCGGGCAAGGACTTGATCGATTCGGTCAAGCTCTCGGGGCGGATTTGCCGCATCCTGGGGGCCGCGCCGCCGACGAATCTCACGTACGAGCTGTTCCTCGATGAAGGCGGGCAGAAAATCTCCAAGTCCAAGGGCAACGGGCTTACGGTCGACGACTGGCTGAAGTACGCGCCGGCGGAGAGCCTGGCACTTTATATGTTCCAGAAGCCGAAGACCGCCAAGCGCCTGTTCTTCGACGTCATCCCCAAGGCGGTGGACGAGTATCTCGATTTTCTCGAAAAATTCCCCGGGGAGGCCGTCGAGGTCCAGCTCAACAACCCGGCTTGGCACATCCACCACGGCAAGCCGCCGCAAGATACCTTGAGTCTCGGCTTTGGCATGCTCTTGAACCTGGCCAGCGCGGCCCAAGCCCAGGAGCCGGCGGTACTGTGGCATTACATCTCGCGATTTGTACAAGGGGCGACGCCCGCGACCGCGCCGCTGCTCGATCGCCTGGTCAAACACGCCGTCGCCTACTACCGGGATTTTGTCGTGCCGGCGAAGAAATACCGCAAGGCAACGGCGGAGGAGCTGGCGGCGTTTATCGAGCTGCGCGATGGCCTCAAGGCTCTCACCGGCGAGCAAACGCCGGAGAGTTTTCAAACCCTGGTTTACGAGGTTGGTAAGCACCATCCGGGGCTTTACCCCTCGTTGCGCGATTGGTTCCAGGCGCTCTATCAAGTGCTGCTCGGCCAGGATCAAGGCCCGCGCATGGGCACGTTCATCGCGCTCTACGGGCGCGGTGAATGCATCGCGCTGCTGGACCGCGCCATCGCCGGCGAGGATTTGGCGGCGTGAATCCGATGACCCCGATTATTTCCATCGCCAATTTGACCAAGACCTATGCCTCTGGTCAGGAGGCCCTGAAGGCCATCAATCTCGATATCCGCAAGGGCGAGATCTTCGCGCTGCTCGGGCCCAACGGCGCCGGCAAGACCACGCTGATCAACATCGTTTGCGGCATTGTCACGGCCTCGACGGGAACCGTGTCTGCCGACGGCCACGATATTGTTCGCGACTACCGCGGCGCGCGCATGAAGATCGGGCTGGTGCCGCAGGAGCTGCATACCGACGCCTTCGAGAAGGTGATCGCGACCGTGACCTTCAGCCGCGGCCTGTTCGGGCGGGCACCCAATCCGGCGCATATCGAGAAGATCTTGCGCGAGCTTTCGTTGTGGGACAAACGCGAAGCCAAGGTCAGAACACTATCCGGCGGCATGAAACGCCGGCTGATGATCGCCAAGGCGCTCGCCCATGAGCCCTCGATTCTGTTCCTCGACGAACCCTCGGCCGGGGTCGACGTCGAGTTGCGCCGGGATATGTGGGCGATGGTGCGATCCTTGCGCGCGAGCGGCGTGACCATCATCCTGACCACGCACTACATCGAAGAGGCCGAGGACATGGCCGACCGGATCGGCGTCATCAACAAGGGCGAGTTGATCGTGGTCGAGGAGAAAGCCGCGCTGATGAAAAAGCTCGGCAAGAAGGAAATGACCCTCAACCTGCAAGAGCCGATGGCCGAAATTCCGCCAAGCCTGGCCGACTGGGGCTTGGAGCTGAAGGCCGACGGCCATGAGCTCCATTACGCTTTCGACGCCAGTGCCGCCAACACCGGCGGCGGCATCGCGCTTTTGCTCAAGCGCCTCGCCGAACTCGGCATCGGCTTCAAGGACTTGCACACCAGTCAGAGTTCGCTCGAGGACATCTTTGTCAATCTCGTCCGGGCCGACGCCGATAGCCAATGGGGAGTCCGGAAATGAACGCGCCCAGGTTCAACGCTTACGGGGTCGCCGCGATCTACCGCTTCGAGATGGCGCGATTCATGCGCACCATCTGGCAAAGCCTGGTGACGCCGGTGATCACCACCTCGCTGTATTTCGTGGTGTTCGGCTCGGCCATCGGCTCGCGTATGTCGGACGTCAACGGCGTGCCCTATGCCGCCTTCATCGTGCCCGGGCTGATCATGATGACGGTGTTCACCGAAAGCATCTTCAACGGCTCCTTCGGCATCTACTTTCCGAAATTCGTCGGCACGATCTACGAACTTCTGTCGGCGCCGGTGTCCTATGTCGAAGTTGTGCTGGCCTATGTCGGCGCGGCGGCGACAAAATCAGTGGCGCTGGGTCTTGTGATCCTGGCCACAGCCTCGCTGTTTGTGCCCATCCACATCCTGCACGTCGGCTGGATGATCGGCTTCCTGGTGCTGATCTCGGTGACCTTCAGCCTGTTCGGTTTCATCCTCGGCATCTGGGCCAATAGCTTCGAGCAGCTCAACATCGTGCCCATGCTGATTATGACGCCGCTGACGTTCCTGGGCGGCGCGTTCTATTCCATCGACATGCTGCCGCCGGCCTGGCGGACGCTGACGCTGTTCAATCCGGTGGTCTATCTGATCAGTGGATTCCGCTGGAGCTTCTTCGGCACCGCCGACGTGGCCGTCGGCCTCAGCTTCGGCATGACGCTCGGCTTCCTCGCGGTCTGTCTCGCGGTGGTGGCGGTGGTCTTCAAGACCGGGTACCGGCTGAAGAATTAGGGCGGATGATTTAGGATGGAATCACCCGTCAAATAATTAGGGTCAGCGTGCGCCAGTTTCTCTCGAACTTCCCGAACCGGGGCATCGTGCCCAAGAGTAATGTTACCGGCATCAATCGGCGCAAAGCCAGGGCATAGGGGGAGCGACCTTGGCGAGAGATAACAAACCTGCTATATCGGGTTGGACCGTCGAAACGTTGGATTCGCGTGTGGATCGGGAGTTGGCCGACTTGGCTTCCGACCTACGCGCCCGGTTCGCGCGCATCGCCGAATTGCTCATGGCGCAAGGTCCAGAACGGGTGCGCGAGCCCTATGTCAAGCCAATGGGCGGCAAACTATGGGAAATGCGCATGAAAGGCCGCGACGGCATCGCCCGCGCCATCTATATCGCGGCAATCGGCCGAAGGTTGGTGCTGCTGCATGTGTTTGTGAAGAAAACTGAGAAAACGCCCCGCGCGGCCTTGGACACGGCAACGCGGCGGGCCAAGGAGGCTGGATTGCTATGACCGACGTTCGCACCCTCCACCGCAAATGGATGAAAAGCCCGGCCTACCACAAGGCATACACTGACTTGCAGTCGGAATTTGAACTGGCGGAGGAACTGATCGCTGCGCGCACCCGTGCCGGGCTCACGCAACGCGACCTGGCAAAGCGGATGCGCACCACGCAATCGGCGGTGGCCCGGATCGAAAGCGGTAAACATTGGCCGAGCCGGCGAACGCTGGATCGTTACGCCAAAGCCACCGGGACGCGGCCGATTATCAAGCTGGTGGCCGCGGAGTAGTCCGCGCCAATGGCCAGTAGCCGCGCGTGCGGTTCGGCCAGCCATCGCCGCGGCGATCTGTTCGAGAAGCGCCAACGCCTCATGAGTAACTTGGCAAAGTATTGCGGCACCATCGCTCGCACCGGGAACGTGGTCGGCATTAATGACCGTGGGCGTTAGAAGTTAGCCCCAACTTCTCCCACTGGCCTGATTTTACGCGTTTAATAGCCCCCCCCCCGGCACAAT
>CAMDRB010000196.1 GCA_945906455.1 Caenispirillum bisanense
CCATGGGCCGCAGCGTCGATGAAGTTCACGATGCGCTCGCAACGACGCTCGGCACCATCACTCCAACCGAGTGCTCAAATTACTTCCGGGAGGCCGGCTATAGTTCTATCTAAACGCAACACGCTCTAGAGCAAGCAGCGCGATATCGGCATCGCCTTGCTTGCTCTATCTTATTGTGGTCGCGTCGTTATTGCCGAATACCGGCTCCCACTTTTCGGCACGACGCTCTAGCCGGGCAGACGGCTAAGATATTGGCGAAGAATGCTTTATCGCCACCCTTCCCGGCTTGCGCCAGCGGCCTGCAAGCGGCTATAAGCACGGCCTCCATACCGGAGTATAGCTCAGCCCGGTAGAGCACTGCTTTCGGGAGGCAGGGGCCGGAGGTTCAAATCCTCTTACTCCGACCAATACAAAAGCCCGATGTTTCCGAACCTTACGGCCCTCTCAGATATGGGAGGGCCGTTTTGGTATTGTGGCTCGTCACCGCTGAGATTTTCCGGTACCAACGGCCCGACGCGTAAGTAGGTAATTTATGACTCCGATCCAAGTTTTTTCGGCGATCGCTTTGGTCGCGATCTTGGCGACCTTCGGCATCCTCCTTGCCACGGCCGAGCCGCGTCAGCAGGACGCGGCAGTCCCCGGCGTCGAGAAGGCGCCTTGAATCAGCGCGCGCTCGCCCGCGATACTCGCCGCCTTCAGCCTCCGGACTTTTTCGCCGCCTCGATCAGCGGGACCAGGTCGCTCAAGGCAGCATTGAGCGCCGCGCCGCTCAAGGAAGATCCACGCTGATGGCCCATGCGCACCACGACCAGCTCGTGCGACGGCACGATGATCGTACTCTGCCCGCCGGCGCCCGACATGTAATAGGCCTCGCGCGGTAAGGCCTTCCACCGGCCTTCGCCGTTGACCCAGAATTGGCCGCCGTATTCCTTGCGCGGCCAGGCGGGCGCCAAGGTCGATACGAACTTGGCGTAGCCCTCGGGCAGTAAACGCTGGCCGTTCCACATCCCGTCTTGGAGATAAAGCTGGCCAAGGCGCGCCCAGTTGCGCGCCGTGCCGTAGTCGAAGGTGCTCATGAGAAAATTGCCGTACGGATCGGTTTCCATCACCTGGCGCCGGATGCCGATTTTGTCGAACAGGTGGCGCTGCGGCCAGGTCAGCCATTCCTCGCCCTTGCTTTCGGCGAATTGACGCACCAGGAATCCCAGCGACATGGGATCGACGTTGCGGTAGCGCCCGACGGTTTGCGGCGGGAATTCCACCGGAGAAGCGACGGCATATTTGTAGGCGTCGACGGCTCCGGCGTGGACGAAGAAGTGGTCGCTATAATCAACCGCGGGATCATAGCCCTTTGTGCTGGTGTGGCTGAAAGCCAGGCCGCTGCTCATGTTCAAGATGTCGCGCACGCGAATGGCGCCGCGCGGATCGCCCGGCCGGCGCCAATCGGGAACCGGCGCCGGATCGTCGAGCTTGAATGCACCTTCGTGCATGGCGACGCCGACCAAGGTCGCCATCTCGCTTTTGCCCATGGACCAGCTTTCGTTCTGCGTGTCCTTGGTGGTGCCCAGGTCATAGCGCTCGCCGACGATCTCACCCTGGTAGAGCACCACGACGGCGATGGTCAGGGCTGCCGGATCGGCGAAGGCCTTGGCGACGGCGGCGTCGACCTTGGCCTTGTCGAGGCCTTTCGGATAGGGCTTGCCGGAGGGCGCGTCGCCCATGGGCCAGGGCGTTTTTTGCGCCTCGGGCAGCGCGCTTTTCACGGGCGTCGGCTTGAAGAAAATGCCGTCCTGGCCTTCGGCATGGATGATGCAGCCCTGGTCGCCGTAATACGCCGCAAGCCGGGTGACGCCTTTCACCGTCGCCCTGACGCGCTTCGTCGCGCGGTCGACATTGACGACGACCGGCTCCTTTTGGTCCGGTTCGGATTGCAGGAACCAGGCGCTATTTTTTTGGGCTTCGTCGGGTTGGCGTCCCGAGACAAAGATCGCCGAGCACAGAATCTTGGCATAGGTCGCGGTGCCCAAGGTTGTCGCCGATTGCCCGGGAACATCGGGATGATAAGCCCGCGTCGCCGGGGCGGGGTCCGCCGCCGCCGCCAGCGCGGGCACAGCCGTTACGAACACCAACGACGTCAGAATGCGCTTAAAAGCGAGCATGAGTACCTCCCCTTATGAACGGCGCTAGAGCGAACGACCCAGCTACGGGGAGAGTGCTCGAATGGGCTTCTTGACCCCCCGGAAACCGGCGTCTCTAGTTTAGTCTCCGAAGAGAGAATACACCAGGGTCCTGGGCATGGTCAGATTGACGAATAATCGGCAGTCCGGCCAGCCGATAGCCGCGTTTGCCTTTGCTGAGATGGCCGGGGCGAAGATCGAACGCGTCGCGCAGGTGAAAGGCGATCTCGGCCAGGGCCTCAACCGATCCGGAAACCAGCTCCAGTTCGACCTCGGAAATGGCTTCCGAGCGCCCGCCCGCGATGATCGCGCCGACGTCGAGAGCCATGGCGATGCGCGCGGCCTCACCGCCCCGGGCGTGGCGATTCGGCGCGTCGATCTCGATAGCGACGCGTCCGAACCTGGTTTCAAACAACGGCTCGATCGCCGCGATAACTTCGGGAGAGATCACCACGCCCTCCGGCGCACCGAAGATCCTCGCCGCGACCGGTTGGGACGACGGGATTTGCTGCTCCCACTCCCGGCGGTGGAAAAATCCATCCTGTTTCTCGATCCGCGCCTTGAGCCCTTGAACCCACCGTTCACCGTCCCAGCGGACGCGTAAGGATAGCCCATGGCTCGCGAACCAAAGCCCGGGCGTGTCGTAGTAGGTGCTCACCAGGGTCTGGTGCCTGGACGCGCCGCGCGCCAGTGATCTGATCAACAGACTATCGTGGATTTGGCCGAGAACCGCCGGCGAGGCGAGGAACTTGAATTCAATTTCGGTATGAAAGCCGTGCCCGTAACCGACGCCGACGACCGGTGGGCCGGGGACGGGTGGGCCCGGGAAGGTTGGGCCCGCGGCGGGCTGAATTGACCAATTCATGTTCATAGCTAACCATACCGCCGGCCGACGCCCGGCGACTTGATCCGGATCAATCCAGACCAATGCCCTAAGGCCCTCGTAGAACGTTGATCTTGTTGGGACAAATTTAAGTTGTCGGGAGGCGCGCTAGGGACGCTCAGAGACCGAGCGCGTCGCGCCGCTGATTTTCGAAGCCGTTTTTCAACGCAGTCTGAACGGCATTCTCCAACACGAGCACGTCGACCTTGTAGTCGGCGACTTCATCGACGCCGATCGTGTCTTTACGGCTGATCGAGGATTCGACGGCGTCGCAATCTATGCGCTCGAAAACCTGGCGGAGGGCTATGGCGGCGCCCATGCCGCCCCAGAGTCCTTTGCCGACATGACGCGGCGCCAGAACAATATTGACGCAATGTTCGGGAGCGAAGTGCGACAATATGGAACCGGCGCCCGCCGCGCTGACAATCACGTCAGCCCCGCTCACGGCTTCGATCTGCGACCGCGCGCTCATCTTGCTCATGGCCGGGAATTCGAAGCCGTATTTTGCCAGCAGCTGCTTGACCTCGTCCTCATTGACAATCTTTCGCCACGTCGCATCCTCGCGCCCTAAATAAAGGCGGCGGCGATCTTGAATCTTGGGTCCGCCGATGGCCGAGAACATACGAAACCGGAGCCAGTGCAGCCCGGCGGTCCAGAAGCGGAACTTTCCGGCGGTGTCGCGGTAGTGGCACGCCGAGGACACCCATACCTTGCGATAAGCCGGGGCCTTAACGATCGGCACACGAATGATGCGGTCTTTAGCGATGCCCATGAGTTCAAGGAACTCAATCCATCGTTCGGGCAGCTCCTCGTAGATCACGACAGGAAGTCGCGCGGTCAATCCATAAAGATCAAAGATCGCCAGCCGGTTCAAATACTCGAAGACGAAATGCCCGAAGTTCGGACCGTAGACCTCGTGGCTCAGCCCTCCGGGCGTCGGCTCGGTCCACATGCCGCCGAGAAAAATACATTCGTCCTCGACGTAGGTCTTGAATAACTCCGAGCGCCGTCCGTCAATGAAGGACGCAATACACTCCTTCAGGCCTTGCAGCTGGTGGTTCTGATAGGACTGGCAATGAAACACATACGAGTCGGCTTTCGAGTACAAGAATGTCCGTCCGAAAATCTGAACATCCTCAACCAGACCGCAGTAGACATAGGACGGATTGATTTCCAGAACTTCCGACTCACGCAGGCGTTTCCGCGACAGTCCGAGGTCGCCATCGTCGATGCAGACTTCGTGGAACGGATGTTTTTGCGCGGCGCACAGCGCCTTGAGCGAGGTCAAAGTCCTGCGCAAATTGACTCCCTAATTTTTCAGATATGCCGCCGGCCGAGGCGCTTCGACCGTCGCCTATTTAGGCATAAAGCCGGCGGCCCCTCCAGCATCTAGTGGATCGAATCTAACATTTGGTGCCCTCGTTTGACAGCAGCAATGATTTTGTTGGGGTCTTTTGTCCAGACGAAGGGCTTTGGATTTTCGTTGGTTTCGGCAACGAAGCGGCTGATGGCCGCCTGAAGGTCCGCGACGGATTT
>CAMDRB010000197.1 GCA_945906455.1 Caenispirillum bisanense
GCTGTTTTACCCTGGTCTTGAGAGAAAGAGAGGAGAGAGAGAATCCTAATTTTCTATACGCGAGGCTGTCCCATTTTTCGCAAGCCCAGGAAATGGGACGCTGGGACGCGTCCCACCGTCCCAAACCCTGCGCTCAAGGAATTTGGGACGCCTGACCCGACGCGCTCCAAAAGCCAAAAACCGGGTGAATCGGAATTCAAAAGCCATACGCGGAGTGCCGAGACCGCGGGTTTTGGGTATTCCCACGGGGTCGATATATTGTTGAAAGCAAGCGGGACGGGCCCTCATGAAGGCGAGCGTAAGCAGTAAAAATCAGGCGGCACGCGCCGCCTCAACGATTGGAGATCGCCGCTGGGCGGTGGTGGTCGCGCGGGACCCGTCGGCCGATGGCGCATTTTATTATGCCGTCGAGACAACCGGGGTGTACTGCCGTCCGTCCTGTCCAGCGCGCCGAGCGCGGCCGCAGAACGTCAGGTTCTATGCGACCTGTGCCGAAGCCGAGCGAGCAGGGTTTAGGTCCTGCCAACGCTGCAAGCCCAAGGAGGCTTCGCTGGCCGCACGTCGCGTTGCGCTCGTTACCCGCGCCTGCCGTCTCATCGAGACTTCCGAGACGCTACCAAAACTTCAGGTGCTGGCAGGCCGCGTCGGTCTGAGTCCCTCGCACTTTCACCGTCTCTTTAAACAGGTGGCCGGGCTGACGCCCGCGCAATATGCCACGGCTGCCCGTGAAAACCGCTTGAGGCAAGGCCTCCGCGACCAAGCCAGCGTGACCGAGGCCATCTACGACGCCGGCTACAATTCGAGCAGCCGTTTTTACGAAAAATCGGGCGCACTGCTCGGCATGACTCCCAAGGCTTTTCGATCAGGCGGCTCTGAGGCCGCCATCCGGTTCGCAATCGATCGTTGTCAACTTGGGCAAGTCCTGGTCGCGCAGAGCAGCAAGGGAATCTGCGCGATCCTGCTCGGCGGCAATCCCACGGCGCTTGTGCGGGAATTGCGCCGATGCTTTCCCAAAGCTGAGATTGCTGCGGGTGGCCGCGCTTTTGCCGACGTGGTCGCCGCCGTCGTCGCCTTCGTTGACGCACCGGGTCGCGGGCTTGGTCTGCCGCTCGACGTGCGCGGCACCGCCTTTCAAAAGCGCGTCTGGCGGGAACTTTCCGGCATTTCGGTTGGTGAAACCGCGAGCTACACCGAGATCGCCCGGCGCATCGGTGACCTTAAGGCCGTGCGCGCTGTTGCCGGGGCCTGTGCCGCCAACGTGCTGGGCGTTGCTATTCCATGCCATCGGGCGGTTCGCGTCGACGGCGGACTGGCCGGCTACCGGTGGGGCGTCGCGCGCAAACGCGCGCTGCTCAAAAAAGAAGCGCAAGGATAACGAAGCTAACGCGCTCTCAACACGACCACATCTTGGAAGTCGTGAATCGCGCCGGGACAAAGCCGGACGATGTCAAAATAGTCTGACCAGACTCGTTTGATATATTCCGACGAAATGAACGTGATGCCGTATTCATAGCGCGACGAAGTCAGATGGCCTTGCTGCAAAATGAAGTTAAATCCGGATGTGCTAAACGCCGCGCGCGTTTGCGGAATGCTCTCGGCCGGCACCCACAACATCTCAAAAATCTGTGGTTCGGTCTCGGCGCGGATCAACGCGCGTTCTCCGTGGACCGTCAGCAGAAGCGTCGCTCCGGAATTGGCAACGCGTGCAAGCTCTCCGAGATAGAACCGCTGATCGCGTTCGTTCATGTGGGTAAAAACGGACACCGATATGACGCAATCGAAGCAGGCGCCGCGAAAGGGAAGGGTATATCCGGGCTCGGTTGCGTAGGCGTCGACATATTTTAGGGCGGATGCCACCCATTCAACGTGTCTGCGGTCAACATCGACGCCGGCGTATCGACCGCGGAAGCCCTTGAACATCCGCGCGAGCCTGCCGACGCCGACGCCGAAGTCCAGCACAGCGTCGAATTCGCGAAGGGGCTTATCGCTGGCCGAACTCAACGCCTTGAGAATATCGCAGCCATGGCTGGCAAAATCGGAATTGCTGGTGAGGCCGGTCGTATTCTGCATGAGTTCAGCGGGGGGAAACGGTGCGACGTGCTTCAAGCCGTCAGGCAGCGCAAACGCCCCGGTCAGGTTAAACGCCAACCAGTCCTGTAGGTCACCGTTTATACCGGCCGCTATTTTGTCCGCATCCAGCATTTTTCTATCCTTGGGTCCACCGGAAGGATTTCGCATGGCTTATGCTTGAGTGGAAGGAAAACTTGACCGAGCGCAATCAGCTCGCATTCGGAATCGCCATGCTTGCTCTAGCTTTTCCGGCAATCCACCGTCTTGTCGGCGCCATTGAACTCGTGTTCTATGGACATATCGAGTGGAGGAGGGCAGATGAAGGGTTTCTCGACCACTATGTTCGGACTCGGCCTTTCGGCCTTGGCCATGCTCACGCTGTCGCATGCAGCCCGGGCGCAGGCGCCTGCGCCCGCACCGTTGCAGGTGCCGGCGCGAAGCTTGCCGGTTCCAACCACCGTCAGCCCACAGATGCAGAAGATCATGGGTGCGCCGATCGGTCCGAACTGGAACGTCGTGCCGAAATCGGGCGCCGAGTGGAAGGCCAGCGCCGACGCCGGGGCCGCGCGCGCGATCCAGAACCTGCCAGCGCTTCGCGAGCGGCTGCATGTGAGGGCGGAAGCCTCGACCATGGACGGGGGCAAGGTCCACATCATTACGCCCGACAACATACCGCCGGAGAATCGGGCCCGCGTCCTCATCCACATTCATGGCGGCTGCTATGTCCTCAATCCTGGCGAGGCCGGTACGACCGAGGCCATCTTCATGGCCGGGTTTGGTCGCTTCAAGGTCATCTCGGTCGACTACCGTATGCCGCCCGAGTCATTCTTTCCCGCCGCATTGGACGACGTTCTCACCGTCTGGAAAGCCGCCCTAAAGAATACCTCCCCGAAGAATATGGCCATCCTGGGCTCCTCGGCCGGGGGTGCGTTAACACTGGCGCTGGTGCACCGCGCAAAGCAACTCGGCCTTCCCCTTCCGGCCGCAATCGCATCCGGGACGCCGATGGCCGATTTGACGAAGACCGGCGATTCTTTCCACACCAATGCCATGGTCGATAACATCCTGGTCTCGAGCGAAGGGCGTTGCGACGCCGCCGCCGGATACTACGCCAACGGCCATGACCTGCGTGATCCGTTGCTATCGCCGGTCTATGGCGACATGCACGGCTTCCCCCCGACGATCCTGACAACCGGGACTCGTGATCTGCTGCTCAGCAACACGGTGCGCGTCCATAGGAAACTGCGCGAGGCCGGCGTCGAGGCGGCGCTGCAAGTGTTCGAAGGCCAGGCCCATGGAGCCTATATGCGCGACGATACCGCACCCGAGAGCAAGGCAGCCTTCGCGGAAATTTCCGAATTCTTCAACCGGCATCTCGGAAAATAGGCACTCATCCGCTATAGTGTCGTCGTCTTGAGGCTGGACGTAAATCGAGCGGGCCGTATATTGAGGTTGACTATGTTTTCGTTTTGCAAGCGCGACAAGGCCCCTGCAGCGGGTTTGGTCAATGTCGGATGGCTGATCGACCCGGAGTGGGAGGCCAGCGTCATCTGGGAGGCGCCGCACAAACTGCCGCGACCTGAAGCCAAAACAAGTCACGCGAAGAGTGTTTCAGTCTGTCCGGCCATTCTCGATCACGAGGCGCGCCTGTTCGAGGTCACCTGCCCGGTGGACATTCATCTACGTCCCGGTCGCGACGCCAAGGGGACTCCGGCGCTTCTTGCCGTTGACGGTGACAAATCGACCATCCGCCTCCCCTACATCAATAAGCTGGCGGCGCTCATGCCGCAGGACGAATGGCGCCATCCCAACCGCCCAATGTTTCAAGTCGGTACACCTTACGTGTTTGTCGCCGACGTGCCGGTCTACATCACGATGTACCCGGCCTTCTATCATTACCTCGATAAACCGCTGCCCGGACTCATGCTCGGCGGGCGCTTTCCAATCCACGTTTGGCCCCGTCCGCTGACCTGGGCCTTCGAGTGGCATGATCCGACCAAAGACATCATGATCAACCGTGGCGACCCTTGGTTCTATTTTAGCTTGGAAACCGAGGATCCTTCGCGCCATGCCCGTTTGGTCGAAGCCGAGATGACCAAGGAATTGCGCGAATACGCGCGGGGCATTCACAACGTGACGGCCTATGTGAACCGGACTTTCTCGTTGTTCAATACTGCGAGCCAGCGCCGGCCCAAGACTCTGCTGACGCCCAAGGTGCGTTGAAGCAGGTGGAGGCGTGGCGTAAGCGGTTTGGAAGCGCCACCGACTAGCCGAGCCCGAGTTATCCACTGTCTCACTGTCTCACCCCCTAGAGCGGTTTGCATTTAGGTAGCTGCGTAACCTGAGTTGCGGATGTAGTTGCGGATGTAGTTGCTGCATTCGGCTGGCGTGACGGCGTCGAGCGCATTGGCAACGGCGTCGTGAACGGCATCTAAGCTGCGTGCCATGGCTGCGCGCATGTGCTGTTTGATTTTAGAGAACAGCTGTTCGATCGGGTTCAGATCC
>CAMDRB010000198.1 GCA_945906455.1 Caenispirillum bisanense
GGTGCTGCCGCGCAGGATTGAACTGCGGACCTCCCCCTTACCAAGGGGGTGCTCTACCACTGAGCTACGGCAGCGCCCGGACGCGGGTTCCCTAGGTCATTGAGGTGGGGGTCGCCCGCGAAGGCGCGGAACATGCCATATCACCCCCCCAGGGCGCAACGCCGGCGCGCCTTCTTTTGTCTTCGAAAATGTGGGAAACCCCCGCCATGAGCCCCCCGCAACCACCGCCCGCCAAGAGCCGCGGCCTGAAGCTGACTTCCGCCGAGGCCCAGGCCCGGCTTGCCGACGCTTTGCGCGACAACCTGCGCCGCCGCAAAGCCCAGGTGCGGGCGCGGGATGACGCCAAGGATGCCGCGACCGATGCCGTCGCCACCGACAATTCCGGCCAAACCCGGGGCAAAACCCGGTAGCCTGCGGCCCGCGCCCGCGTTACAAGAATCCCAGCGAAGGCGCCACGCGCTGCGCACGAGCGCTAAGATAGGAACTCCTCGACGATGGCTGTGATGCCCGATACCTGGATACGCAAAATGGCCGTCGACCACGCCATGATCGCGCCCTTCACCGAGGCGCAACGGCGCGACGGCGTGATTTCCTACGGCGTATCGTCCTACGGTTACGATGCGCGGGTGTCGGACGAATTCAAGATTTTCACCAATGTCGATTCCGCGGTGGTCGATCCCAAGAATTTCTCCGACGCGGGATTTGTCGATCGCAAGACCGATATCTGCGTGATCCCGCCCAACAGCTTTGCCCTGGCGCGCACGGTCGAGCACTTCCGCATTCCCCGTGATGTTCTGGTGATCTGTCTTGGCAAGTCCACCTATGCTCGCTGCGGCATCATCGTCAACGTGACGCCGCTAGAGCCCGAGTGGGAAGGTCATGTGACCCTGGAATTTTCCAATACTACGCCGATGCCGGCGCGCATTTATGCCAACGAAGGCGCCGCGCAGTTCATTTTCCTGAAAGCCGACAGCATCTGCGAAACGTCCTACGCCGACCGCAAGGGTAAGTACCAGGGCCAGAAGGGCGTTACTCTGCCGAGACTTTGACCGGCCAATAAGGAAAAAATACTCGTGGATGCCATAAGAATCACAGGCGGCGTGCCGCTTTCCGGTGAAATCGTCATCGGCGGCGCCAAGAACGCGGCCTTGCCGCTGATGGCGGCAACGCTGCTGACCGACAAACCGCTGACTCTCATCAACATGCCCGAGCTCGTGGACATCACCACCATGAGCAATCTGCTGCGCCAGCACGGCGCGCGCATCGATCAGTCGGCGCTCGCGCCGGATGCGCGTTTGGGTGAAGCCGGCACGACCGGCCGATCGATGACGCTGACGACGGCGCGCATCACCAGCGTCACCGCACCCTATGACCTCGTGCGGCGCATGCGGGCTTCCGTCCTGGTGCTGGGGCCGCTGCTCGCCCGCATGGGCGAGGCCAAGGTATCGTTGCCCGGCGGGTGCGCCATCGGCACGCGGCCGGTCGACCTGCACTTGAAGGCACTGGAAAGTCTGGGCGCCAAGATCCAGCTGAAGGAGGGCTACATCCATGCCACTGCGCCGGGCGGGCTTAAGGGCGCCAATGTCGTATTCCCCAAGGTCACCGTCGGCGGAACCGAGAATTTACTGATGGCCGCGGCATTGGCGGCCGGCGACACGGTCCTCGAGAACGCTGCGCGCGAGCCCGAGATCGGCAATCTCGCCGACTGCCTCAATGCCATGGGCGCCAAGATCACCGGCATCGGCTCGGGCACGCTTAGGATCAGCGGCGTACAGACTCTGCACGGCGCCCGCGTTGCCGTGATACCCGACCGCATCGAGACCGGCACTTACGCCATCGCCGGCGCCATCACGCGCGGGCGGATCACCCTCAAGGGCACCCGCTTCGATCTGCTGGAGGCCGTCTTTAGCGCCATGCGCCAAGCCGGCGTCTCGATTGAGCCGGTTCCGGGGGGCGTTGTGGTTGCTGCGGAGAACGGCCTCACAGGTGTCGATGTCATGACCGAGCCCTACCCGGGGTTTCCCACCGACCTCCAGGCGCAGTGGATGGCGCTCATGGCCACGGCTGACGGCGCCTCGATGATTACCGAAACCATCTTCGAGAACCGCTTCATGCACGTGCCGGAATTGACGCGCTTCGGCGCCGACGTCAACGTCCACGGCGCTTCGGCCATCATTCGCGGCCGGAAGAACCTTTCGGGCGCTCCGGTCATGGCGACCGACCTTCGGGCATCTTCGTCTCTGATCCTCGCCGGGCTTGCCGCGGAGGGGGAAACCCTCGTGAACCGGATTTACCATCTTGACCGGGGGTATGAACGCCTGGAGGAGAAGCTCGGCGCCTGCGGTGCCCGGATTGAGCGGATTGTAGGGGCTTAAGGGTGACCGCCGGCGACGGCCCCCCTGCGGGGAGTGACGACGCCGCCTCGGGAACCTCCGACCAGCGCCGCCGCTCATTTATCAAAATTCAGCTTGACGAAAAATCTTTTCTGCGCCGCCGTCCCGAAGTGGAGCATGAGCGCGAGGTGGCGCTGTTCGACTTGCTCGAAGAAAACCTATTTATCTTGAAAAACGCCGACAATGCCGCTGGGCCTTTCCATCTCAGTCTCGGTCTGACGGAAGATCGGCTCATTTTTGAAGTGCGCGACACCGCCGACGCGCTCTTGCGCGAGATCGTTCTGGCCGTGAAGCCGTTCCGCATGATTATCAAAGACTATTTCCTGGTCTGCGAGAGCTATTTCGACGCCATCAAGGTGGCGTCGCCTTCGGAGATCGAGGCCATCGATATGGGCCGCCGTGGGCTGCACAACGAAGGCGCGCAAATGCTGAAGGAAAGGCTGGCCGAACACGTGGAACTCGACCAAGGCACGTCACGGCGGTTTTTCACGCTGCTTTGCGTTCTTCATATGCGCGGGTGAGGGGGAACACATGATTCTGCCGTCATCGGCTTTGTTTTGCTGCACCATGAACGAAATCCGCTCGCCCATAGCGGAGGGCATCATGAAACGCTTTCACGGCACCCAAGTGTTCGTGGATTCCATCGGGGTTCGGCTTGGTTCATTGGACCCGCTGATGGTGGCGGTGATGTCGGAAATCGGCGTCGATATGGCACGTCATAGGCCCAAGAGCTTCGAAAGCCAGGCCGATGATTCCTTCGATATGGCGATCGCGTTGTCGACCGAGGCCGAACATGCCGCCGCCGACTTGACGCGTTATATGCACTGCGAGGTGCGCCTGTGGAAGATCGTTGATCCTTCGGTGGCCGAAGGCTCGCGCGAGGCCCGGCTCGCCGCCTATCGTCAGACCCGGGACCAACTTCAGCAGAAAATCCTCGAACTTTTCCCGCGTTCGGATGACATGGACTATTAGAGCAAGCTTCCCGATTTTGAATTCGCGCTGCTTGCTCTAATATCCACCAACGCGCCCCGGATTCGCCCATGTCCTGGCGCACTTCATGCCCTGGCGCACTTCGTTGGAGTTGCAGGCCCTATGACGGTTCCCTTCGTTTTGGCGTCCGCTTCGCCGCGGCGACTCGCGCTGTTGCAGCAGATCGGCCGCCCGCCTGAAGTCGTCGCGCCGGCTAATGTCGACGAACATGCGCGCCCCGGCGAGCCACCAGCGCGGCTCGCCTTGCGTCTCGCTCTCGCGAAAGCCATCGCGGCGGCTGCCGAGCATCCGGCTGCGCTAATCCTCGCCGCCGATACCGTCGTCGCCTGTGGCCGGCGGATCCTGCCCAAAGCCGAAACCGAGCGCGAGGCGCGGGATTGCCTCGCGTTGCTGTCGGGTCGGCGTCACCGGGTTTATGGCGGGATTGCCTTGCGGGCTCCGGACGGCAAGCTTTGGCAAAGGAATGTACAGACGGCTGTGAAATTCGCCCGGCTGAGCGATGCTGAAATCGCAGCCTACATCGCGACCGGCGAATGGCAGGGCAAGGCCGGCGGTTATGCCATCCAGGGCCGGGCCGGGGCCTATATTGCCGCCGTCAACGGCTCCTACACCAACATCGTCGGGCTATGTATCCACACCGTCTGGAAACTTCTGCTGGACGGGAATGCATACGTGGGGCGTGCCTAAACGGCCATCAGGCCCCGGTTTCCCATTTCCGACCTTGTCCCGAGAGCACGTGGCCAAGATCGCATCCGCCATCGACCGGTTTTTGCAGGGCCAAGAGTAAACTGTCGAACATCGGACTGGCGGGGCTCTTGGCAAAGTAGGGATAGAGGACGTTGGGGAAGAAACCGGTCGCGACCTTGCGCTCGGCCAGCGTGCGGTCGTCGGCTTGACGGCTGCCGTTCAAATCAAAAACAAATGGAAAAACGTCGAACTTGGCGCTGTAGGCCGCCGTCAGAAACTCGCTGAACCGGTAATAGTGATCGGAATTGTCTTCATGTCGGGTAACGCGGCCATATTTCTTGACGGAAGCAGGGTCTTCTTTTTTGTATCTTGCCTGAATCTGGCTGTTGGTTTCCGTGTCGGGATAGGCAGGTTCGGTCGCGACCAGCCAGCCGCCCGGCTTTAGCGCCTTAAAGCACCCC
>CAMDRB010000199.1 GCA_945906455.1 Caenispirillum bisanense
GGAGCGCTCAAGGGCGGCGGGGTCGGCATCGAAGTCCGCCCACACGCGGTCCAGTTCGCGCAAAGCTTCACCCGCTTCGATGGCGGCGCGGTCCAGTGCTTGACACAGCGTATCGAGCCGCCCGCCGGCCTGGGCGGCAACGCGGGTGAGGCGGGTCAGCGCGCCGCGCAGCGCCGCTTCGACGTCGGTGTTTTCCGAGATCACGGCCCGCGCCTCGGTCATGGCTTTGACGATCTGCTCGAAGTGACGCAAGACCGAGCGGGTGGCGGCCAATTCCTGCTCCTCGCCGGGCTTGGGCGCGAGCATCGCGAGTTCGCTGACGTGGTGGCGGAGGCTCGCTTCTTCGGCAAGCGCGGTACTCAGGACGTCTTGGGCGGATTTCAAAAGGGCGGCGGCTTCGCACCACGCCGTCCAGGAAGCCGCGCAGGCGGCATCCGTACTGTCGCGCGATTTCACCCGCCGATAGGCGTCGAGGGCGGCGATGTGGGTGGCGGGATCGAGCAGGCCATGGGTTTCGAACTGGCCGTGAACTTCCACGAGAAGCGCGCCGATATCGCGCAATAGGCCGACGCTGACCGGCTGATCGTTGATAAAGGCGCGGCTACGGCCGTCCGTGCCCACCACGCGACGCAAAACCACCTCGTCCTCGAGCGCGATGTCTTGGGCCGCGAGCTGCGCGGATACCGGGTGCTTGAGTGGCAGTGCGAACGAAGCGCTGACCGTGAGCTTGTCGGCGCCCTGACGTATGAGGCCGGCGTCGGCACGGCCTCCTAGAGCCAACCCGAGGGCATCAAGGACGATGGATTTCCCGGCGCCGGTTTCGCCGGTCAAGACGCACAAGCCGGGCGCGAAATCCACGTCGAGCTTATCGACGATGACGACATCGCGGATGGAAAGATGCGTTAGCATGCCATCCTCGAGCGGTTGTTGGCTTACTTGGCGTTGTTGGGCAGCCCCGGCGGCTGGGCGAGTCTCGCGGCGTCGCTAGCGGCGTTCGTTCCTGGCGCGTTCGGTCCGGGAGCGGTGGCGCTCGCTGGGGTGACGGCGACAACGCGCCGATCGGCATCACCCGCGAGTCGGAAGGAATCGCGGTACCAGTCGCTGTTGGGATAGTTGTATCCGAGCACGGCGGCGGCCTTACGGGCCTCGTCGTGGAGACCGAGTGCGGTATAGGCCTCGTTCAGCCGATGTAGGGCCTCGGGCACATGACTCGTGGTGCTGTAGGTCTCTACCACGACCTTGAAGCGGTTGATGGCCGCGAGATAATGGCGTGTGCTGAGATAGTAGCGCCCGATATCCATGTCCTTGGCGGCGAGATGGTCGCGCGTCAGGTCAATCTTGAGGCGAGCATCGCGGCCGTAGGGTGTGCTGGGGAAGCGCGTGATCACGTCCTGCAGCGCGTCCAGCCCTTTGCGGGTTTGCTCCTGGTCGCGGCGCACATCGGCGATCTGCTCGTAGAAGCACAATGCCTTCAAGTAATAGGCGTACGCGATGTCGCGGTTGCCGGGATGCACGGCAATGAAGCGGTCGAGACGGGTGACGGCTTCGTCGTATTCGCTGGCATGGTAGTGCGCGTAGGCCGACATCAGCTTGGCGGTCGTCGCCCAGACAGAATAGGGATGCTGGCGCTCGACTTCGTCGAAATATTTGGCGGCTTCGGTGTGTCGTTCCTGATCCAGGTACACGACCGCCTGACTGTAAATCTCGTAGATCGACAGTTCCTTATATTCAAGCTCGGCGTCCTTCGCGCAGCCGGCGAGCATGCCGAGCACGGCGACGGCGCGTACGGCAACGCCTAAGTCGCGGCGCCAATTCGTAGCGATCGGGATCGAAGAAATGCCCATGGTGTCCAATGCAGTGCGCCATCCTGTATTCATCGGTTTTTCAGCTGAGAATGAGTTTCAGCCGACGCGGCGGAAGCCGTGAGCGCGATCGGTAACCGGCCGGTGGGCGCGCAGTATAACACCGCGACCGGCAGTGTCACGCGGCCGAGAAACCCGAAAAATATGGGACTATCAGCGTCTTACGCGAAAGCCCGCCGGCTCGGCCGGTCGGCCCAGGTGGTGACCGCTGGCGCATCTTGCCAGATATCGACCAACTCCCAGCATGCGCGGTCGGCGTAAACTTGGCGCATGAGATGGGCGGTATCGGCGTGGCTGGAACAGCGGCCGCTGAAGTGGGCGATAATCGGATGGCCGGCGAGATAGAGATCGCCGATGGCGTCCAGAGCCTTGTGACGCACGAACTCGTTATCGTGGCGCAGGCCTTCGTCGTTCAAGATACGGTCGCCGTCAACGACAATGGCGTTGCTCAAGCTGCCGCCGCGGGCTAGCCCGGCCTCGCGCAGAGCGGTGACGTCCGAGAGCAGCCCGAAGGTGCGGGCGCGGCTGAGTTCGTCGCGGTAGATTTCGCGATCAACGGTGAAGGAACAGGCTTGGCGGCCAATCGCCGAAGCCTGGAAATCGATTTGGAAATCGACGCGCAAGCCGTCATGCCAGGGCGACAGTGCAACCATCCTTCTGCCGTTGGTATAGGTATGCGCTTTCAAAATTCTCAGCGCTTTGCGTGGCAGCTCCTGCTCGACGACGCCGGCGCATTCGATGAGGAAAATGAACGGCTCGGCGCTGCCGTCCATGGCCGGCACTTCCGGGCCGTTCAACTCGACGATCGCATTGTCGATTTCCATGCCGTAGAACGCCGACATAAGGTGTTCGACCGTTGCCACGCTGATGCCGTTGCCGTCGGCCAAAACTGTACACATGCGGGAGTCGGCGACGTGATCCCAACAGGCCTTGATGGTGGCACCGCCGCCGATGAGGTCGATCCGCTTGAAAACAATTCCCGTGCCGGGCGGCGCAGGATGCAACTTCATCGCGACGCGCACACCGCTGTGCAGGCCAACGCCGTTACAGCCTATGGATGCCTTCAGGGTTTTCTGAAAGACGGGTCTGCGGGATTTAATAGACGTGGAGTTACCAAGCGGCGCCCCAAAAGCGCCTGGGGGGGTATTCGAATCAAAAGTCATTAATCACCGATCTTTCTACTGGCTCAGTCCTCGAGCACAACCCACTGCCCAAAGGCAAAGCCTGGTTCGGTAGGAACCCCCGGTCTCCGTATTCGACCCCATTTTTGCAAATTGCACTTCTTTGGCAAGGGAAAAAATCTTCAAACACGATATTTTAGCGCTTGATTAAGGCGTTAGCTGTCCTGTTAAGGGCGGCTGCTCTACCATGGCGAGCGCGCCCCTTCCAGGCCTGGTCGACTGGAAGTTGGCCGAAAACCGCCAAATGCCTAGGTTTTCTGCGGTTTTCGGTGCGGCTGGAGCCCCGCCGCCCAGTCGGCCACCCTCACCCAGAGGCCTAACGGTGCTTGAAGGCCGGCGGGCGCTTTTCGACGAAGGCGGCCATGCCTTCCCGGCGGTCGGCGATGGCGAAGGTGGAATGGAACATCCGCCGCTCAAAGTGGACGCCCTCGGCCAGCGTCGTCTCGAAGGCGCGGTTGACGGCTTCCTTCGCGATCATGACCACGGGCATCGAAAGATCGGCGATCTTTTGCGCGGCCTTGACGGCCTCCGCGATCAAATCGGCCGCCGGTACGACCCGGCTGACCAGACCGCTGCGCTCGGCTTCGGCGGCATCCATCGTGCGGGCGGTCAGCACCATGTCCATGGCCTTGGACTTGCCGACAAAGCGGGTCAGGCGCTGGGTGCCGCCGGCCCCGGGAATGGTGCCCAGGGTGATTTCCGGTTGGCCGAATTTGGCGGTGTCCGCCGCGATAATGAAATCGCACATCATGGCGAGTTCGCAGCCGCCGCCCAGGGCGTAGCCGGCGACGGCGGCGATCACGGGCTTGCGGCACTTGGTCACCCGCTCCCAACCGTCGGTGACAAAGTTCTTGAGATAGGCATCCATGTAGTCGAAGTCCGCCATTTCCTTAATGTCGGCACCGGCGGCAAAGGCCCGCTCGCTGCCCGTGAGCACAACGCAACGGATATTCGCCTCGGCCTCAAAGGCATCGAGGGCGGCGCCCAAGTCGCGGACCAGCCCCGCCGAAAGCGCGTTAAGCGCCTTAGGCCGGTTCAACGTGATCAGGCCGACGTTGCCGCGGGTCTCAACCAGGATGTTTTCGTAGGTCATCGGGATTCCCCTTGACGTTGTGATGAGCCCGGAGTGTTTAGGGGTTGAGCCCCGCTCTGGCAACGATCCACCCTTGTCCCACATCCCGGGCCTGGGGAAAATGGGACGGCCGCGCGACGAGAGGCCGGATTGGGCCCCCCGACGAGATTGCTGCAGCCGTCGCATTTCTCGCTGGGCCGGACGGCCGCGGGGTGACGGGTCAAGTCGTTTGCGCAACCGGCGGCATGCCCGTAAAATCCAGCTAGTGGATCAAATCTAAGAAAGAGAATCCATTGGGGATTCCCTGACCGATACTGTCGTGCGAGTCTGGCGGATGCACCAGACAAAGCACGTTATCAAGCGACTGAGTGCCAAGTCCCGCGCGACGCTTGAGGGGGTATTGGCGGACC
>CAMDRB010000200.1 GCA_945906455.1 Caenispirillum bisanense
GCCGCAAGCCGCGCCATCGCACGTTCGCGTAAATCCATCGAATAGGGTTTCGGCATGACTGCTGGCCTCCTATCCAGCAGTCAGTTTGAATCACAGATCAGCCCAAACGGGAATCCCCCGATTCAAAGAAATCGCAAGCCGCTCTAGCCGCCCCGGTCCAGGAAGAACCGAGAAAAGCGCGCTACAGCTGCCTTCCGATATTTCATCGTCCCACCCTTGCCCCCCGTTTCTCCCTGCCTATACTGCGCGCCACCTTGAGGCCCATTTTGGGGAATTCAAACAAATGACAAAACCAAAAAAGGTCGTGCTGGCCTATTCCGGCGGTCTCGACACTTCGATCATCCTGCGCTGGCTGCAGGTGGAGAAGGACTGCGAGGTCGTGACCTTCACCGCCGACATCGGCCAGGGCGAGGAGCTGGAGCCGGCGCGCAAGAAAGCCGAGCTCATGGGGATCAAGCAGATCTTCATCGAGGACCTGAAGGAAGAATTCGTCCGCGACTTTGTCTTCCCGATGTTCCGCGCCAATGCGCTTTATGAAGGCGTCTACCTGCTCGGCACCTCGATCGCGCGGCCGCTGATCGCCAAACGCCTGACCGAGATCGCCATTGAGACGGGCGCCGACGCCATCGCCCACGGCGCCACCGGCAAGGGCAACGATCAGGTGCGCTTCGAGCTCACGGCCTACGCCTTGAAGCCGGATATCAAGGTGATCGCGCCTTGGCGCTTGTGGGATTTGAACTCGCGGACGAAATTGATCGAATACGCCGAGAAGCACCAGATTCCGATCCCGAAAGACAAACGCGGCGACGCGCCCTATTCGACCGACGCCAACCTTCTGCACATCTCCTTTGAGGGCAAGGTGCTGGAGGATCCGTGGACGGAACCTCACGCCGATATGTTCCGCCTGACGGTGTCGCCCGAGAAGGCCCCCGATACGCCCGAGTATGTCGAGATTGAATTTGCCAAGGGCGACGCCGTCGCCGTCAATGGCGTGAAACTGTCTCCGGCCAAGCTGCTCGCCAAACTCAACGAGTTGGGCGGAAAACACGGCGTCGGCCGGCTCGATTTGGTCGAGAACCGCTATGTCGGCATGAAAAGCCGCGGCGTCTACGAAACGCCGGGCGGGACCTTGCTGCACGTGGCGCACCGGGCCGTGGAAAGCGTGACGCTGGACCGCGAGGCCATGCACCTGAAGGACGAGTTGATGCCGCGCTACGCCAAGCTGATCTACACCGGCTATTGGTTCGCCCCGGAGCGCGAAATGCTTCAGGCCGCCATCGACCAGACCCAGGAATGGGTCAACGGCACCGCGCGGCTGAAGCTCTACAAGGGCAGCGCCATGGTCGCCGGCCGCAAGTCGCCCAATTCGCTTTACCGCATGGACTATGTGACCTTCGAGGAGGACTCGGTTTACAATCAGTTCGACGCCGAAGGCTTCATCAAACTCAATGCGCTGCGCCTGCGATTGGGCAAGATGGCGCGCGAAAAGAAGTAGAGCAGTACTCCAGGGAGGCGGACACATGAGCGGACACGTCGTTACTGAAACAGCCGCTGGCGTTCTGACGGTGCGTTTCAACCGGCCCGAGAAGAAAAACGCGCTGCTCTCCACCATGTACGCCGAGGCTGCCAATGCCCTGAAGGCCGCCGCGGCCGACGCGAGTGTCCGGGTGGCGGTGATGACCGGCACGGCCGACAGCTTCACGGCCGGAAACGATCTCAAGGATTTCCTGGAGAACCCGCCGACCGATGCCGATGCGCCGGTGTTTCGCTTTATGCGCACGCTCGCGACCTTTCCCAAGCCGGTGATCGCCGCCGTTAATGGCTTAGCGGTAGGTATTGGCACGACCCTGCTGCTCCACTGCGATCTGGCCTATGCCGTGCCGGGGGCAAAGTTCCACCTGCCCTTTGTCAACATTGCCATCGTGCCGGAATTCGCCTCGACGCTGCTGCTGCCGCGCCTGGTGGGTCCGGCGCGGGCCGCGGAACTTCTGCTGCTCGGCGAGCCGTTCACGGCCGATAAGGCTTTAAGTCTCGGGCTGATCAACGCGATCGTCGCGCCTGAGGAGTTAATGACGGTGGTTGCGCAAAAGGCCGCGGCGCTGGCGGCCAAGCCGCCGGCGGCCCTGCGCCAGGCCAAGGCGCTGCTCCGCGGCAACGCAACTGAGATCGCCGAGCGCATCGCGCTCGAAAACCAGGCCGTGGCCGAGCGGCTGAGCTCGGCGGAGTTCAAGGAAGCCGCGACCGCGTTTTTTGAAAAACGCGCGCCGGATTTCAGCAAGTTTTAAAGAAGCGCTTCACGCTTTCGCAGGAAGT
Organism: Caenispirillum bisanense; assembly: GCA_945906455.1. Classification (GTDB taxonomy): domain Bacteria; phylum Pseudomonadota; class Alphaproteobacteria; order Rhodospirillales; family Rhodospirillaceae; genus SHVO01. The sequence continues at coordinate 2,314 of CAMDRB010000200.1, forward strand.
CGGGTCGGCACGGCGATATCGGTGATGCCGGCTTGCGCGCAAGTGGCCTTGAGCGTGTTGACCATCAGGCAGGCGACGGTCATGAGGCCGACGCCGCCGGGCACCGGCGTGATGGCGCCGGCGACGCTCACGGCTTCGGCGAAGGCGACGTCGCCGTAAAGCTTGCTCTTACCTTCGGCGGTCGGCACCCGGTTGATGCCGACATCGATCACGGTCGCCCCCGGTTTGATCCAATCGCCGCGAATCATTTCCTTGCGACCGACGGCGGCCACCAGAATGTCGGCCGTGCGGCAGATGGCGGCGAGATCCTTGGTGCGCGAATGGGCGATCGTAACCGTGCAATTCTCGTTCAGCAGCAGATGAGCCACGGGCTTGCCGACAAGGTTTGAGCGGCCCACCACCACGGCGTGGAGCCCGGTGAGATCGGCGCGCACATCCTTGGCCAGCATAATGCAGCCCATGGGCGTACACGACACCAGCGCTTCGCCGCCGGTCACAAGCCTGCCAGCGTTTTCGGGATGAAGTCCATCCACGTCCTTCGCGACCGCGATTGCCGTGATGACCTTGAGGGCGTCGATGTGCTTGGGCAGCGGCAACTGCACGAGGATGCCGTTGATCGCCGGATCGGAATTCAAGCTCCGCACCAGATTGATGAGATCGGCTTCCGATGTGGCGGCGGGAAGATTGTGCTGGACGGAATTCATGCCCAGCGCATGGGCGGTCTTTTGTTTACTCGCGACATAAACTTGGCTCGCCGGATCCTCGCCCACCAAAACCGTCGCGAGGCCGGGGACGATCCCGTGTCTCGCCTTCAATTCCGCGACCGCTTTCGCGATGCTGTCTTTCAGCCGGGCCGAGGCTTCCTTGCCGTCGATGATGCTAGCGGTTGTCATAACTTGACCCATTGGTGGGCGATGGCTTTGAGGGCGGCGGGATCACCGGTGACGCGGATGGTTTTACGCCGGTCGGTTTCACCCGCGAGCACTTCGATGCTGCTTTTAGCAATGCCGAATGTTTTAGCCAACAGCGCGATGACGGCAGCGTTGGCTTTGCCCTTATCGGGCGGCGCGGTCACCGCGATTTTCAGAGCTTCGCCGTCGGTGGTCGGCATGACACCCAAGATTGCGGTGCGCGAGGCCTTGGGCGAAACGCGGGCGGTGATCACCAGGCCGTCTTTATCGGCGTGGAAGAATGCCAAGAAGTTAGGACGCCATATTGACGATGAGGCGGCCGATCATGAGCTGAATGAACAGAATGACCAAAAACAGGATCACCGGGGCGATATCGAGGTTGCCGAATAACGGCACGTACCGGCGGATGCGCCGCAGGGCCGGCTCGACGATTTGGTCCAAGGCCCGCCCGATGCTGCCGACCAGCGGGTTGTGGCTGTTGACGACGTTGAAGGCCACCAGCCAGCTCAACACCACCCAGATCACCACCACCCATTTGTAAAGATCGAGGGCGACGTTCAAGACTTGAAGTAGCGGAATGACAATGGTGCTCATGGCGCGCGGGCTGACCTTTTTAGACCGCGCGGCGCCACCGGGCGCAAGGCTGGTCGGTTCAACACTAACCTGGGGGCTACCCTACTGAGCGAAATGAGTGCGTGCAAGCGACCGGCAAAAGCCGAAAACCGCTGCAAAAACAAACATCTAGAGAGCCCTGGCGGGACCATGGAGCGCCTTGACTTCGCACCGCTTTCAACCCATCCTCCGCGCGATTTTTTGGGGGCCCAACGCATTTGCCCCCGAATTTGGCGTTGGTGCGGGGCTGTAGCTCAGTTGGGAGAGCGCGTCGTTCGCAATGACGAGGTCAGCGGTTCGATCCCGCTCAGCTCCACCACGCCTACGCTTAGCTTCTGTTTGCGAGTGAAACGAGCTTACAGAAGCTTGCGCCCGGCGCAGCCGGGGTTTTCGTTAACGAGCGAGAGCGAGTTTACGAAAACTGGCGCCCGCGAGCGCACGGCGCGAGCGGACTCCGCCGGAATTATCCTGGGAAACTGAGCCTGCCCGCCCCGCCTGAGATTCGGGATCGATCTTGTTCGTTTTGCGCGCCCACTAGAGCGTGTTGCGTTTAGATAGAACTATAGCCGGCCTCCCGGAAGTAATTTGAGCACTCGGTTGGAGTGATGGTGCCGAGCGTCGTTGCGAGCGCATCGTGAACTTCATCGACGCTGCGGCCCATGGCCTTTCGCATGGCATGCT
>CAMDRB010000201.1 GCA_945906455.1 Caenispirillum bisanense
TTTCCTGTTCCTTCTTCAGAAACGCGATGCCGCGCGCCAAGACCGGATGGCTGCGCTCATGGCCGATCTGGGCGAGGAAACTCACGCAGCGGGCCGATACATCCGCCGTCGGTGGATCGAGCAGCGCGCCGTGGTCGGCGCTGGCGGCCTTGAGCGCCGCCGGTGAAGACATGAGCGAACCCTAGATCCGCCGCGCTGTGGATTGGCTGATCAAACACCAAAACGCCGACGGCGGCTGGGGCGAGGACGGCGCCACCTACTGGAAAGAGCGCCGCACCGAGCATAAAGCCAGCACGCCGTCGCAGACCGCTTGGGCGGTCTTGGGTTTGATGGCCGCCGGCGAGGTCGAACACCCGGCCGTGAAACGCGGTATTGAATTCATCATGGCGGCGCCGCGCGAGGCCAGCGGCCGCTGGCAGGAACCCTGGTACACGGCCGTGGGGTTCCCGCGCGTGTTTTACCTGCGCTACCACGGCTACGCCGCGATCTTCCCGCTTTGGGCCCTCGCCCGCTACAAAGGCTTGAAGACCAGCAATACCAAGACAGCCAGATACGGGATGTGAGGGGTGCGGCCTCGGTGGCCCCGCCGATCGGACGAGCCCGTGAAATCTCTTTGAGGGTGCGTGACCAAACTCGGCATCATCACCGGCATGGTTTTTGAGGCGAGCATATTGCGCCGGGCCGCAACAGCCTTGCCCGCGCACGCGCGCCCAATGATCATCTGCCTGGGCTTCGGGCGCGAGGCGGCGCGGGCCGGCGCGAGCGAGGCCGTGAGCCAGGGTGCCACCGCGCTCATGAGTTTCGGTATTGCCGGCGGCCTCGACCCCGCGCTGGTCGCCGGAGATGTCGTGCTCGCCTCGGCGGTTCACGACGCTGCGCGGGCCTTGCCCTGCGATCAATCCTGGACGGAACGGCTGCGCGCCGGCCTAACTTTGCGAACCATCGACGCCGCCATCGCCCATGCCTCAAGAATTCTCGTGACGCCCGAGGACAAGGCCGCCTTGCGCGCCGCGACCCATACTGCCATCACCGATATGGAAAGCTTCGGCGTCGGCGAAATCGCCCTCCGCCATGGGCTGGCCTTTACTGCAGTTCGCGTCGTCGCCGATGGCGCGGCCGACGCTGTCCCGGCCATCGCGCTCAAGGCAGCGACCGCCAGTGGTCACGTCGATATGCTGAAATCGCTCGGGGGTGCGCTGCTACACCCCACCCAAATCCCCGCGCTGATCCGGCTGGGTCGGCGCACGGATGCCGCCCGCCAATCGATGCGGCTGCTAGCCGACCTTGGCCTGGCGCGGAGCTTCTTCCTCTAGCGTGGCGGTCAGCGTCTTCACCTGCTTTTCGAACACGTATTGCGCCGGGCGCTGGTTGGCGAGCGGAATTTCCGGCGCCATCGGCCCTTCGGTGTCGACACCCATGAGCATCACCTTCAACGCCCGCAACGGATGTTTGGTGGTCTCGATGACCGAGGTCGGCTCGAAGCCCGAATGGACCATGCAGTTCGCGCATTTTTCGTAATTGCCGACGCCGTAGTCGTCCCAGGCGGTGGTCGCCATCAGCTCCTTGAAGCTCTTGACGTAGCCTTCGCCCACCAGATAGCAGGGGCGCTGCCATCCGAAGACGTTGCGGGTCGGATTGCCCCAGGGCGTGCAAGCATAGGTCTGGTTGCCCGCGAGAAAATCGAGATAGAGGCTCGACTGGTTGAACACCCATTTCTTGGCGCGGGCCTTGCCCAGGCGGAAAATCTTGCGAAACAATTCCTTGGTCTGGCGGCGGCTCAAGAAATGATCCTGCACGGGGGCCCGCTCATAGGCGTAGCCGGGCGAGACCGTTACACCTTCGACGCCCAAGGTGGCGGCGTAATCAAAGAATTCGGCAACGCGTTCGGGCACGGCATTGCTGGTGAACAACGTACAGTTGACGGTGACGCGAAAGCCCCGCGCAACCGCCTCTTTGATGGCCTCGGTGGCGCGGGCGAAGGTGCCGACCTGCGACACCGCGTGGTCGTGTTCGGCCTCAAGCCCGTCGATGTGCACCGAGAGCGTCAGGTAAGGACTGGGCGTAAAGTCGGGCAGCCGCTTTTTCAGCAGCAAGGCATTGGTGCAGAGATAGACGAACTTCTTGCGGGCGACGATGCCGTTGACGATCTCGACGATTTCCTTGTGCAACAGCGGCTCGCCGCCGGGGATCGAGACCACGGGCGCGCCGCACTCATCGACGGCCTCGAAACATTCCGCCGGTGACAGGCGTTTGTTGAGGATGCTGTCGGGGTAGTCGATCTTGCCGCAGCCGCTGCAGGCGAGATTGCAGCGGAACAAGGGCTCGAGCATCAGCACCAGCGGATAGCGCGCATTGCCGAGCAACTTCTGCTTGACGATATAAGCACCGACGCGGAGCTGCTGAATAATGGGTACGGCCAACGGGATACGACCTTTCTAGTTCTCGAAAATCTACTGCGCCGCCGCTTCGGAAACTTCCCTAAGCTGGCGGGGAAGCTTGAAATGAATATTTTCGGTGACGCCGTCGAGCATCTTAACTTCGACATCGCCCAAGGTGCGCAGTTTGGCGATCAGTTCATCGACCAGCGCCTCGGGCGCCGAAGCTCCCGCGGTAATGCCGACCACGGATTTGCCGGCGAGCCAAGCCGGCTCGAGTCCGTCGGCGTCGTCGATCAGGTAGCTTGGCACGTTCATGTCCTCGCCGATCTCGCGCAGGCGGTTGGAATTGGAGCTGTTATTCGCGCCCAGCACCAGAATCACGTCGGACTTCTCGGCCAATTCGCGCATGGCTTGCTGGCGGTTCTGCGTGGCGTAGCAGATGTCCTTGACGTCGGGGCCGTGGATGCTGGGAAAGCGTTTCTCCAGCGAGCTGATGATATCGCGGGTATCGTCCACCGACAGTGTGGTTTGAGTGACGTAGGCGAGCTTGTCGGGGTCCTTGACCGTGAGCTTCGCGACGTCGGCGACCGAGCCCACCAAATGCACGGTGCCATCGATCTGGCCGAGCGTTCCCTCAACCTCGGCGTGCCCGGCATGACCGATCAACACGACGTCGAAACCGTCGGCGGCGTAGCGCTGACCTTCGGTGTGCACGCGCGCCACCAAGGGACAGGTGGCGTCCAGAACTTCCAGGCCGCGGTCGTCGGCATCGCTGACGACTTTGCGCGAAACGCCGTGGGCCGAGAAAACCGTGATGGCGCCGGCGGGAATGTCCTCGACTTCGTCGACGAACACCGCGCCTTTAGCGCGCAAATCCTCGACCACGCGCTTGTTGTGAACGATCTCGTGGCGCACGTAGACCGGCGGGCCGTACTTCTTCAGGGCCAGCTCGACAATTTCAACGGCGCGCACGACTCCGGCGCAAAACCCGCGCGGCTGTGCCAGCAAAACCTTCATCAAATTCGTCCCTCGAGCCGGTCTAAGGGGCTACTCATATCCTTGTGCCGCCCAGCGGCCAAGTCCCCGATCATTATACCAGTCCTTGTCACGGAAAGGATCAAGCTCGCCGACCGTGACCTGAACAGATTTCCGCCACATTACTCTTTGTTTTCAAGGTATTGATGAGAGCCTCGATCCGCGCCGGGCGAACAACGTAAGGAACGCTCGCGACCAAAGCCGTGTCCTAATAGATTACTCCGCCTGATCCGCCATAGCCATTACCCGCTGTTCAACCGTTAGCGACCGGTGTGCGAATCTACTCCCGGATTTGCCGCGTGCGAGCAGCCGGCATCAGCCAGCCACCATATAACCATTCTGAGCTTCGTAGAGCACGACGGATGCAGTAGCCCCGGCGCGTGAGGAAGCGCGAAGTTCTTTAACTTTCGCGACTTCGGATTTCCAAAACTCGGGCAAGTTCAATAGAGTCTCAAGCGGCCGACCTTCGGCATCGTCAACGCCACAGAATTTGCTGAAGGCGGGATTGCTGACCGCAATCTTGCCATCCGACGAGACGAGCGCCATCGGGGAACTCGCAACAGCACTCAAAGTAAGATGCTGATCATGCGCGGCATGAATATGGTCGTTGTCCTCGTGCAAAGCACGGGCCGCAATTGCAGCGATGGCAAGATTTCCCAAGTCACGGAGGAGCGCTTGGTCCGCACTCCCAAAGTCCGGACGTGGCCGGGGTGAGATAATACAAAGAGTGCCCAGATTGTAGCCAATGGGTATGCGTAACGGCACGCCTGCATAGAACCTAATGAAGGGCGGACCCACAACGAGTGGGTTGTCGTGAAAACGCTCATCTTGCGATGCATCGCGGACAACGAATACGTCCTCGCGGATTATCGCATGTCCGCAAAACGAAAGGTCTCGATGGGTTTCCTTCGCATCTAGGGAACGTCTGAATAAGTAGCAGAAGGGACGAATTTGGTCATTTGCAGTCTCACGAATGTTGTGCGGATGGGGAAGATCAATCGCGGTGGAGGAGTTTTTCTGTCCTCGCGGCGTTCTGTGGGCTGGTCTGGCCCGTTACGCC
>CAMDRB010000202.1 GCA_945906455.1 Caenispirillum bisanense
CATGCCATGCGAAAGGCCATGGGCCGCAGCGTCGATGAAGTTCACGATGCGCTCGCAACGACGCTCGGCACCATCACTCCAACCGAGTGCTCAAATTACTTCCGGGAGGCCGGCTATAGTTCTATCTAAACGCAACACGCTCTAGAGCACGTCCCGGAAAAGTGGGTACCGGTCGCCGGCGAAGGCCGGCATTAACAAGTTGCGCGCCTTCGCGCGCAGCGGTCGGGACGTGCTCAAGATATTGAATTAGAGTCCTTCTCATCCGGCCCGGTGATTCACCCGTGCCGGGAAGGACTCAAAAAGTCTTGGTCGACCCACCCTGGCGATAGATTATACTAAAGGGGCCTGCAATTCGGAGGCTTCAGCACCCGTGCGCGTCGTCAATCTTGAGGCCATTAGTTCGGTCCCGTTACATCATCAACCTTATTGCCACTTCATTGGCAGCAACGCGCTCAATGCCGCGGCGGACGCGATGGCGAGGGACTTCCCGCCGATCGAACAGACCGGCTTCTTTCCGGTGTGCGGCCTTCGCACAACCGGCGTTTTCCACGACCTGATTGCCGACATTAACGACCCAAGCTTCAGCACGGTCGTCGGTGACAAACTCGGCCTCGACCTTGTGAACCGGCCTCGGCTGGTCACAGTGCGCCATCGCTCCGCCAGTTCCGATGGGCGTATCCATACCGACAGCGTGAGCAAGCTGGCGACGGTGCTGATCTATCTCAACGAATGCTGGGTGGACTCGCCTGCCGGCCGCCTGAGGGTTTTGCGGAGCAGCCGTGATTTCGAGGACTATTCGGCTGAAATCAATCCGGTCCTGGGCGGCGTTTTCGGGTTCCGGCGGGCGGAAAACTCGTGGCATGGCCATCTCCCCTTTTCCGGGGTGCGGAAGGTTCTGCAAATTGCCTGGCTGACCGATGAAACCAAGGTTGCCCGCAAGACGCGGACCGCGAGACTCTCCCGCTGGTTAAAAACGCTCAATCCTTTCGCCTAGAAATGTTCCGATGTGGGGCTTGCTTGACAAGCTCCCCGAGACAATCGACATAGGACCGCTTGAATCCAATTCGCCAACGAAAAGCGTTTTAAGGCCATGGTTGCGATCACTTTACCTGACGGCAGCGTGCGCCGCTTCGACCGACCGGTAACCGGCGCCGATCTGGCTGCTGATATTGGTCCGGGCCTGGCCAAGGCCGCGCTGGCGGTGAAGGTCAATGGCGAGATGCGGGACTTGCTCCTGCCGCTCGGCGAGGATGCCAGCGTCGCCATCGTCACCCGCAAGGATCCCGATGCGCTCGCGCTCCTGCGTCACGACGCCGCCCACGTCATGGCCGAAGCCGTGCAGGAGCTCTATCCCGGCACCCAAGTCACCATTGGCCCGGCCATCGAGAATGGATTCTACTACGACTTCGCGCGCGTCGCGCCCTTCACGGTCGACGATCTTCCCAAGATCGAGGCCAAGATGCGCGAGATCGTTGACCGCGATCAGCCGATTGTCCGCGAAGTCTGGGAACGCGCGAAAGCCATCGCGTATTTTAAGGGCATCGGCGAACACTACAAAGCCGAGATCATCGCCGATCTGCCCGAAAGCGCGCCCATCAGCATTTACCGCCAGGGCGAAAAATGGTTGGACCTGTGCCTGGGCCCGCATCTGCCGTCCACCGGCAAGCTAGGTAAGGCCTTCAAACTGACGAAAGTTGCCGGCGCTTATTGGCGCGGCGATTCCAACAACGCCATGCTGACGCGCATCTACGGCACCTGCTGGGCCGACGACAAGCAGCTGGCCGACTACCTCACCATGATCGAGGAAGCCGAGAAGCGCGACCACCGCCGCCTGGGCAGCGAGATGGATTTGTTCCATCTGCAGGAGGAAGCCCAGGGCGCGGTGTTCTGGCATCCCAAAGGCTGGGCCGTGTACAGGGCCTTGCAGAATTACCTGCGCCGCCGTCTTGAAGACGCCGGCTACGTCGAGGTCAACACGCCGCTGCTCATGGACCGGGTGCTGTGGGAGAAATCCGGCCACTGGGAGAAGTATCGCGAGAACATGTTCATCTCCGAGTCCGAGGACCGCATACTCGCAGTCAAGCCGATGAACTGCCCGGGCCATGTGCAAATCTATAACCAAGGCATCAAGAGCTATCGCGACCTGCCTCTGCGCCTGGCCGAGTTCGGCAGCTGTCATCGCAACGAAGCCTCGGGCGCATTGCACGGATTGATGCGTGTGCGCGCCTTTGTGCAGGACGATGCGCATATCTTCTGCACCGAGGACCAAATCAAGTCGGAGACCAAGAAGTTCATCGACCTGCTTCGCGTGGTCTATGCCGATCTCGGATTCAACGATCTGCGCGTTCTGTTTTCTGATCGCCCCCCGGTCCGCGCGGGCTCCGATGAGATTTGGGACAAAGCCGAGAGTGCGCTCCGCGACTCGACGGCCGCCGCCGGGCTGGAAACCAAATTGAATTCAGGCGACGGCGCGTTCTATGGGCCAAAACTCGATTTCATCCTGCGCGACGCCATTGGCCGCGATTGGCAATGCGGCACGTTCCAGGCGGATTTCGTCCTGCCTGAGCGCCTGGGGGCGGAATATGTCGGCGAAGACGGCCAGAAACATCGGCCAGTGATGCTTCACCGGGCGATTCTTGGCTCGTTCGAGCGCTTCTTCGGCATCCTGGTGGAGAATTACGCCGGCAAGTTCCCGTTGTGGCTCGCGCCGGTGCAAGCAACCGTCTGCACGATCACCGATCAAGCCAACGACTACGCCGAGGAGGTTGCGGCGACGTTGCGCGCCAACGGCCTTCGAGTCGAAGTGGACCTGCGCAACGAAAAGATCAACTACAAGGTACGGGAACACTCGCTCGCGAAGGTGCCAATACTTGTGGTTGTAGGTAAAAAGGAGGCGGAAACGCGTGGCGTCGCCCTGCGTCGCCTTGGTGGTGCGGCCCAAGAAGTCCTTGCGCTGGACGAGGCAACCGATAGACTTGCCAAGGAAGCTGCGGTTCCTGGGACATAACCCCTCGAATCGCGACCGTCCGGGTGCCGGGACATTGGGGAATACCGGGGGGGACGACCGGAACCGATACCCTCGTGAGAAACAACAACAGGAGATTGATAAATAGCTAGGTTCGAGCAACAAGCGCCCGCGTCCAAAAACGATGGACCGCGCATGAATCATCAAATTGACAACCGCACAGTGCGTCTGATCGACGCCGACGGGGTCAACGTCGGGGTCGTAGACCGCGAAACAGCCTTGCGCAAAGCCGAAGAATCCGGATTGGATTTGGTGGAGATTTCCCCCAATGCCGATCCGCCGGTCTGCAAAATCCTCGACATCGGCAAGTACAAATACGAGGAACAAAAACGCAAGAACGAGGCGCGCAAGAAGCAGAAGGTCATCGAAGTCAAAGAGATCAAGCTGCGTCCCAACATCGACGACCATGATTACGATGTGAAGATCCGCGCCATGCGCCGTTTCCTTGAAGAGGGCGACAAGGTGAAAGTCACCTTGCGTTTTCGCGGCCGCGAAATGGCGCACGTCGAGCTGGGCCACCAGCTTCTGGCGCGCGTCAAGGCCGACTTCGAAAACGACGCTAAAGTCGAGCAGGAGCCGCGCTCCGAGGGTCGCCAGATCGTGATGGTGGTCGCACCCAAGTAGCCGTGGCGAGCTGGTGTTTGCAGGCAGGAGAGTGGCATGGCGAAGTTGGAAGCGATTTTGACGCAATGGGCGCCGCGTATCTTGAGCATCTTGCGGATCATGACCGCGCTGCTTTACATCCAGCACGGCACGCAGAAACTCTTCGGCTTTCCGGAATCGGCGCGGGTGATGGGCGAGCTGTCACCCCTGACGCTCACCGCCGGATTGCTTGAAGCCGGCGGCGGGGCGCTGTTCGCCATCGGCCTGTTCACCCGGCCCGTGGCTTTCATCCTCTGCGGCATGATGGCGGTGGCATATTTCATGGCGCACGCGCCGCGAGGCTTTTTCCCGATCAACAACGGCGGCGATCTGGCGATCCTGTTTTGCTTCGTTTTCCTGTATTTCGTCTTCGCCGGCGGCGGAGCATGGAGCGCGGACAACGTCATCGCCAAGAAGAAGACCGCTGGCTAGGTCGCCCGGGGCGAACTCCCCCCCCGAATCTCACACGGGTGAGCCTGTCCCACCGTCCCAAATCCCGGGCTCAAGGAATTTGGGACAGCGCCGTTTCCCCCGGTCTTGAGAGAAAGAGATAGAGAGAGAGAGAGAGAGAATCCTAATTTTCTATACGCGAGGCTGTCCCATTTTTCGCAAGCCCGGGAAATGGGACGCTGGGACACGTCCCGACGTCCCAAACCCTGCGCTCAAGGCGTACGGGACACCGCTAGAGCGTGTTGCGGTTTGACTGAATCTGGGGATTCCCTGAATGCTTGAATTGTGATTCAAGCTGACTGCTGGGTTTGGAGGCCAGCAGTCATG
>CAMDRB010000203.1 GCA_945906455.1 Caenispirillum bisanense
CGCGCCGCCGAGAAGATTCGGAACTCAGGGCAGGTCTGCGGTTCCATGCAGGTGTTCATCACCACGGACCCGTTCGATACATCCGCGCCGCAGCACTCGGCCTCCGCTTCAACCACCTTCATGACGCCCACCGCTGACAGCCGTGCCCTTGTGGCCGCTGCCATTGCTATCCTTGACCGCTTCTGGCGTGACGGATTTTCCTGGCGGAAAGCAGGCGTCATGCTCCTCGATCTGTCACCAGCTGGCGACATCCAACCGACCCTGTTCACAAACCATGTCACCAGCAATGGACTGATGATGGCCGTCGATCGGATCAACGATCGATTCGGACGCGGCACCATTGGCCTGGGCCTATCCGCAAGAGATGCTGGGTGGCGGATGCGCCAGGAGCAGCTGTCGCCGCATTACACAACTCGGTGGCAGGACATACCGAGCGTGCGGATGATCGAGAAAGTATCCTCGGGGGCTGAGGCCGGTGCCATTGCAACGCCCAAACCATTGGAGAAGATTCGATCCCAGCGTCCGCCGCCACCCGGCGAAAAGTTCGAACCCGGCAAAGGGGCTGCCGTGCAAAACGCCGAAGAATCGAGGGGTAAATAACTAAACCGAATCCGAGGTCGGTTTAGTTGCAGCGGAGAGAACGGGCCCGAAGAGAGAGAAACAAGGCTTTTCCGCCGGCTGCCGACCGCAAGTCGGTTTAGCTATTTCTTGCCCACCCTTGCGGCATATGGGCTTTATCGGCGGCGTGAATTTCAAGGGAGAAAGTCACGCACGGCGGTAATGGCGGAGGGGGCGGGATTCGAACCCGCGATACGCTTTTGGCGTATACACACTTTCCAGGCGTGCGCCTTCAACCACTCGGCCACCCCTCCGGTCCCGTCGCCCCCCGAGTCGCAGCGCGAGACTCGGCGGTGGGCCTTTCTGGAAGGCGCCGAACCTATCCGAGCGGGCAGACCCCTGCAACAAATCCGGCCGGCGACGTCACGGCTAAGCGGCGAATTTCCCACATTTTCCACAGGGTTGGGGATAACTCGCCAAATTTCGCCCCGCCGCGAAAAACGGTGCGACTCGAAATTAGACTAGAATCATCTGTAATTTAAGCGTTTTATGGACTATGCCTCAGACAACGGGGCAGGAAACCGACTCAAGAGGCGGGGTTGCAGTGATTTTCGGGCGCACAGCCGGGTGGGCGCTGGTCATTTTGGCCATGGTTATGGCTTCGGCCGAGGCGGTTATGGCCTTGGGAACCGGGGCTTATAACGGTTCAGCCACAGCTGATGTCTGGACACTATTGGTTGGACAGACCCCGTCATTCGCGACCCAAACCGAATCAACTCAATACTTCGCAGCACTTGGGGTCGGCATCATGGCGATGCCGGCCTGGGTGGTTTTCGGCCTGAGCGGATTTCTCCTGATCCATGCCTGCCGCAAACGCCGCCAGCGTCGGCGTGCTTTCCGTTCGGCGATCTGACGCCATTCATCCTGGATTCCGCGCGTCGCCCGGCGGCTGCGGTCATTCGCTCAACTGATTACCTGATTACTGCGGATCGGGCGTGGTCAGTACGGTCTCGCTGGCGTCCAGCACCATCACCACCACCACCTTAGCGGGCTGGGTGGCGCTCGCGTTCTCGCTGACGCGGTGATGAGCCCCCGGATTCTCGTGCCAGTACTCACCGACGCCGTAGACCTTCGGCGCGGCGTCGTCGACCTGGCTGCGGACCTGGCCTTCGAGCACATAGGCATAAATGAAGGCCGACTTGGCGTGGCGGTGCGGCGGCGATTTAGCGCCGGGCGGGTAAGTCAGAATCAACTGCAGGAATTTCTTGCCCGGGATATTGGGAATGTCTTGCGTGAATTGTGTCGCCGCCGACGAGCGCGCGGGCTCCGCGGCCCGTGCGGGCAGCGCGGCAAAAGCCGCGAGCAAGACGGCGAACGCGATTTTCAATACGTGCACAATGTCCTCCCCTGATTCATCTCCGCACTATAGCGCGGATATGCAGTGCGCGATGCTCTAATCGTCGCTCATGCGCAGCGCGTTGATGAAGGCCGACTGGGGAATCTCCACGCGTCCGAACTGACGCATGCGCTTTTTGCCTTCTTTCTGCTTATCGAGCAGCTTCTTCTTGCGCGAGATGTCGCCGCCGTAGCATTTCGCCGTCACGTCCTTGCGGAGCGCGCTGATGGTCTCGCGCGCGATGACCTTGCCGCCGATCGCCGCCTGGATTGGGATCTTGAAAAGGTGGCGCGGAATCAAATCTTTCAACCGCCCGCAAATTTGGCGCCCGCGCCCCTCGGCCTGGGCGCGGTGAGCCATGAACGAGAGGGCGTCCACGGGATCGCCGTTGACCAGGATATTCACTTTAACGAGATCGGCTTCAAGATATTCACCGACTTCGTAATCGAAACTGGCGTAGCCGCGCGAGATCGACTTCAGGCGGTCGTAGAAATCAAAAACAATCTCATTGAGCGGCAGCCGGTAGACCACCATCGCCCGATTCCCGACGTAGGTGAGATCCACCTGTTCGCCGCGCCGGTCGGTACACAGTTTCAAAACCGTTCCCAGATATTCATCGGGCACCAGGATCGTCGCCTTCACCCAGGGCTCCTCGATCAGCCTTATGCGGGTGATCTCGGGCATGTCGGCTGGATTGTGCAGCTCATGAACCTCGCCGGCGGTCGTGTGGATGCGGTAGACGACGCTGGGCGCCGTGGTGATGAGGTCGAGGTCGAACTCGCGCTCAAGACGCTCCTGGATGATTTCCATGTGCAAAAGGCCCAGGAATCCGCAGCGGAATCCGAATCCCAGGGCCGCCGAGCTTTCCATGGTGAAATGGAAACTCGCGTCATTGAGGCGCAATCTTGCCAGGCTTTCACGTAAGACCTCGAACTGGGCGGCGTCGACCGGAAACAATCCGCACCACACCACCGGAATACTCGGCTTGAAGCCGGGCAAGGGCGCCGACGCTGGGCGGGCTTCGTCGGTAATGGTGTCGCCGACCGAGCAATCGGCCACGGCCTTGATGCCGGCGGTGATGAAGCCGAGTTCGCCGGGCCTCAATTCCGGCACCTCCAGGCGCTTGGGCGTGAACACGCCGACCCGTTCGACGGGATACACCGTGCCCGAGGACATGAACTGAATCTTCGTACCCTTCTTGATGGCGCCGTCCTTGATGCGCACCAGAATGACAACGCCGAGGTAGGCGTCGTACCAGGAATCCACCAGCAAGGCCTTCAAGGGCGCAGTCGCGTCACCGGTCGGCGCCGGCAGCCGTGTAACGATAGCCTCCAGAACTTGCTTGATACCGATGCCGGTTTTCGCCGAGGCCAGCACTGCATTGGAGGCATCGATTCCAATCACGTCCTCGATCTGCTGGCGGATGCGTTCGGGCTCGGCGGCCGGCAGGTCGATCTTGTTGAGAATCGGCACGATCTCATGGTTGGCATTGATGGCCTGATAAACGTTGGCCAGCGTCTGGGCTTCGACACCTTGCGACGCGTCGACAACCAAGAGCGAGCCTTCACAGGCCGCCAGCGACCGGCTCACTTCGTAGGCGAAATCGACATGGCCGGGCGTGTCGACCAGATTGAGCTGATAGGTCTTGCCGTCGTCGGCGGTATATCCGAGGCGCACGGTCTGCGCCTTGATGGTAATGCCGCGTTCGCGCTCGATGTCCATGGTGTCGAGCACCTGCTCAGTCATCTCGCGCTGGGCAAGACCGCCGCAGTCTTGAATCAAGCGATCGGCCAGGGTCGACTTACCATGGTCGATGTGCGCGATGATCGCGAAGTTGCGGATGTGGGAAAGGTCGGTCATGTCAGTGTCGGATGTATCAAGCGCGCAGCCGCCCGCCGCAAGCCTTTTCCACGGCGGCCTCGATCTTCTTGGCCACCGCCTCAATTTGCGCGTCGGTCAGCGTGGCATCTTTGGGCTGCAGGACGACAGACACCGCCAGCGACTTTTTGCCCGCGCCCACGTTGGCGCCCTGGTAGACGTCGAACAGGCCGACCTCGCTCACCAGATCCCGCTCGGCACCGCGCACGGCACGCAACACCGTCTCGGCGGCCACCGCCGAGTCCACGACAAAAGCAAAGTCCCGCTCCACCGGCTGGAAGGGCGAGGCCTTGAGCAGCGCCCGGGCCGCGCCGGACTTGGTCCGCTTGGATTGGGGCAGCCGGTCGAGGAAGACCTCGCAGGCGGCCATGGGGCCTTTGATGTCCAAGGCCGCCAGAACGCCCGGATGCAACTCGCCGAAGGCCGCCACGATCTGATTGCCGAGTTTCAGTACACCGGCGCGCCCGGGATGGTACCAGCCCGGGGCGCCGCCCGCCGGGCCTTGGGCGGTCTGCACGCCCGCCAGCGCGGCGCCG
>CAMDRB010000204.1 GCA_945906455.1 Caenispirillum bisanense
GCGCCGCGTCGTCTTCGCGTACCGCTCGAAACCCGCCACCGCCAAAGTCAGCTGCTTCATAGGAGCAATTCCTTTGCTTCACACCCGCATCAGACTAAGAATCACAAGGACCCTGGCGTGTCGATGACTTATTCAGAGTGTCCCTAGGCAATCTGTATCGTTTTGGTGCGGATCAAACACGATGAGTGGGACTCAAGCGTTCGATCCGCACCACTATGGAAGCCCGCCGCCGGCCACGGCGGCGTCAACGATAATCAGCTGGGCGTCGGTGCGCCCCTGCCAGGTGTCGGCCCGGATCGTGCCGGCGAGATGGAGCCGTCGGCCTTGGGCCGTTAGCAGCAAATGGCCGAGTTCGGAATCGGCGCTGTTAAAAGCGATGGCCTTGACCCGCCCCCCGCCGCGGCCGGTCGCGAAGCACCGTACGTGTCCCGATCCGACCACGTCCGCCTTGGCGATCTGAACATCGAGAACCGCGAACCGCGGCTCATCGTTGCCGGCGCCAAAGGGCGCGACGCAGTCCAGCTCGGCCACCAGGTCGGCGGTGACCGCCGAAGCCGCCAGCGCGCCATCCAAACTGAGAGACGGCGCAAGACGCTCGCCCTGAAGTTGACGGCGGACCTCCTCCTGGACATAGGCCACGAGCTCCGCGATCTTTTCCTCGAGCACGGTAAAGCCCGCAGCCATGGCGTGCCCGCCGCCGCTGAACAGATGCCCAGCCTCGCGCGCTCCGAGAACAGCGCGGCCCAGATCGACGCCGGCGACCGAACGCCCCGACCCTTTGGCCATGCCGCCATCCAGCGCAACCACGCACGCCGGTCGGTCGTAACGCTCCCGCAGCCGGCCGGCGATGATGCCGATGACGCCCGGGTGCCAGTCCTTGCCGATGGCGAAAATCACCGGATCGTCGGAGGCTTCGCGGGCTTCGACCTGCTCGATGGCCTCGCCCAGCACCGCGGCTTCAATCTCTTTTCGGGCGCCATTGTAGTCGTCGAGCCGGAGCGCCAGAGCCGCCGCTTCATCGGGGTCTTCGGTTGAAAGCAGGCGGGTACCCAAATCGGCCTGGCCGACACGCCCGCCGGCATTGACGCGCGGGCCGAGCAGATAGCCGAGATGATAAGCCGTGGGCCGGGTATCGATCCGCGCCACACGGGCAAGGGCCTTCAGCCCGACGTTGTCGCCGCGCGCCATCACCTGCAAGCCGAGCACGACAAAGGCGCGATTGAGGCCCTTGAGCGGCACCACGTCACAAACCGTTCCCAGGGCGACGAGATCGAGCAGCGTGCGAAGATCCGGCTCGGCCGGCCCCTTGGTCCCATACCAACCGGCTTGGCGCAGCGCGCGGTTCACGGCCACGACCAGCAGAAAGGCGACGCCCACCGCCGCCAGGTGACCCTGCCCGCTGGTATCGTCGAGCCGGTTGGGATTGACCACGGCGACCGCCGCCGGCAGTTGCGGCTCGGCCTTGTGATGATCGACTACGATCACGTCGAGTCCTGCGTCGCGGGCGGCCGCCAAGGCCTCGAAGGCGACAATGCCGCAATCGACCGTGACCACGACCTTCACCCCCTGGGCGCGCAATTTCAGCAGCGCCGGCGCATTGGGGCCATAGCCCTCATTTCTGCGATCGGGAATGTAGACTGTTATCGCAATGCCGATATCGCGAAAAAACCGCATGAGCAGCGCCGATGAAGTGGCGCCGTCGACGTCGTAGTCACCGAACACGGCGATCGATTCGCCGCGCGCGACCGCCGCAACGATGCGCGACGCCGCGAGGTCCATGTCGATGAACCGGCTGGGATCGGGCAAAAGCGATTTCAGGGTGGGGTGCAAAAAGTCCGGAGCGGCCATGGCCTCGATGCCGCGCGCCGCCAGCACCCGTGCCACCGCGTCGGAGACTCCCGCCTCGCGTACGAGTTGCCCAACACGGCCTTCGTCGGCGAAACGCAAATCCCAGCGGCGACCCAGCACGGACTGAGCGACGCCAAGAAACGGAGCCTCGGCGGACGCGCCGGTCATGGCGTCATCAGCCGTTACTTTTGATCGTGTTCGAAGCTGTGGTGGGCTTCGATATAGCGGACCGTGTTCGACTTCGAGCGCATGACCATCGAATGCGTGACGGCGCCGCCGGGAAACCGCCGAACGCCCTTCAGCATCGCGCCACTGGTCACGCCGGTGGCCGCGAACATCACATTGCCGCGCGCCAAATCTAGCAGGCCATATTTGCGATTGAGGTCCTTGATGCCCCACTTGCGCGCGCGGCCGATCTCGTCGTCGTTGCGGAACAACAGCCGCCCCTGCATTTGCCCGCCGATGCAGCGCAAGGCCGCCGCCGCCAACACGCCCTCGGGCGCGCCGCCGGATCCCATGTAGATGTCCACGCCCGAGTCCGGCTGCGCGGTGGCGATCACTCCTGAAACGTCGCCGTCGGTGATCAACATGATGCGCGCACCGGCGGCGCGCACCTTGGCAATCAGTTCGCCGTGGCGCGGGCGATCGAGAATGCAGACCAACAGCTCACCGATATCGCACTTGCGCGCCTGGGCGAGATTCTTGAGATTCTGCTCGGGCGCATTGTCGAGATCGATGACGCCGTCGGGCAGGCCCGGTCCGACCGCCAGCTTGTCCATGTAAACGTCGGGCGCGTTGAGGAAATTCCCCGATTCCGCCATGGCGATGACCGCCAGCGCGTTTTGGCCGCCCTTGGCGGTGATGGTCGTGCCTTCCAATGGGTCCAGCGCGATATCGACCTTGGGCCCCTCGCCCGAGCCGACCTTCTCGCCGATATAGAGCATGGGCGCTTCGTCGCGTTCGCCCTCGCCGATCACGACCGTACCGTCGATATTGAGGCTGTTGAGGGCCTGGCGCATGGCATCCACCGCCGCCTGGTCCGCGGCCTTCTCGTCGCCGCAGCCCATCAGCCGCGAGGCGGAAATCGCCGCGGCCTCGGTCACGCGCACGGCTTCCAAAGCTAGATTGCGTTCGAGGACATTGCTGAAGGAAGCATCGAGTTGCAGCGACATGGAGGGGCCTTCCGATGACGACTTAAGTGGCGCGTTTCGAGCCAACCGCGGGGGATATTGAAGGCCATGGACCCGGATGGCAATGTGATAATCTCGGCCTGAAAGGCGGGTTCGGCGCCGAAACCTAGGGGAAAAAACCAGAGAGTGCGATGAGCGGCAACACCATTAAGAAAATCCGCCGGGAGTTATCGAAGGGTTGGCGAAAGCTTTTCCCCAACGTCGCGGGCGCCCTGCCCTGGCCCGAGGATTTCACCGACGACATGATCGCGCTTTGCCGCAAGGTTGGCCCCTACACCATAACCAGCCCTGAGCGAATCGTCACCTTGAGTCGCGCGGTGGACTACGTCGTCTCAAATAATATCGCCGGCGACATGGTCGAATGCGGCGTCGCCGCCGGCGGTAGCAGCATGGCGATCGCTCTCACGCTGCTGGCGCACGGGCACAGCGACCGCAAGATATGGCTCTACGACACCTATGAAGGGATGCCCGAGCCCGGCCCGCACGATCTCGGCCGTTTCGGAACCCCGGCGATTGACGCCTACAGGAAACGGCGGGTCGACGGAAAGTCCACCTGGATCAACGTGCCGCTCGCCACCGTCAAGGCGAACATGGCGCTCACCGGCTACCCCGAGGCGCAAATCAAATACGTCGCGGGAAAAGTCGAAACCACCTTGCGCGAGTCCGCGCCCGATGCCGTCAGTCTGATCCGCTGCGACACCGACTGGTTTGAGTCGACCAAAGCCGAGTTAGAGATTTTGTGGCCGCGCCTGAGCATCGGCGGCGTGATCTTGTTTGACGACTATTACCGCTGGCAAGGCAGCCGCAAGGCCGCCGACGAATATTTCCGCGACCACAACGTCAGGATACTTTTGTCCCGGATTGACACCCACGCGGCCATCGGCGTGAAGCAATAACGACCGTTGTCGTCCTCGGGCTTGACCCGAGGACCCAGGGCAGTATCGATGAAGGGCTGTCACGACCGCTCACGCCCGCTTGGGCATCGGCGGCCTCAAGCAGTCATTGATGTTTCATTTGTCCTGGATCCTCGGAACAAGTCCGAGGATGACAACAAATGGGCCGTAAAGCGCCTGTCCCACTGTCCCCACCCCTAGAGCGTGTTGCGTTTAGATAGAACTATAGCCGGCCTCCCGGAAGTAATTTGAGCACTCGGTTGGAGTGATGGTGCCGAGCGTCGTTGCGAGCGCATCGTGAACTTCATCGACGCTGCGGCCCATGGCCTTTCGCATGGCAT
>CAMDRB010000205.1 GCA_945906455.1 Caenispirillum bisanense
GATCGAGCCGACGCCGCCGGCCGCCGCATGCAGCAGCACGGTCTGGCCGGCCTGCACGGGGAAGCAACGGCGGACGAGGTATTCAACCGTCAGTCCCTTGAAGATCAGGCTGGCGGCGGTGTCGGCCGAGACGTCCTTGGGAAGCTTCACGGCGCGGCCGGCCGGTATCACGCGGGCGGTCGCATAGGCGCCCGGCGGTCCGCCGGCATAGGCGATGCGGTCGCCGACGGCGAAGCCGGTGACGCCTGATCCGACGGCCGTGACCACGCCCGCGCCCTCGACGCCGATGCCGCTCGGCAACGGCAAGGGGTAGGTGCCGGCGCGATGATAAATGTCGATGAAATTGACGCCGACGGCCTCTTGGCGGATCTGCAGTTGGTCGGCGCCGGGCGCGGCCAGGTCCTCGTCGGTCCACTCCAGCACGTCGGCGGCGCCGGTACGCGTAATCTTGAATTTATGGGCGGTGTTAGCCATGTCCTTGTCGCTCCCCTTTGAGATTGCGTTTGTCGGCGCATCTGAGCCCGCCCGCTTTGGGGCTTGGGCAATGCCGATACCTCTGGATGTAAAACCGCCCCTGTAATAGCCTAAACTAACGGGCATTCAAGAGGTTCAGACGGGTGACGAGCACCAATCGTCAAAACTTAAACACATGAGAACAAAGGGGGTTGAAATGATCAAGAAAATCGCAGCGGCGGCCTTATTGCTTGGCTTGGGACTAGTTGGAGTTGCCGATGCCCAGACCGCCGGCCCCGGCGGCATGCGCAGCAAGGAACTGAACCGCACGGAAGTTCCGGGCAGCAACTACGTCGTCGTTACTTTGCAGACTGAAATGGATGTGGGATCGAGCGATCCCTTGCACAGTCATCCCGGTGTCCAGATGGGCTATCTTGAGTCCGGCTCCATGCGCCTGATTGTCGAGGGTCAGCCCGACCGCGTGATTAAAACCGGCGAATCCTATCAGGTTCCGGCCGGCGCGCCTCATGCCGCCGTCAGCCTCGGACCCGTGATGTACAAGAGCGTGACCAACTACGTGGTCGACAAGACCAAGCCGATCCGCACCGAACTCGCGGGCAAGAAGTAAGCCTATAACGCCGGGCGTTGCGCATCGCGGCGCCCGGCATCTCCTTCACAGCTTACCCAGGCGTTTGAGTTCGGCCTCGGCGCCGGCGCGCTCGACGAAGCTCGCCGGGCAGTTGGTGCTCGCGTCGCGCAACAGACGCTCGGCTTCGGCGGCGTTTTGACGCCTGAGGGCAAGCTCGCCCAGATAGAACGAAAGCTCGCAGCCCTGTTCGGCTTGCTGGGTGGCCTCGCCCTTGGCGGCTTCGGCGGTCAGCTGCGCCGCGTCGATCTGCCCGATCAAGAATGAAATCAGTCGACCCGACCACGCCGCCATGTCGATCTTGGCGGTGTACTTCGCGAACTCAGCGGGGGAATCGCCGGCGGTTTTCATGCGCGCCAAATAGAGCCACAGGACGGCATAGGGGCGGTTGGGTTCAAGGGCCAGCGCCCGTTCCAAATCCTCAGCGGCGGCGGCGAAATTCCCGGCCAGGAAATTGACGTTACCCCGGCTGTTGAAGGCCGAGGCGAACTTCGGGTTCAACTTTACCGCCTGGCCGTAGTCTGAAAGTGCGCGCGCGAAGTCGCGCTTTTCATTATGGGCGTTGCCGCGGTTGTTGAAGGCGGTCGCCAACGTCGGGCCCAGTTTGATCGCCTGGTCGAAGTCGCCGATGGCGCGGTCGAAGTCGCGCTTGGCGAGGTAGGCCAAGCCGCGGTTGTTGAAGGACCCGGCGCCGCCGGGGTTCAGTTTGATGGCCTGGTCGTAATCGGCGATGGCGCGGTCGAACTCGCCTTTGGCGCGATAGGCGCCGCCGCGGCTATCGACCGCCCCGGCGTCGTTGGGATCCAATTTGATCGCCTGATCGAAGTCCTGGATGGCGCGGTCGATCTGGCCTTTGGCGCGGTAGGCCGTGCCGCGATTGCTGTAGGTAAGCGCGCCCGCCGGGTTAAGCCGGATCGCCTGATCGTAGTCGGCGATGGCGCGATCGACCTCGCCCTTTTGCGCGAAGACAACGCCGCGCGCGCCGTAGCCCGGGGCGAACATCGGACTCAATTTGATCACTTGATCGAAATCCAAGACGGCGCGATCCGGATCGCCCTTGTCCAGGTAGGCGTTGGCGCGGTTGTAAAAAACCTCGGCATAGTTCGGGTCGAGTTTTATCGCCTGGGCGTAGTCCTGAAGGGCGCGGTCAGGCGCGCCCTTGCTGTTTTGCGCGAGACCACGATTGTTGAAGGCATTGGCGTTCGCGGGTTCGAGCTTGATGGCTTGGTCGAAGTCGCGGATGGCGCGGTCGAAGTCGGCCAAGGCACGATGGGCCCGGCCGCGATTGATGAAGGTGTGGGCATCATTGGGGACCAGTTTGATCGATTGGTCGAAATCCTGAATGGCGCGGCCATGATCGCCTTTGTCGCGATAGGCGACGCCGCGATTGTTGAAGGCGGTGGCCTTGACCTCGGCGGATTCCGCGTCCGACTGGATCAGCGCCGTGCAGCCGGCGATGCTGACGTCGGCATTGGCGTCCGAGCAGCGCGCGACATTTTCATCGCGGGTTTGGGCCGTGGCTGGATTTCCAGTCGCCAGGCCGGCGAGCACCAGGGCGCTAATAATCGCTACCGCGGAAGGTCTGCGGCTTGTGGATCTACAAAGTGCGGCGGCGGCCATCGATCTCCCCAGGTTAGGTTAGGCGCTTATTGCCTGTGGTGGCGCCAACCCGGCTTGGCCAGGTCACTGGAATTTATCAGGGTGATGGCGCATTTCTGGCAGATGAAGTGCCGGTCGGGCCCGCGCGAGGCGCCGTTGGTCGCGGACTCCGTCAACTTGGCGTGGGGCGGCTCATTGCGGCCCTTGCACAGCTGCAATTGGCAGGCCGGGCAGCGCGACAAGATCAAGGCTTTTTCCGCCGAGGGTTTGAGATCGTTCATCGAACGGAACCGGCCGCCGATGCGATGTCGCCCTGCGACGAGCAGACCACTGCTTTGAGATCGGCCACCTTGAGATCAAATGACAAATGCTTTTCCGTTTCCATGAATCGACGGCCGCCCGGCGACCGGGGTCGCGCGGTCTGCCCATTTTCAGCTACACGGCGAAATCGTGCGCGACGAAATTGGCTGACTCGAAGTAACGCGAGATCCGGCGCGTGGCTGTGCGCGGGGTTCCTACTTCACTTCTTCTTGAAGGTCTGCGGCGTGCTGGTATTCGACGACATGCTCATGGCGTATTCGGACTTCTGGCCCGAGCCTTTGGACTTATCTTGTTTAGGTTTCTTGTCTTCGCGGGTCTTCTTTTGCTGACCTTTGGCCATTGGCGGCTCCTCGTGAGGGTGAAGCGCGCACTACGCCCGCTTTTGCCCGCCAAGTCCAGAAATTTCGAGAAAAACCCGGGGCACCCGCGGGGCTTAATTGCTGTGTTTACTTGGCCTTACCCCGGCAGGCGGGCATCCGTTTGACGCGGCCCTTGCCCTGTTCATTGCCCGCCGACGCGGCGCGTTTGTACCAAGTCTCGGCCTGATCGCAATCCTTGGCAAATGGCGCGGTGCCGTCGCGGTAAAGGTCGCCGATGCTGACCTGGTAGAAGCCACCGCCCATCTTGGCGGCTTGAAGGAATTCATTGCGTGAGACGGCATCGTCCTTTTTGACTCCCAGGCCCTGGAAAACCAGCACGCCGCGCAACCACCAGGCCGCGGCAACGTCCTGGGCTTTCAGGGCATCCAAGATCTTGTGGGCCTTGGCATAGTCGCCGCTCGAAAAAGCCTCCTCGGCGAGCCCATACTGGGTGGTCTGCGCCTCCGACAGGCCGGCAAGGCCCGGGTTGCCCATATCGTCTTCGTCTTCTTGCGCCTGCACCGGCAGGCAGAAGCACAGGACGACGGCGGCTATTCCGAGAAATGCGCGCATAACGAATCCCCTAAAAAGTGCGCGAAATCCGCGCGGCGGCAAACCTACAGCCAAACACAGCCCAGGGCCAGCTTGAACAAGGGAGCCGGAACCAGTCGCCGCTAACGCGCGGGCCGGCCCCGGGGCGAAGTGTCTGGGGTCAAGGCCGCGCACCGTCCCCGGCGCTAGTGGATGAAATCTAACATTTGATTCCCGCCGGGGATTCCCGGTTGGGTCGTGGCGTGCGAGTGTGGCCGCATGCGAAAAGGCATTTTGCTCACAGTTACGGCGTCAGCGCGGCGCCGATTGAAGGCGCTGCTGAAGAATCGCA
>CAMDRB010000206.1 GCA_945906455.1 Caenispirillum bisanense
GGTCCGCCAATACCCCCTCAAGCGTCGCGCGGGACTTGGCACTCAGTCGCTTGATAACGTGCTTTGTCTGGTGCATCCGCCAGACCCGCACGACAGTATCGGTCAGGGAACCCCCAATGGATTCTCTTTCTTAGATTTGATCCACTAGCGGCCGCCGGCGACGTCTAGGACGGTGCCGGTGATATAGCTGGCGGCGTCGGACAGCAGATACAGGATGGTGTGGGCCACTTCGTCGGGCGTTCCGGAGCGCCCTAATGGGACCGTTGCTTTAAGCTTAGCGGCGCGTTCTGGATCTCTCAAATCATTCTGCTCGGTCGCGATGACGCCGGGAGCAACTGCGTTCACCCGGATACCGACTTCCGCCAATTCCAAAGCCAACGCCTTTGTCAGGCTGACAATAGCGCCTTTGGCGGCAACATAGTGAGCGAGGCGAAAGCCGCCGGTCCGGGCGGCGACGGACGAGAGGTTCACAATCGCGCCGCCGCGGCCGCCACGGGCCGTCGACATGCGGGCCACCGCGGCCTGGGCGCATAGAAAGCTGCCAAGCACATTCACGTCCATCACGTCTTTGAAAACCGCTGGGTCGATGTCGCCAAACGGCGTTCGCGGACCCAGCCCGGCATTGTTAACAAGGCCTGCCAGAGGCCCGAGTTCGCGGTCGGCGGCGGGCGAACAGCGCCGCCACGGAGGCCTTGCCGCCGGCAGCTTTGATCGCGTCAACTACCGCTTCGGCGGGCACTTTGCGATCTTTATATTTCACACACACCGCGTAGCCGGCCGCAGCCGCCAGCTTTGCGGTTGGCGCGCCGATGCCCCGGCTTGTGCCAGTAATGACGAGAGCGCCGCGTGTCACGCTGCCTGCTCTGGGTTGCCATTGACGCCAAAGCGCACGAAATCACGGCGTTTCAAGGCGGTTTGTGTGTGGTGTTCCTGGTCATAAAAAATGATCTGGCTGCCGGCGTGCTCGAACTCTATCGGCACCATCAGAAGATTATCAAGGGCGGCGACGATCGAGGGATGACGTTCAGGCGGAGCAAAGAAGATCATGAAACCGCCGCCGCCGGCGCCAAGCAGCTTGCCGCCCACCGCGCCGGCCGCACGGGCTTTGTCGTAGATTTCATCGACAAAACCGGGAGCCACTTTGCTGCTGAGCGTGCGCTTAATCTGCCAGGCGTCGTGTAGGAGGCGGCCGAAATCATTGATGTCGGATTTACCGGAGACGATATCCGTTGCCTGGTCGACCATCTCACGCATGCGGTGGAGTTCGGGCGTTTTACGGGGAATCTGAGAGATGTGCTCTTTGGCGACTTCCGACGAAAACCGCGAAACGCCAGTATAGAACATCAAGATATGCGACTGAAGTTCGCTGAGCCGACCCGGCGGCAAAATGACAGGGCGCACCGCAAAAGAGTCGTCGGGATTGATATCGACGCGGTTAAAACCACCGAAAGCCGTCGCGATTTGATCTTGAACACCGACGGCCTCTTTCAGCAGTACTTGCTCGACGTGCACCGCGTCTCGCGCCATATCCATTTTGGACATCATCAGCCCCCTGAGGGCATAAAGTGCGTGCAGCAAGCCGACGGTAAAAGCGGACGAAGATCCTAGGCCGGTACGGGACGGCAAGTCGCCGTCGTGGTGAATTTCGACGCCTTCCGTAATTTTCATAAACTGCAGGACCGACCGGACGACGGGATGTTGAATCTCATCATTATTCATGACCTGCTCGATCTGCGACCAGACGATACGACTTCTGATGTCGAAGAAAGGCGGCAGGAAGCGGCAGCTGATATAGCAATAGCGGTTGATGCTGGTGGTGAGCACGGCGCCGCCGTGCTCCCGATACCAGGTCGGATAGTCCGTGCCCCCGCCGAAGAACGAGACGCGGAACGGCGTACGACTGATAATCATGCCTTTCCTACTCTGCTAAGCTTAAGCGGCTGCGCGATAGTGAACGACGGCGGCATTAACGAACAATGAACCGGTCGCCCTCGGCGCACACGCGCTCCCGCCAATACTCCAACAAGTCCCCCATGGTCTTTTCGTAAGAGATCTCGGGGCGCCAGCCGGTATGGGCGGTGAATTTTGTTGTATCTGGAACCTGCAGATCGGCGTCAATCGGGCGAAGCCGCTCAGGATCGACTTCGACCCGGATATCTTTTTGTTTGGGCGACAGGGCGATCAGAGATTCCAAAATTTCGCCAATCGAGCGCACGCTCGTGCCGCCAATATTGTAGTAGGCGCCGGCGATGGGATCCACCGTCAGCAAAAGATAGTAGGCCCGCACCGCATCGCGCACGTCGGCAACGGTCCGAAGCGAGTTCAAATTACCAACCTTCACCACAGGTGCGATCAAACCGGCCTCAATCATGGCCACCTGCTTGGCGAAGCTGCTTTCGGCAAAGACGTCGCCGCGGCGCGGTCCGGTGTGGGTAAACATGCGCGTAGACATGGCGCAGATGTTGTAAGCCTCGGCGTAATAGCGTCCGATCAGATCCGTACCGACCTTGGAAATGGCATAGGGGCTGGCCGGGTGAAAAGAACACTCCTCGGCGATCGGCAGTTTTTCCTTGGGCACGCGGCCAAAAACCTCGGAAGACGCACAGACATGAACAATCGCGTCGGGGCGATGCTGCTTGACGGCATCAAGAACACGGCAGGTGCCTTGGATATTGGTATCGTAGGTATCCAAGGGCGAATCAAAACTGGTTTTCGGGAAACTCTGGGCCGCGAGATGGAAGACGTAATCCGGTTTTGCCTTGCTAACGACATCCATAATCGAAAGCGTATCGCGCAAATCGCCGAACACCAGATGCACACGGTCGCGCCTATTCACACGCGGAATCAGGCCGGCGATATTGTCGAGCGGACTGCGCCACCGGCACATGCCGTAGATATCCCAATCGGTTTGGGCGAGCAGGTAGTCCGCCAGGTGCGACCCCACCATGCCGGTAATGCCAGTAATAAGCGCGCGTGGCTTGGCCATTCCCGTCTACCCCCCCGCGCCCTTATGCCAGGCCCTTGGACCTGAAGAATTCGGCAACCTGCCCGTTCACATAGTCGCGGGCCTTGGCATCGACGGCCTGATGGTTACCAAAAGTAATGCCGTTTCGCATAATCCAGCTGGCATTGGGCAAGTCACCGACGACACGGTGCGCGTATAGCTTAAGCCCCGGTTGCTGGGCCATATTGCCGGCAATGATCGGCCGCGTTTGGATGTGGGCTTTATTCAGGTAGGCCATAAGCTCTTGCACCTTGAACGGCGCCTTCTCAGTCAGTGTCATCGGGAAACCGAAGCACGACGACCGGCCCTTCGGTGTCTCTTTCTGGAAGGCCAGGAATTCGCCGTAGCATGCCAGGTCTTTTTTCCAGGCGGCGGTGTTTTCGCGCCGCGTGTTGACGAAACCGGCCAGCTTCGGCAACTGCACCGAGCCAATGGCGCCTTGAAGCTCGGTCGCGCGCAAATTATAGCCGAGATTGACGAACAGAAAGCGCGGGTCGAACTCGGGGTATTTCTTCAAGTATTCGTCGCGGTTTTCGGTCTCGCGGACCCAGCCGTGGGCGCGCAGAATGCGCATCAGCTCAGCCAACTCGAAGTCGTCGGTCACGCAGATGCCGCCCTCAAGGGTGGTCATGTGGTGCGAGAAATAAAAGCTGAAGGTTCCGACGCGGCCAATCGTGCCGACGGCCTTACCGCCGTAGGTCGCCGCCAGCGCTTCGCAGCAGTCCTCGATCAGCACGAGGTTGCGACGCTTGCAGATATCGACAATGGCGTCCATGTCGCAAGGGTTGCCGTAAACGTGGACCACCATGACGCCGCGCGTCTTCGGACCAATGGCGCGCTCGATCTGCTCCGGATCCATGTTCAGCGTCTCAGGGTCCATATCGACGATGACAGGTACGAGGCCGAGCTGGATCAACGGCCAAACCGTTGTCGACCAGGATAGGGCCGGAACGATGACTTCATCGCCGGCCTTGAGGCCATCTTTTGCGACCGGGTTCGCCAAGGCGGCCACGGCGAGAAGATTGGCCGATGAGCCTGAATTGTTCATGACGCCGTGAGCGAATTTGAATTCGGAGCAAAACTCCTTCTCAAAGGCCACGACCTTGGGGCCCATGGTGACCTGGGTCGACAGCAAACACTCGACCGCCGCCATAATCTCGTCGGTCGAAAACGTCGGCTCGTGCAGCCTGACGACAGGGTCATTGGGC
>CAMDRB010000207.1 GCA_945906455.1 Caenispirillum bisanense
GTAAGCGACCCTCCGGCGAGTACTGCCGTGAATTCCAGTCGGAGATTGTGGTCGGCGGCCAGCGTGAAAAGGCCTACGGCACCGCCTGCCAGCAGCCCGACGGCTCATGGAAAATCGTTGCCGGCTAACCGCGTCATATTTCGTCGAGAGTGCGGGGCGGCCGTAACGGGCCGCCCTTTTTTAGTTGGCTGCGGGCGGCGACTGTTCCGGCAGCATGACCAGGCGGGCGAGGCTTACGCTTAACGGGGAATGCGGGTTCAAATCATTTATCAGCGCGAACGCACGATCCGGCGGCGCTGCAATGACGACGCCGCGCTGCAGTACAAATATCTTAGCTTTGAAGGCCGCATAAAGCAGCACCACCACAACTGCGGCGCCGATGACATATAAAAGCAGACATCTCAAAGGTCATTAGCCGGACGCCAAGGCTCGGGCCTGATCGGAAAAAGACACTGCCCCGTAAGCTTTCGGCCTACGGGGCAGTGTTGTTAAAAAGCCTCTTAAGTTCGGCGAACTACAGCTTGAAGCGCACGCCCGCGCGGAACACGCGCCCGAGCACGTCGTAGTACGACCGGTTGGTGAGCGGCGCCCAGAAGGCTGAACCGGTCGCAAGCGGCGGAACCAGAGCGGGGTCGCTGTTGAGGAGGTTCTTGATGTTCAAGAACGCCTCGACCTGCGAAGCCTCGCCGACTTCAAACTTGTAGCTCGTCGAAAGATCGAACCAGAACTGCCCGTCGATGTGGTTGCTGTCGATAGTGCGGTGATTGATCGTCGACAGTGGGCAAGCGGTCCGGCACTCGATGTAGGCATTGTTGTAGGTACCGGAGCTAATGCCGCGCATCGTCAGGCCGGTTTGGAACGCATCGAGGGCGTAGCTGAGCTGCACCGAATACAGCCAACTCGGCGGGCCAGCGCCGACATTCGATCCGGCGGTATCGATCGGCTCGTCGATGCCGTTATCGGTGAAGGCTTTGAGGTAGTTGGTTGCCGTGCCGTGGAGATTCAGATCGCCGGCCCAACCATCGACCATGTCCTCGACCGACCAACGGTAGCTGGCCTCGAAGTCGAGACCGCGCGTGTTATCGAGAGCAAGGTTGAAGGGCTGGCGATTGACCTGAACGAGAACGCCCTGGCTGTCGCGCTGAAGCCGGCTGCAAAGATC
Organism: Caenispirillum bisanense; assembly: GCA_945906455.1. GTDB lineage: Bacteria > Pseudomonadota > Alphaproteobacteria > Rhodospirillales > Rhodospirillaceae > SHVO01. Next base: position 1,163 of record CAMDRB010000207.1, read on the forward strand.
GGTTTGACCCTTGAAGCACAGATCGATGGTCGACTGGGTTGAGAGTGCCGCGATCGAGCCCTTGATCTTGACGTCCCAGAAGTCGACCGAGGCGCTGAAGCCCGCGAGGAAGACCGGTTGGACGACAACGCCGATACCGGTGGTGTCGGCCTTCTCGGGCTTCAAGGTTTGCGAACCGAAGGTCACTCCCAGCGGCGTGGCCGAGCACGCACTGGCGCCGCAGATTCTGAACGGATCGAGCGCCTGGCTCGAGCTGGAGGTACCACCGGCGAACAGTTCCTCAAGGTTCGGCGCACGAATGTCGCGTGAGCGCGTAATGCGGAACTTGATGTCCGGAATCGGCGAATAGGTGGTACCGGCCTTCCAGGTGGTGACGTAACCGGCGGTGCTGTAATCGGTGGCGCGCGCCGCCAGCTGCAGATCCCAGCTATCGGCCCAAGCTTGGCCACTGGCAATCGGAACAACGGTTTCCACCGCGCCTTCGCTCACGGAGAACTTGCCCGTGGTCACGCGATAGTTGCCGCTCAGGTACGAGCTAGACTGCGACAAAGGATCGTTGACGCCATTGACCTTCTCCCTGCGGTGCTCGGCCGTTAAGGCCACCGAGACCGGGCCGGCCGGAACCGAGAACGGCTCGCCCGTGACCGACGCCCCGATGACATCCTGCTTTAGGGTTTGGCTCAGGTGCGATGCGCCCATGACGTAGTTGACCGCCGCCGGGCTGTTCACGCCGCTGCCGAAGACGTTGTAGGGCACGCAGCCGTCGTTCGGATTGGTGAGGGTCGTGCGGCAAACAATGTTGCCCCGGGCATCGAACACGGCATCGACGGCCGTGGCATCAATGCCCTGAACGCGATTGCGGATGTATACCGTAGGCGCGGTGATGTCGTTGCGGCTGATGCCTTTCTGGTAGTAGGCGTCCCACGACCAGCCGGTGTCGAAGGCATCGAACTTGCCCGAGCCGCCGATAACGTAGCGCGCGATGATGCGGTCGTTAAGGCCGGTATCGTTGGGCAGATCGGGGTTATGCGTGCCGAAGTTATAGACTTCGCCCGGGCGGAGCAGAGCGCGCTGGGCGGGCGAGAGCACATTGAGAAGGAAGGCGTTGTCGCTTTTGACCCGGAGCGTGTTGACGCTGAACTGGGCGCAGCAGATGGTTTCGGTGTTGTTGTGCGCCCAAGACCACTGGGCAAAGATGTTGAAGTCGTCGGTCACTTCATAGGCAACGCGGGCAAACACGTTCTGGCTTTTCGCGATCGGATCCAAGGATGAGCCGATAAATTCGCGGTTCGTGCCCGCTTCCCAATCGCCGCCCTGCATATAGACGCCGTTATTGATCGGGCCGTAGTGGAAGACGTACGGCTTGCCGCCGGGACCGAAAGCAAGTCCCTTCAAGGGGCCGCTGGTGATCAGACCTTCGTTGGTCGTGTTGCTCTGCCCGACGTGGTTGAGCGTGATGTACTCGGGTCGACCGTTGAGCCCTGTGACGGCGCTGTAGCCCGGCGCCGGCATCACCGCCCAGCCGTCGGAGTTCCACTTGCGCTTGCCGATTCCGCCGGAGCCGTTAAGGATGCCGTTCCGATTGACGACTTCGCCGCTCAGTAGCAAGTGGCCGCGGCCGCCACCGAAGGGTTGGCCGGCGGCGATGGCGACCTTCCAATTGGCGTCGTCGAGGTAGGACGTAATGCCGCCCGACACTTCGCCTTTAATGCCGGTGTAGGTCCGATCGAGAATGAAGTTGGCGACGCCGCCGACGGCATCCGAGCCATAGACGGCCGAGGCGCCGCCGGTGACCACTTCGACGCGGGACACGAGCTGCTGCGGGAAGCTGTTGACGTCGACAGCGCCGGTGAGGTACGCGCCGACCGAGCGTTGGCCGTCGAGCAGCACCAGGGTGCGCCCGGTGCCGAGACCGCGCAGATTGAGGGCATTGGCGCCCGAGGTTCCGGCGCTGATGGATGTGGTGGTTGACGTCGGCGTCGAGCTGTTGGCGAACACCGGCATCTGATTGACCTGGTCGGCGATGTTCGTGCCGCCGCCGGACTGAAGGCTGGCCGCATCAACGACCGAAAGGGGCGTCGGCGCTTCATAGCCATCGCGCACAATGCGCGAGCCAGTAATGACCACTTCTTCGAGTTCGCCTTGAGCGACCTGACCTGGTGATGCTTGCGCCGATTCGGCTGCGTAACCCGGGCGCGGCCCAGCCACGAAGGCCAAGAGCGCCAAGGCGCTGACGGTCGTAAGCGTGCGCGTGTGCAATGATGGATGAGAATTCGAGCCGTGAGCGTCGACGTTCAACAACGTGACCAATCGCATAACATTCTCCCCTGTAAAGTAAATCGCAAAGTGACTGAACCGACATTCCCCGGATGAACCCCGGTTTCGGGCAAAATCATAGCCATAAGGGCCGCCCCAGGCAACTGCGGGCCGAGTTTTCCTGGATTTATGGCCAGGTCCCTCTGAGCGAGGCCTTTTCAGCCTGCCGACATCCTTGTTTCTCGTGATCAAGGCACACTTCTCCCGCTGATTTATCCTTGCTGCCGCCACCTCCCGGGCTTCAAGCCGGAGATGGCGGCGCTCGAAGTTGAGCGATCAGCCCCAGAATTTCCGCAAACATGTCCCCTGGCACCGCGACCTCGGCCATCTGGAAGGTGACGTAGCGCGAAGGCGCGACAATCTGGGCACCGATCTTCACGAGTTTCTCCCGGAGAGAGGTCAGCGACCAGTGGGAGAACGGCTCGGGCAGAGCCAGCGTCCGCATGAAGTTGGCGAGATTATAGGCCAACGCATGAAGCTGAAGCCGGACGGCATTGGCGGCGAACGAGCAGCAGGACAGCCGTGTCCACTTCACGGCGTTCTTGCCTTCTTTAATCCATTGCTCGCAGGTGCCGCGCTGATTGTAGAAACGGACCACCCGCTCGGACGGGCGTGACAGGTTGTTGACGATGAATCCGACGCGGGGATAAAGCTCGCCCGGATGCCACTCGACCTTGGCCACGACCCGGCGCGGTGTCTTCCA
>CAMDRB010000208.1 GCA_945906455.1 Caenispirillum bisanense
GCCGCGCGCCGCGTCGTCTTCGCGTACCGCTCGAAACCCGCCACCGCCAAAGTCAGCTGCTTCATAGGAGCAATTCCTTTGCTTCACACCCGCATCAGACTAAGAATCACAAGGACCCTGGCGTGTCGATGACTTATTCAGAGTGTCCTTAGCGGTAATGGCGGCGCCGATCAACTTGGCGAGATGCTGAGCGTCGCCGGGCGTGGGAATGCCAAGCACGCTTGCGCCCTGTATGAGCCGGTCGAGGTGCGCCGCCAGGTGGCGAACGGCATTTTTGCGCACGACAACGGTTTCGAATACGCCGTCGCCCAAGGTGAAGCCTCGGTCAGCCGGATCGATGCGCGCCGCCGCCGCATCGGTCAGTAGGCCATTAATGCTGACGATCACGCGCACCCGACTTTGATGAACCGCAAACTCTCACGCTACAACGCCGTTGCCAAAGATACCGAGGAGCGGCCGTACCTTGGCGAGGCTCTCCTCATATTCCTGCGCCGGGTCGGATTCGGCAACGATCCCGCCGCCGGCTTGAGCGACAAGGGATCGGCCGTTCGGCACCAACGTGCGTATCACGATAGAAGAGTCCATGGCACCGTCAAAGCCAAGCCAGGCGATTGTGCCGCAATAGGGTCCGCGCGCCGTGGGCTCCAGCCCGCGAATTACTTCCATGGCTTTGATTTTGGGCGCGCCGGTGACCGAGCCGCCCGGAAATGTCGCGCACAGCAAATCGGTTGACGTAATACCTGCGCGCAGCCGCCCGGTCACAACCGAAACGAGGTGATGCACGTTTGGAAAGGTCTCCAGACCGCAGAGGACCGGCACTTTAATCGAGCCCGGCGTACAGACTCGCGCTAGATCGTTTCGCAAGAGGTCAACGATCATCAAGTTTTCGGCCCGGTCCTTGGTACTCGCCAGAAGCTCCGCTGCCAGCCGTTGATCATCGGCGGCGTTCTTGCCGCGCGGTCGTGTGCCCTTGATCGGCCGGGTCTCGACGTTGCCATCCGGGTCAAGCTTCAGAAAGCGCTCGGGCGATGCCGATAGGATCTGCAGTCCGTCGCCGGCATTGATGAATGCGGCGAAGGGCGCCGGTGTTGTGCTCCGCAGGCGTAAGTAAAGATCGAAAGATGAAATTCCCTCGGGGATGTCTGCGAGGAACCGCTGGGAGATATTGGCCTGATATATATCGCCGCTTTGAATGGCTTCGATGGTCGCGCCAACCCGCATCTCGTGGACGGCACGCGGCGTCTCGGCGCGCCACCGGCCTTCACGTGTGCCCTGCGGCGCGGGAAGCACGGCGGTTCCCAAGTCTCGGGCCAGTGCATCGGCACGTGTTGCGGCGGGCCTGCGGCCGCCAACGCCCGGCAGGTCGTGGGCAATGACCCATGCGTGCTTCCGTTCCAGGTCGAAGGCCGCAATCGTGTCGTAGATTCCGATGACCATGTCCACCGGCCATGGTTTATCTTTGGGGGGCTGTGCCGGCTCCAGCACGCCTCCAAGTTCGTAGGAAAAAAAACCGACCGCGCCCCCGAGAAATGGTGCGGGGCCACTCCCTTGATAATTATCGGCGTTGGCTGAAAAACCCGCGAGCTCGGCCTTCACCGTTGCAAATGGATCGGCAGCGCGGGCGAGGCCGTCGACGGTGACGATCCAAGGATGACTTGTGCAGCGGATGGTGCGGACGGGATCTGTGGCGATGTAGGAGAATCGCGCGCGCGGTCCGACTAGTGCGCTGTCGAGTAAGACCGCCATGGCCTCGCCGGCAAAGGGCGCGAAGGCCGCAGCTGGATCGCGGAAGGGGATTGGTGTGACAACCGGCGAAATGCTCACAACATCGCTTTCACGCGTCAGGTCTCGCACGGCCCGCTATCAAGGTCGCGGTCCTCAGGGCGTGGGCGGCAGCACACGGTCCGGCGGCGGGTGATTGTCGCAGAACGCTCTGATGTTGATGATGACACGCTCGCCCATGTTAATGCGGCCCTCGACCGTGGCCGAACCCATGTGCGGCAGCACGATAACGTTTTTCATGGTCAATAGCTTTGGGTTGACGGCGGGCTCGTTCTCGAAAACGTCAAGACCAGCGCCGGCCAATTTCTCCTCCTCCAACATGCGCACCAGCGCGCTTTCATCGACAATTTCGCCGCGCGCTAGATTGATGAGATAGCTGGTGGGCTTGAGGAGTTTCAAGCGCCGTTCGGACAGCAAGTGAAATGTCGCCGGTGTATGCGGACAGTGGATCGAGATCACATCCATGCGCGCCAGCATTTGGTCGAGACTCTCCCAGTAGGTTGCTTCGACCTCGGCCTCCAGTTCAGGACGTAGGCGGCGGCGATTGTGGTAATGAATCGCCATGCCGAAACCCCGCGCCCGGCGGGCCACGGCCGTGCCGATGCGGCCCATCCCAATGATGCCGAGGCGTTTGCCGTAGAGCCGGCGCCCCAGCATGTGGATAGGGCTCCAGCCCTTGAATTGACCATCGCGGATCATTGTGGCGCCTTCCAGAAGTCGGCGCGGTACCGCCACCATTAGCGCCATGGTCATATCGGCCGTATCTTCGGTAAGGACGTCCGGCGTGTTGGTGACGCTGATGCCCTTCGCGCGGGCGGCGGCAACATCGATATGATCGACGCCGTTGCCGAAATTGGCGATCAGCTTCAGCCGTGGTCCCGCGCGGTCGATAACCGCCTTGTTGACGTGATCCGTCAAGGTTGGGACCAGCACATCGCACGTTTGCATGGCTGCGGCCAGGTGGTCACCGCTGAACGGCTTATCCTCGACATTGAGATTGACGTCGAATAGCTCCATCATTCGCGTCTCGACGACGTCGGGCAATTTCCGGGTAACGATGACAGTGGGTTTAGGCCGCGCCATGGTGCTTGCGCTCGACTCTCTTGAAAGAACGGGCCCTATGCCCCGGGATGGCTGTCAAATCGAGAGGTTCACGCGGCCGATTTCAGCCACACCGTTGCCTCCCGGCGCAGCAACGGCCGGGCGAATTAGGGTTAGCAGCCGTGTGGATAATTGTCCAGGTAAGCCCCTCGAATCTGGGAAGGCCAGCCGGTCGTTGCGTGCCCGAGCACCGGCTTTCGCCAGCCTCTCAACGCAGGCTTTCAACGGGCGTGTCCCTTTCGCCCGCGGGCGTTGCCAATTCTTCAAATCCAAGGCACAAACCACCGGCACGTGATTCCGTGCGATCAATTCAAGGGGACGTACGACAAGATTCGCAAGCTCGCACCACGTCCAAGAACTGGGCTTTGACTACGCCTGCGGCGATTCGCGGCAGCATTAAGGGATTGACAGATTTGAGGACGGCGTACGTGAAGCGTTTGGCGGTGGTTTGGGCGTTGACGGCAAATCTCGCTGGCAGCGTCGGCTTCGCTGCCGAAACGGCCGCGCCCGAAAAAGCCCAGGCGCCCGCAGTCAAGCCGCCGACTGCTTCCAAACCGCCGACTGCTTCCAAGCCGCCGACTGCTTCCAAGCCGCTGACTGGGGCCAAACCAAACGTCGGCAGCGCGGCGGTTCCAGCGTCGGCTGGCGTGGATGAAAGTTCCACCGAGGGAGGCGTCGGCGATGCCCGCGGTACGGCCGCCGGACTTCCAATCCCGCGATTCGTTTCACTTCGAACAGATCCGATCAACCTGCGCACAGGGCCGGGCGTTCGCTATCCGGTCGATTGGGTCTACGTCCGGCGTCAATTGCCGGTGGAAGTTATCGACGAATTCGATACCTGGCGCCGCATCCGAGACCTGGATGGCGCCGAAGGCTGGGTTCACCAAAGCATGCTTTCGGGCAAACGCACTGCGGTCGTGACTGGCGCGGCGCGGGCACTCAAGCGTACGGGTGCGGATACAGCCGAGGATGTCGCCACGCTAGAGGCCGGGGTCGTCGTGAACGTTCAGCGCTGCCCGGCGGATACCGGCTATTGCCGCGTGGAAGTGAACGGCCTCCAGGGTTGGCTCAAGCGCGATCAGTTCTGGGGCGTGTATCCCGGCGAAGCTCTGCAATAATACCCTAGGGACACTCTGAATAAGTCATCGACACGCCAGGGTCCTTGTGATTCTTAGTCTGATGCGGGTGTGAAGCAAAGGAATTGCTCCTATGAAGCAGCTGACTTTGGCGGTGGCGGGTTTCGAGCGGTACGCGAAGACGACGCGGCG
>CAMDRB010000209.1 GCA_945906455.1 Caenispirillum bisanense
CTGGAGGGTCAGCCCGACTGGCAGGTCCGCCGGCCCGATGGCCGAATGCCTGCGCCGCCGCACAGTGAAAGCGGGCACACCTGGCACCATGCGGACGAGGTCCTGTTCCGCATCACGAAACAGGGGCTCGCGTCCCTGCTGCCCGGTTACCAGAGCGACATGCCGGCCTACGCCGATGTATTGACGGACGAGGAAATCTGGGCCGGGCTCGCATTCATCAAAAGTACATGGCCGCCCACCATCCAGGCCCGGCAGGCGGACATCAACCAGCGCAGCGATCAGCCCCGCTGACCGTGCGGCCCCGTGTAACGTGCGCGACATCCTGGAGGCGAAGTCTTGGCAGAAAGCACCGCAACCGACTTTGCCGCCTATATCGCTCTTTTCATCAGCGCGTTCACGTCGGCGACGCTGCTGCCGGGGTCTTCGGAGGCCGTGCTCCTGACGCTTCTGGGCATGGGGCGCGGCGACCCTGTCGCGTTGGTGGTCGTCGCAACCGCCGGCAACGTTCTGGGCTCTCTGGTGAACTGGGGGCTGGGCCGGTTCTTTTCCGCGTTTCGCAACCGCCGCTGGTTTCCCATTGATGATCGGTCATACCACTGCGCGACAGACTGGTTCGCCCGCTATGGCGTGTGGTCGTTGCTGCTGTCCTGGGTGCCCGTCATCGGCGATCCGCTGACCGCCGTCGCTGGCGCGCTCCGTGTCGGTCTGCTGCGCTTCATCGTGCTGGTGTTAACCGGCAAGGCCGCGCGCTACCTTTTTATCGTCGGCGCCTACCAGTGGTGGAACGGAGCTTGATGAGCAACGGCGGCCACATCTTTACGTCTTGGCGCCGAGGAGGCAAAACCCCTCGCCAGTCGGCGCGTTCCTTGATTTTAGTATTGCTGCCGCCAATGCAGTATGGTTGCGTTGTCAAATAGTCCAGATCCAAAACAAAATCCGAGGAAACGCAATGAAACCAACTCTGCTTATTTCACTGGTGTCAGGCTTTATCGCAGCGTTCAGCACAACCCTGCACGCGCAAAGCGGCGAAGTCGTCTATTATGGCGCCAGTGGAGACCATATCCCGGCGACGATCAAAGCCTTCAATGAGCTGTATCCGAACATTCGGTTCAAGGTGGTTACCGGTGATGCGGGGCAGCTCCGAACCAGAATGGCTGCGGAAAAAGATAGCCCGCAAGGCGATGTTTTTTATGGCGACGCGGAGCACTTCCTCAATCGCCCTGAATTGTTCAAGCCCTACCGGTCCAAGCACCTCGCCGCATTTCCTGACTGGGGGCTGGTCAAGCACGGTGGTGACGTTTACGCGTATGGCTATGCCATTTCGTTTCAAGTGTTTGCTGTGAACTCGCAGAAAATGGCGTTGGCCGACGCGCCGAAGTCATGGAAGGATCTGACCAAGTCGGAGTATCAAGGAAAGATCATGGTCGGCAATCCGGCCCTGTCCGGCGGCGGCTACTACTCATTCTTTCAGTTCCTTCAGATGTACGGTTGGGACGCCGTCGATAAATACGTGGAGAACGTCCGTTTCCAGGCGAGCACCGGCGCCGTTCCCGCCAACGTCGGACGCGGCGAAGTCGCGGTCGGCCTGACCGAAGAAACAATGGCGTGGGAGCTCGCCGAGAAGGGTTTCCCCGTCGCCGTGATTTATCCGGAAGAAGGCGTTGTGCCGACGCTGAACGCCATCGGTCTCATACGCAACGGCCCCAATCCCGAGAATGGCGTCCTGCTGGCCGAGTTCATGAATTCAGTGGAAGGCAATAACATCAACGTCGCGACGCGCAATCGCCGCTCGCCGCGTGCTGACGCCGACCGGCCCAAAGGTCTGGCCCCGATTGCCGAGTTGAAGGTCAACACGTCGCCGAAGATCAGCGTGCCGGATTCGATCTCCAAGAAATCGGAATACCTGAAGGGCTTCGACGAGGTTCTTCAGCGCAAGGGGAAAAAGACCGAAGGGGCATCATAAGACGGGGATGCACGACGAAAAAAGGAGCCCGGCCGGGCTCCTTTTTTTTGGTTGACGGGAAGGAGGACATCGAAAGCCCCGCCTTCGTCGCTGGCATCCGGTCACGGTTCCAGGCGGGACCCTTGAAGGAACCTCACGGCCAGGTGACGAAGATATAGCCGGCATAGCCGGCGAGCAGGACGGCCGCCTCCCCGCGCCTGATCGTGAGCCCGGTCCAGGCAAAGACGACGACCAGAACCGATATGCCGACCATGACGAGATTGTCGAACCCGACAATTTCGGGCGGCACCGCGCTCGGTGCGATCAGGGCGGTGGCGCCGCCGATTCCTAAAATATTGTAGATGTTGGATCCGATGATGTTGCCGAACGCAATGTCGCCCTGCCGCTTGATCGCGGCGACCACCGAGGTGACCAATTGTGAATTCGCGTCCAACCGTGACCCCACCCTACATCCACATTGACTCATTGATGTAGCCGTGGAATCGTCATTCTGAGAAGGGTCACGATTGGGCGCGTCACGCGACCCTCTCAATCCTAAGTTTTCGCAAAGAGATCAATGCGCTGGGAAGCCTTCGGGGTGGGGTCAATGTTGGATGCGATTTAACAGGCATTGCCGGGCACATGCGATGAGGCGCTGTTCTTTGTCGCCATTGAGTCTTCGTTCACGGCTGGGTGGGGAGCTCGGCTTGCGAATGCGCCCAACCGGATTTGGCCCCGGGAGTCCCCATTCATCGATAGCGATCTGTAGCAAACGCTGGATCACCGTGAGTTCGCGACGGACAGTGGCGGGGCCGACTTGCCGCAGCCTCTGATCGCGATAACGGGCGAACGTTTCAGGGTTGAGCTCGGAGACCTTGCAGTCAGCCAACCATTTGCGGAGAACCTCCCCAAGGATCTGCTTTTCTGTATTGAGAGGGCGGGGGTCCGATGCGAGCGTTGTCGCATATCGGCGGATGAGGTCTCCGAAAGTCTCGGTCGATTGGGTTTTCTTTGTGGACTCGATGGGGTGTCCGGAATCACAAGTGCTCTCGATCTGGCGCGCCCAAATTTCCGCATCTCGCTTGTGGAGGAATGTCCGCGAAAGAGCTCTCACCCCCCTCCGTCGAACTTGAACCTGCCAAACGTCGCCGCGACGGCGAATGGATGCCATGTAGGCCTCCCGGTGTGACACCAGTGTGACCGCTTGACTGTTTGTGTCTTTCGGAGGGACGCGACCGGCTGTATAAGTGACTAAGCTGGTTCGCTAAAACGTGGTGCCGCCGAGAGGAATCGAACCTCCGACCCCACCCTTACCAAGGGTGTGCTCTACCCCTGAGCTACGGCGGCCCCGTGCTCGCGCGGGGCACCATGCCACAGCGGCGCAAGCTTTCGCAAGCTTGGGCGACCATGAAAACGGCGGGGTCAGGGTGGGCGCCCGAGTTTCCCGCTACCAAAGGCTTTGAGAGGGCTTGACCCCTGTCCAGGCGTCGCACAGGGTCACCGCCATGAAGATTCTGTGCGTCGCATCCCCGTCGTCGTCGTGACCGGCCGCGATCCTCAAAAGACGGGTCCGGTGAATCCCACCGCCCTTCGGCGCGAGCGCGAACGGGCCGAACGCCGTGCCCAGGCGCTCCGCGACAACCTGAAGCGGCGCAAGCGTCAGATCGCGGCCCGCGCTGAAACGTCTGCCGCCGGCGATGAAGCGGGCGAGGACCCCGCCGCGGGCGATGAAATTCCCGACAGCCCTTTCGGACCGGCGCGCGGCGGTCGGTAAGCCAGGGGCGCAGTGCGGTCGCTCCCCCGGGTTTTGTTGTTGTGGGCGTGCCGCCGGGGCGGTTACATAACGGCTTCTTGCGCCCCTGGCGCGTTCGGAGTTCGAGCCTGTCATGGACCGCATCCGTATTCTCGGCGGCCGCCCGCTGGTTGGTGAAATCCAAATCAGTGGCGCAAAAAATGCCGCGCTGCCCCTGATGGCCGCCTGCCTGTTGACCGAAAACAACCTGCGGCTCGTCAACCTGCCGGGCGTCGCCGACATTGAGAGCATGGCCCGGCTGCTGGCCGAACTGGGCGTTGCCGTCGACGAAACGCCTGGCGCAGGTTCGGGCCGCACGCTGACGCTGCGCTCGGCCTCGCTTACCGGCACGACC
>CAMDRB010000210.1 GCA_945906455.1 Caenispirillum bisanense
GGCCCCCCGCCGCACCGCCTGGGCGATGCCGTCATCGTCGATTTCCTCGGCGCTGCCGCAGGCCTCGCAAATGAGGAATTGCCCGGTATGCGGCTGGCCCGGATGAGGACAGCCCACGAAGGCGTTGAGTGACGCAATGCGGTGCACTAGCCCCAGCCCGAGAAGAAAATCCAAGGCGCGATAGACCGTCGTCGGCGCCGCGCGGTGGCCTTCCTCGAGAAGACCGTCCAAAAGCGCATAGGCGCCGACCGGCTTATGACCGTGCCACACCATTTCCAGCACACGTTTGCGCATCGGCGTGAGGCGTTGGCGCCGGTGCCCGCAATAGGCCTCGGCCGCGGCAACCGCGGTGGAGACACAAGCCTTGTGATCGTGGCTGTCTTTTGGGAATGGCGAACGCCGGCCGCGAGGCGATTGGCGTGGCGTCACACCCGCCTGCGGCAACGCGGAGGCCCGCCGCTCGCCACTCGGCCTCATGGGTGTGTCCCGATCAATAGGCTCCGAGAACAAACATCAGGCTCGCGGCGGTCACGCCGGCACCAGCCCAACGCAGAAGGGGTTTGGCGCCAAGCGCCAGACCCCCGAGCATGCCGATGCCATGCAGCGTGGCGGTCGCGACGATGAACCCAAGCGCGTACTGCCAAGGCGCGGCGGCCACCGGCAATTCGCCGCCATGGGCATAACCGTGAAACAGCGCAAAAAAGCCGACGATGCAGGCCGCGATCCAAGGCGCCGGGCGCACCGCCAGCCCGACCAGAAGGCCGAGAACGATTAGCGAACCGGCGATGACCGACTCGGTTGCGGGCAGGGTGCCCCCAACCAGGCCGAAGGCGCCGCCGATCGTCACCGCACCGACGAAGGAAGCGGGGACGGCCCACATAGCGCGCCCGCCTTGCTGCACCGCCCACACCCCGACCGCGACCATCGCCACGAGGTGGTCGAGGCCGACGAAGGGATGCGCGAATCCTCCCGCCGCCGCCGCGCCATGAGCGCCCAAAAGGTGGGCTTCGGCCGAGCTTCCAAACAGACTGGCACCAACCAGCGGAAGAAATGCGCGCAAGGCGAACGTTCCGGGCCGACGCGATTCCATGGGCAACCCCTGTTTTGTCGAGTGAACGTCAAGGGTTATTACGGACCCGCCGCAACGTCAATTGTCGACATTCGATCACGATTTGTTACAATTGCTTCGGTTGCGCATTGTTCTCCGGCTATTGCGCCGAGGTCTTCGGCGTACGGGACCAACGAGATCGCGGTGGAGAGAAGGGCAAACGACGAAAGAGAAAATCTGAGGGAGGCTGCGCGGCTATGTGTTGCGCCGGTCCCCGATTCGTCGTCGCGCCGTCGCTTTTTGTGCACCGCAGCAGGGGCCCTTGGCTCGATTCTCGCGCCTAAGGATGTGTGGGCGCAGACCGATCAGCGTCGGTCACGGCGGCTGCTTGCCTCCGTGCCGCAAACACGTCGCCTGGATTTCCTCGTCCTTCGCAACGGCAGCGACTTCGGTAAACACAGCGTGGTCTTTACCGAAAACGGCGATGAATTGAAGGTTGAGATCGACATTGAACTCCGCTACCAGCTCGGGTTTCTGACCCTATTTCGCTATGTGCATCACAACACCGAAATCTGGCGTGGCGAGCGCCTGGTGTCGCTGGACACCAAGACCGATGACGACGGCACGCCTTACCGGGTCTCGTGCCGCGCCGACGGCGACAAGGCGGTCGTGAATACCCCGGCGAACCAGCTCGTTGTTCCCGGCGGGCTGATTCCAGCCAGTTACTGGAACATCGCGACCGTGAACCAGAAGAACCTCCTCAACACACAAACCGGCGAAATCTCCAAAGTTGATGTCACGGAGATGGGTCCCGACAAAAATCCGGCGCCGGGCGCCCCCGGCGATGCCCGCCGCTATCGCATGACCGGCGACCTTGATCTGAACCTGTGGTATTCCCAAGACGTCTGGGTCAAGATTCAATTTGAAATCCGGGGCCAAGACATAAAGTACGTGCGCCTCTAATCGGCGCCTCCCCTTCTCCCCGTTCCACCGCAAGGACAAGAGCCGTGACCGCAACGCTGCCGCCGCCTTCCACCGGTTGCGCTTGGGTCACGGGCGCATCGAGCGGCATCGGCCGCGCTCTCGCTTTGCGTCTTGCGCGGGATGGCTGGCGTGTGGCCGCCAGCGCCCGTGGCGACGTCGCCCTCGACGATCTCGCCAGGGAAGCGGCGGGCGTGCCGGGCAGCATCGATCCCATGCCCCTCGACGTCACCGATGAAGAAGGCATGCGGGCCGCGACGATCGCCATCGAAGCCCGCAATGGCCCAATCGTGCTTGCCGTGCTCAATGCCGGTACCCACCTGCCGATTTCGGTCGCGACCTTTGACCCGGCGATTTTCCGGCGCCTTCATGAGGTCAATGTCATGGGTGTGGTCAATGGAATTGCCGCCTTGCTGCCGCGCATGGTGGAGCGGCGCGGTGGCCACATCGCCGTCGTTTCCTCGGTCGCCGGGTATCGTGGGTTGCCGACGGCGGCCGCCTACGGGGCGACCAAGGCAGCGCTGATCAATATGTGCGAGGCGCTGAAATTCGATCTGGACCGCTGTGGCATAAGGCTGTCATTGGTCAATCCAGGCTTTGTGAAGACGCCGCTGACCGATGAAAATCCGTTCCCCATGCCGTTTCTGATGTCGGCGGAGGATGCTGCTGACCGCTTGGTGCGCGGCCTGGCATCGGGCGGCTTTGAAATCACCTTTCCGCGCCGATTCGCCTTGCTGCTGAAGGCGCTGCGGTGCCTGCCCTATCGGCTTTACTTTCCAATTCTAAAACGTGCAACCGGGCTGTAGGGCGGCGACCGGCTTGATTGTACGGGGGCAAACCGTTGCGCTAGGTCTTCACCAAACACGAAGGAAGCGGGGGCACGACATGCTGCGTTTTGCATTCCTGATCGGCGGATTTCTTGCCCTTGCTGGCACGGTATCAACGCCGGCATCGGCGCAGAATCGCCTCGACTATTTCAGTGTCGCCGGCGGCGTCTTTGTTCCTCACGATACCGACGGCACGGCCAATGGCGTGCCCTATTCCGTCAGCTTTGATGCGAATTACGCGCTGACTCTGGCGCTTGGCCTCGATTGGGGTGGCGGTTTTCGTTCCGAAGTCGAGTTGGGCTACGCCAGCGCGCCGATCGACAGCCTCAATTCCGGCAGCGGCAGCGTCGGCCAAGGCGACGACAATTCCTTTTTCTATACGCTGACGATCAACGCCTTTTACGACGTTCCAATAGGCATGGCCGTGGTCCCCTATGTTGGCGGCGGTCTCGGCATCGCCCGCAGCGATGTGCCTCGGGCGCAAGGTACGATCAACGGTGTGTCGGTGACCGCCCCTGGGCATGAAGAAACGAGCGTGATGACCCATGGGGAAATCGGCCTGGCCTTTCCGCTGTCGGCCACGACGAAATTGACCGCAGGCTATCGCTATCTGGTTGTTTTCGACGGCCAAGGCAGTAACGACGACACCACGGCCAGTTATTTCAAGGCCGGCCTAAGGGTGAATTTCTGACCCTTGCGCCGGGCGCGCTTCGAGCCGCCGGCGGATCTTTGCCTGTCGTGCCTGGTCGAGCGGGAAATTCCAGACCAGAGTTATGGCCGCGACCTTAAATGTGACCGGCGCCAGGCAGTAAAGCGCGGTCAACACTCCAAGCGCGTCTGAATCGTTGGTTCCCCCAGGTTGGTATCCCGTGAGGTCCAGAAGCGGGTAGGCGATCCCGACCGCGAGCGCCAGGGCGAGCTTCGTGGCCATGCTCCACAGCGCGAAATAGAGCGCGGTTCGTTGTCTCCCGCCGCGGAGTGTATCCAGATCGATGACATCGGCCTGGATGGCCGCCGGCAGCGTCATGTCGGCGCCCAAGGCGATGCCGGTCAAGACACACACCAAACCAAAGGCGTACAGGTCCCCCGACCCGAGCCAAGGCACGCCGAGAAAGGCAAGCGAAGCCCACGCCATCGCAATCG
>CAMDRB010000211.1 GCA_945906455.1 Caenispirillum bisanense
GGGACGGTGGGACGCGTCCCAGCGTCCCATTTCCTGGGCTTGCGAAAAATGGGACAGCCTCGCGTATAGAAAATTAGGATTCTCTCTCTCCTCTCTTTCTCTCAAGACCAGGGTAAAACAGCCCTGTCCCAAATTCCTTGAGCCCGGGAAATGGGACGCTGGGACAGGCGCAGCGGGCCAGTGCGGGCTGGGCAAAAAAAGAACCGGGCGGCTTCCTTTATGAAACCGCCCGGCTTCCCCCTCCGGCAGGTGTCGTGCCGGCATATACGACAGCGCATGGCTGCAAATTTGTCGCGGGCAGCTTTGCTCAGGACACGGCGCAGGTGAAGGTGCAACCGGGCCCGCGCGCGTCTCCCGGCACATTTTCTTGAAAATTGTTGCAAAAATGGCCCGCATCTATTGTGCAGCGCATGCTCTATTGTGCATTGCACAATTGAACCCCGGGAACGCCACTTTGCCTCACACTAAGTGCATCGTGCCGTGTAGGCTTCCGCCATGACCGACCTCAAACCCCTGCATCGCGGCCGCCGCGCCAAGATTATCGCCACTCTCGGCCCCGCCAGCCGGGACCCGGAGACCATTGCCGCGCTTTACGAAGCCGGGGCCGACGTTTTCCGCCTCAACTTCAGCCACGGCTCCCACGATGACCACGCCGCCTCGATCGCCGCGATCCGTGCGCTGGAAAAAACCACCGGCCGCCCGATTACAATTCTGATGGACCTGCAAGGTCCTAAACTCCGGGTTGGCACTTTCAAAGACAGCAAAGTGGTCTTGCGGCCCGGCGCCAATTTCCGCCTCGACCTCGACCCGACCGCGGGCAGCGAAGAGCGCGTCTGCATGCCCCATCCTGAGATCTTCGCCGCCCTGAAGTCCGGCGCGACCTTGCTCGTGAACGACGGCCACCTGCGCCTGCGGGTCAAGTCCTGTGGCAGGGATTTCGCCGAGACCGAGGTGATTATTGGCGGAGTTATTTCCGACCGCAAGGGCGTGAACGTGCCCGATGTCACGCTGCCGATCCCGGCGCTGACCGAGAAGGATAAAACCGACCTGCAATTCGGTTTGTCGCAAGGCGTGGACTGGGTGGGACTTTCGTTCGTGCAACGCCCCGAGGACGTGGCCGAAGTGCGCGCCGCCGTGGCCGGGCGAGCGGGTGTGCTCTCCAAGCTTGAAAAGCCCGCCGCGCTCGATCAACTGGAGACCATTGTCGATCTCTCGGATGCCGTCATGGTTGCCCGTGGAGACCTGGGCGTCGAAATGCCGCTGGAGCAAGTCCCGGTTCTGCAAAAACGCATCGTCCGCGCCTGCCGCAAACGCGGCAAGCCCGTGGTGGTCGCCACGCAAATGCTCGAGAGCATGATCAAGTCGCCGATGCCAACGCGCGCCGAAGCCTCGGACGTCGCGACCGCGATTTACGACGGCGTCGATGCGGTGATGCTGTCGGCCGAGACCGCCGCCGGGCTGTATCCGGTGCGCGCCGTCGCGACCATGCACCGGATCGTCTGCCAGGTCGAAAGCGACGAGCACTATCTGGATTTAATGCAAGCTGGCTTAGGTCAGACCGAACATTCCTTCCCGGCCGCCATTACCGCCGCCGCCGGGCAAATCGCCCACACCCTCGAAGCTGCCGCCATTGTCACGTTCACGTCATCGGGCTCGACGACCTTGCGCGCCGCGCAAGAGCGCCCCGACGTTCCGATCCTGTGCATCACACCCAGCCTCAACGCCGGCCGCCGATTGGGTCTGGTTTGGGGCGTGCATGCCTTGGTCGGCGATTTCATCCACTCGGTGGACGACATCGGCGACGTTGCCGTCAAAGGCGCACAGCGCTGCGGGATCGGTAAGGACGGCCAAGCTTTGGTGATCACCGCCGGGATGCCCTTCGGCAAAGTCGGATCGACCAACATGGTCCGCGTGGTCTGGATCGGCGGGGAAACCAAGGCGAGCTAGAAAATCTAGGAGGATTGAATGTCGAAAATTGCCCAGACTTTGTCCGAAGCCCGCGAGGAACTGGTCGCCTTCGGACGGCGCACGCTGCTGCGAAAATCGCTCTGGGGCAGCGCAACCGTCGCCGGCTCGGTCATCACGGCCGGAGTATTCGGCACAGATCACCCGGCGATGGCAGCCGAGGCGATGGCAGCCGAGGCGATGGCGCTGACCGACCCAAAGGGCGATGGCTTTCGCCGCGTTGTCACCGGCAATAACGCCAAAGGAAAATCCTACGTCCTCAAGGACGAGAAAATTAAGTACGGCGAGATCTGGCGCTCCAGCGCTGAAGAACACTTAGGGGCCGGCGGCCCGGGCGATCCGAACGTGGTACTTCCCGCCACCCGGCCCGCAACCGGTCAACCGGCGGCCGTATCACGCTTCTACTATACCGCCATCCAACCCGCCAAAGGCCCGCTCAACCGTGCCAAGCCGGAAGGCATGCACCGGACATCAACGCTGAGCTATGTGCTGATCGCCAACGGCGAACTCATTGTCGTCCTGGATGAAGGCGAAGTGACTCTCAAGACCGGCGATCTCCTGGTCATGCGCAACGCCATGCACGCCTGGCACAACCCGACGACCGCGCCGGTGGGAATGCTGATCGCGCAGTATTCTCTCTAGAAACCGCTGGCAATAAAAAACCGCGGGACATAGTTGCCCGCGGTCTGAAGTGCCTCCCAGTCGCAAGGGCTGATCTTGAGATCAGCCCTGGCGCGCTTTAAAGCGCGGGTTCTTCTTGTTGATAAGATAGACCCGTCCTTTGCGGCGGACGATCTGGCAGTTCTTGTCGCGCAACTTGGCGGACTTGAGCGAATTGCGCACTTTCATATTCGGTATCCTTAGGTGTGGCGCCACGCAACGGGTGGCCTCGGGCGCGGTCGAAAAACGAGGCCGTTCTATACTCAATCGCTCTAGATGGCGCAACCGAAGAAGCGGCGGGTTTGCCCGCGACTCTTCGCTGTTTGGTCATAAACCATTGCTACCATTTATTTTTCAGAGATATTGCCGCTGGCAAAACAGCCGGTTGAGTTGCCGTCGTTTTCAGATATTACTCTAGCCGATCTTACAGGCAGGGAGCCGTTCATGAAGTATCGTCTTGGCATCGCCGCGCTCGTATTCGCAGCCGCGGGCTTATCACTCGTTCTAACGGGCCCAGCGCGGGCCGCAGACGCACCGGCCGCGAAAGGACCCGCAACCATGCCGCAGACTGACTTCTTGGCCCAGAACCTAAAGAAGCCCGGCTGGAAAGCCACGGCCAAGGGCCTTCAATATCGTGTCGTAAAATCCACCCGCGAGGGCCCGAAGGCGCTGCCCGGCACCATCGTCACGGTCCACTACGAAGGCACGTTCATCGACGGCCGCAAATTCGACAGCTCCTACGAACGCAACGAGCCGGCGACGTTCCAATTGGAAAACGTCATCGAAGGCTGGCAAGAGGGCGTGCCGATGATGCGCGAAGGCGAGACCTGGGAATTCGTGATCCCGTCCGCCATGGCCTATGGTCCCGAGGATCGCGGCCCAATCCCGGGCGGCTCGACCTTGTTGTTTAAGGTTCGCCTGTTGTGGGTCGCCAACCCGGCGCCCGAGCCGCCGAAGGCGCCACCGGCTCCGAAACCGGCACCGGCTGCCGCCCCGGCGGCGGCGAAATAGGCCACGCGCTTTTATCCCTGCCGCCTTGCCGACAATGGCGGGCGGCGGGCGGCGGGCGGCAGGACAAAGCCCTACGCGCCGAGACCTAGAGCGGTTTGCATTTAGGTAGCTGCGTAACCTGAGTTGCGGATGTAGTTGCTGCATTCGGCTGGCGTGACGGCGTCGAGCGCATTGGCAACGGCGTCGTGAACGGCATCTAAGCTGCGTGCCATGGCTGCGCGCATGTGCTGTTTG
>CAMDRB010000212.1 GCA_945906455.1 Caenispirillum bisanense
CGGTGATCGTGCAAATCCTGGCGGACATCGCCGAGGCCGATAAATTAATCGTTGTCGACCGCGTGATTGTTAGGGCGGGGCTCAATAGCAGTATTGAAATGGATATTTCTACCTTTATCCGCACGGGCGAAAGCAACGTCGGCGCGAAGGCTAAGCCATGATCGAGCGGATGTTGGCGATTTATCGACTTTACCTGCCGACGGCCAGGCCGTTTTTTCCGCACGCAGCCGCCGTGTTTTTCTTTGGCCTGCTCGGGTGGGCAAATGGATATTTTCAGGCGACCGGAGCGGTCGACAATCCCAACTTGAAAGAAACCTGGTCGGTTCCCAATTGGTCGCCGTACCATGCCGGGCCCGAACGCGCCCTCTTCGCCGGGCTCGATATTTGGGACGGCAGGAAGCCGACGACGACCGCCGCCAAACCGGAAGTAAAAGCTCAGCAAACCTGGGCCTTCCTCGGCACGGTCCGAACAGGGAAAACGTACGCAGCGGTTATTTTGTTAGGGGATAGCGGGCGCGTTCAACGTTCGGTGCCCGGCGATGTCTTGCCGAACGGAGGAATAATCGTCGCCGTCGGCAATGGCTCTTTACAGATCGATGTCGCCGGCGATCAACAAGAGATAAAGTTGTTTCAGTCAGGGAAGTAGTAAAAGTTCATGCTCAAGAATGAACCCAAAGACTCAAGCTTCGTCCGATTCGGGCGGACATGGATGGTGGTATTGGCGAGCGCCGTTGCCGGCTGCGCCGGGAACTCATCGCCCCGCCTGCCGGAGCCCTTGAATATTACAAAAACCGCCCAGCAGGACCAGATCACCCTCATGACGGGCGAAGAGGAAACGCCCAATAGCCTGACTTCATCCCCAGGCCTAGCCCCGCCCCTAAGCCGCACCTTGGCTGAACCCTTTTCCAGCTCGACGCCCCCAAAACTCTCGGGCGAAAATATCGGCGTCAATTTCGAAGGCATCAAGGTGCCGGCCTTCGTGAACACCGTGTTCGGCGAATTGCTGAAAGTTACCTTCGAGATCGACGCCGCCGTGACCAAGCAGGAACGCTTAATCACCCTGCGCACGGCGGAGCCCATCCCGCCCGATCAATTCTACCGCCTGGTCACCGAGGTCCTTGCCAACTATGGGCTCACGGTCGTCTATCAGAACAACGTCTACCGAATCATCGAGGCCTCGACTGCCAGGCAGGACGTTCCGCAAATCGTCCGTTCGCGCGCGCTTTCCAGCGTGCCGGGCGATCAGCGCCCAATCTTTTTCTTTACGCCCCTGCACAACGTGCCAAGCGGTTATATGCAGACTTGGCTGGAACTTGCCCTCAGGGACCGCGTCAAATTCGCCGGGGTCGGAAACTCCAATGGATTGCTTCTGATGGGCAAGCGCGAAGACATCAGCGCCGCCCTCGAAACTATCGAGATTCTCGATCAGCCCTACATGGCCGGCAATCACAGCTTGAAGATTACGCCGGCCTACTGGAGTGCTGCCAAACTGGCCGATCAGCTGGTCACCGTACTCGTCGCCGAAGGTTACAATATCGCTCTGGGGGGGACGGCAACCGCAGCGATTAAATTGATTCCGATCGAGGCCCTAAATACGATCATTGTTTTCTCGACCAACGAAACAACCATGCGGCACGTCTTGCAGTGGGCGATCGATTTAGACCAGCCATCGCAGACCATCAACACGCAAGGCATCTATTATTATCAAGTCCAGAACGCCTCGGCACGGAAGGTCGCCGATCTCGTGGCGCAGATTCTCGGCCAGGAGGTCGCGGGCGGAGCGGCAGCGCAGGTTCAGCCGCCGACACCTGGTCAGCAAGCGCAATTGATGCAGGCCAAGCCCGTGGCCAAACAGCGCGTGATCGTCGATGAATCGCGCAACGCGATCATCTTCCAGGGTACGGCGGAAGAATATGCGCAATTCCGCAATCTGGTGGAACAGATGGACCTGGCGCCGCTCGAGGTGATGATCGAAGCGACTGTGGCGGAAGTTACACTCGCCGAGAACGAATCCTTAGGGGTGGTTCTAGGTTTTAACGATGGTGCAAAATCGGCTCTCAACCGCAGCACTATCCGGTCGGAGACTGGCCTGTTTGCGACTCTCCTGCGAAACCAAGGGCAAATTACCGCCGACATCAGCGCCCTCGCCGGCAATTCGCGGGTCACCATCCTTTCCACGCCGCGGCTCGTGACCACCAGTGGTCAAGAGGCGAATATTCAAGTCGGAAGCCAGGTGCCGATTATCACCACCCAGCAGACCGCGCCGGCCGGAACGGTGGGCGGAACCAGCACCCTTCTTCAAGACGTACAATATCGGAGCACCGGCATTACCTTGAACATTAAGCCGACGGTCAATTCCAGCCGCCGGGTGGAGCTAACGATATCGCAGGAAGTCAGTTCGGCGTCGGCCAACAATATTTCAAAGGTCGACAGTCCGATCATCCAACAGCGGAGCATTCAAACAACTCTGTCGTTGAGTGATGGACAGACGGCGCTGTTGGGAGGACTGATTACCGAGAATTTCAACTCGGGCGATTCCGGCGTGCCCTATCTCAAGGATATTCCAATTCTGGGATATCTATTTAAGAACCAGTCCAACTCGCTCACCCGAACCGAACTGATCATTCTTCTAACGCCGTATATCATCGACGGCCCGGAAACCGCGCGCGCGGTTCGTGACGCCTTTAAGATGCGGTTAGGCGACTGGGCACACGATAAAGCGGACGAGGCCGTCAACAACCAGGCACCCAGTGAGGCGCCTCCGCAGTAGAACGGCGCGGCGCAATCAACTTCCGAAACCCTAGGTATGAGATCGAGCGATGAACAATTCCAAGGCAATTCTATGGGCGCTTCTTGGCGGCGGCTTCTCGGCATTCTTGTCGGCCTGCGTCGATCGGCCGCCTGTGACACCGTCCGGTCAACCGCCGGAAATCCACGCCGCTGTCGCCGCCAATCTATGTTCACCAGCCAAAGCACAATACCAATCGTACTATAACGAGGAACTCGACAAGCGAGGTCTCGAGGAATTGGCGACTTTGGCCGCGGACGGCAACACCGACGCCATGGTCCTGCTCGGAATGAGATATACGCCGGGATACAAGCGGCCGGCAGGTTTGGCGGGAGATGCGCCGGGTAATGCCAAGGAGTATGTGCCCCCACAAGCCGACATGGACAAGTCTCTCGGGCTATTTCAAGCTGCCGCGGAAAAGCAGAGCAGCCACGCGGAATTCCTCGTGGGCGTTGCCTATATCAACGGCCAGGGCGCGCCCAAGGATGAAGCGAAAGCACTCGATTGGTTCCGCCGCGCGGCCACGCATGGAAGCGCCCACGGACAATTTTGGACCGGCGAGATGCTCGCCAAAGGCCGGGGCGGAGCGGGCGAGGACTGGAAGTCCGCCTTACCCTTTTTCGCGAAGGCCGCCGACGGCGGCTCAGCCGAAGCTTTCGTAGAATTGGGATACGCCTATTACTACGGCCTGGGCGGCCTGGATAAGGACGATCAAAAGTCGGGCTTCTGTGCGCGGCAGGGCGTCAAGCTGAAGTCGCAAATCGCTCAATTCAGCTTGCTGAGCCTCCTCCAAGAAGGTGTAATTGCCCGGGAGGAGGGCGATCCGGAGATCCGGCCCGCGCCTCCTGGCGCCCCTGACAAATAGCCCGGGAACTTCGCGGTGCCATCAATCCTATTGTTCGATCAGAGTAGCGTTATATGGGTCTGAGCGTCACCCTCGGCTTGCTGGTCGCCGAACTTGTTTTGTTCGGCTTCTGCTATTGGCAGGACCGTAAACCGATTAACCCCATGAAACCTAGGCTGCTTCCCTATCGCCTGGTCATGATGACGTTGATTGTGTTGTTCCTGGCGACGCTAGCCC
>CAMDRB010000213.1 GCA_945906455.1 Caenispirillum bisanense
CCCTTTACCTGGACCAAAGACCCAAACAAAATCATCGCCGCAGTCAAACGCGGGCACCAAGTGTTAGATTCGATCCACTAGGGCATCGTGCCGAATTCCAAAGCTACTGACAACATAGTCGGAGTCCCTCCAACCAGCGCTGAAAGTGAGAAAAATGGCTGTAAATCCACCGAAAAAACGCGATCAAACCGAAGCCCGGCGTATCATGGGCGCAAATCGCCGTGGTTTCTCGGGTTTATCAGCAAACCGCTAGACTCCCGCGCGCCGACCTATATTCTCTCGGTCCACGGCATATTGAGCGCGGCAACTGCCAAGGATATTGTGTATGATCCGGGCAGGGTTGTTCACCAGGTCTGCGGGGACAACTGTGCGGCGAATTACCAATTAAATGAGGGAGGAATCAAGATGACTCTACAAATTAATAAACGCGCGCTCCTGAGGACCGCGGCCCTTGTCGCTTTAGGCGCGGGCGTGATGTTTGCGGACCGGGACGCTGCCGCCGCCGCGGCGAAGGTCTCGGCGAATGTCGTGACCGGCGTGGTGACCGGCGCCAAAGGTCCCGAGGCCGGCGTCTGGGTGATCGCCGAAACCCTGGACTTTAAAACGCGGTTGATAAAAATCGTCATCACCGACGATCAAGGCCGCTATCTGCTGCCCGAATTGCCCAAAGCCAAATACAAAGTGTGGGTGCGCGGCTACGGTCTGGTCGATTCCCCGAAGGTGGATGCGACGCCGGGCAGCAATCTCAATCTCAAGGCGGTGATGGCGCCGAACGCGGCCGCGGCCGCCGAATACTATCCATCCAATTACTGGCTATCGCTCATGAACATCCCGGCGGCCGGCGAATTCCCGGGTACGGGCCCCAAGGGCAACGGCATTCCGCCAAAATTTAGAACCCAGCAAGAATATATTTCCCAGCTCAAGTCGGATTGCATGCTCTGCCATCAGCTGGGGACTGCCGCTGTGCGCAAGTTAGCCGACAACTCCGTCGAAGGTTGGGCCGAGCGCCTGAAAGTCGCGCGCCCCGTAGGCGACACCCTCGTCGGCAACCACGGTCAGGGCATTTCGATCAGCATGCAAAACCGCATGTCCGGTCTCGGCCAACGAGGCCTGCAGACCTTCGCCGACTGGACCCAACGCGCGGCCAAGGAATCGCCGGCGGCCCCGCCGCGTCCGGAAGGTGTTGAGCGCAATCTCGTGGTGACGGTCTGGGACTTCGCCTTCGGCCGCGCGCTGCACGACGAAATCACCACCGATAAGCGCAACCCAACGGTCAACGGCAACGGTTTGGTTTATGCCGTGGCGCCGACCACCGGGCATCTTGAGTATCTCGATCCGGTGAACCATGTCGCCGGTGAAATCAAGCTTCCGGCGCTGCCCGGCAAGGACCAGCTCAACGTCTATCCGCATAACCCGATGTTGGACGGCAAGGGCCGCGTCTGGATCACCGACACCGGCCAGTACACGCTGCCGGAGCCGTTGCCGCTAGAACAGCGCGCCGCCTTCTGCGCCGATCCGAGCAATAAGTTCGCCAAGTACTACCCGATCAAGGGCAGTACCGGCGACAAGCGCATCCTGGTGGTCGATCCGGCCACCGAGCAGACCAAGGCCATCGTCAACTGCTTTGGCATCCATCACCTGGGCTTCGAGTACGACAAGGAAGACACCCTGGTGTTCTCCGGCGACGTCAATGTCGTCGGCTGGGTGGCGACCAAGACCTGGGATGAGACCGGCGACGACGCCAAGTCGCAGGGCTGGTGCCCGATGGTGCTCGACACCAAGGTAACGGCGCGCGCCGACGGCAGCATCACGCCGGACCGCACGCAGTGGAACCAGCCGGCGCAGATGCGCGTCTCGGGTGAAGACGCGACCGCGATCGGCGACGCCCAGAAGCCGGATGTCAACAAGGATACGCGCATCACCGGCTTCCCCTACGGCATGGACATCAACCCGAAGGACAACTCGGCCTGGCTTTACAAAACCAATCCGTTCCCGACGGGCATCGTGCGTTTCGAAAAGGGCAGCAATCCGCCGGAAACCTGCAAGAGCGAATACTACGAGCCGCCCAAGAAGGGTGACGAATACGCCGCCTACGCCGGCAAAAGCGTCGCCGTGGACTCGAAGGGCATCGCTTACGTCAGCTTCAACAGCGGCCAGCTCGGTCGGTTCGACCGCGGCAAGTGCAAAGTGATGCGCGGCCCGACGGCCACGGGTCAGCATTGCCCCGAAGGCTGGTCGTTCTTCGAAGCCCCCGGTCCGAAGTTGGGCAACACCACCGCTTCGGCCGAGCACTTCTATCTCAACTGGCTCGACCTCTACGACACCTTCGGCTTGGGCAAGGACATCCCGATGGCGCCTGGGTCCAACTCGGACTCGATGATCGCCTGGATGCCGGACACCGGTAAGCCGCTGACCTTCCGCGTGCCCTATCCGCGCGGCTTCTTCGGCCGCGGCCTTGACGGCCGCATCGACGATCCGAACGGCGGCTGGAAAGGCAAGGGTATTTGGGGTGCCTATGCCATGACCTCCGGCCACCACCAGGAAGGCGGCGAAGAAGGTCTGGGACCGCAGTTCGTTCACTTGCAGCTGCGCGCCAATCCGCTCGAGGAGTAACGCGCTAAAAATTGAGGGAGCTGAAGGCGCGCGCCGCTTTCACCGGCCTCATGAAGCGCTTCGGTTATAGGCTAGGGCAAGCAGCGCGATTTCCAGATCGCCATGCTTGCCCTAACTTTTTGGTTTATCCGAGCGCGCGTTATGACCGGTAAACAAGCCGGGTTCAGCCGAACGATCGACATCGCCGCGCCTGCCGCGCGCGTTTGGGACGTCATGCGCGATGTCGAGCGCTGGGCGGAGTGGACCGCCTCGGTCACATCTATCCGCCGGCTCGGTAGCGGCCCGCTCGCGGCCGGGAGTAAATTGGAAATTCGCCAACCGAAATTGCCGCCGGCCGTCTGGACGGTTGTCGAGGTCATTGAGGGGCGAAGCTTCACCTCGACAACCGGCGGGCCTGGCGTTCTGGTCACGGCCCGGCACTGGATTGAACCCATCCCCAGCGGCTGCCGCGTGAGCCTGAGCCTCGCGTTCACCGGCTTCTTCGGCGGAATCGTCGCGCGGCTTTGCAGGACCCTCAATAATCGCTATCTGGATCTGGAAGCCGCCGGCCTCAAGCGGCGCAGCGAAGGCGGATAAGACTAATTAGGGTCACGCCTAGTTTCTGTTGGCGAGTGACGCGAGCCTAGAGAAACTGGCGCACTCTACTAGACCCTAATTTTCAAGCAGCGGCTGCCGGGTGACGCCGAGCCTCGCGTGCGCCGGGGTGCTTGTGGTTTATAGTTTCCGTAGAAGCCTAAGTTAAACTTAGCGGCTGGAATGATTTGTAAACTAGCCTCTGGTTTACAAATATGCCATATTGCTAAGTATGACTAAGCGAATAGACAACAAGTTAAACCAATTGGAACAGGGTCTCCCGGAGGGGCTGATCGTTGATGCCGCATGGCTCAGAAAGCGCGGCTATTCAACGTCCCTTCGCAGCCAATACCGCAGTGCCGGTTGGTTGGAGCAGCCGGTTCGCAGCGTCTATCGCCGACCACGCGGTTCCTTGAACTGGCAGCAAGTTGTTATCTCCCTTCAAACGCTTCTTGAATATCCGCTCGTCGTCGGCGGCCGCACGGCGCTCGAACTTCAAGTGATCTGCCCCCTTCCGAGTGGTCCATCGACTATTTTAGTCTGGACCATGAAGGAGAAGAGAAATGGGCAAGAGGCACCGGCTGGAGGAGATTATCGGCAAGCTGCGTGAGGCAGAGATCGTGCTGGCGCAGGGTGGGACGACTGGGGATGCGTGTCG
>CAMDRB010000214.1 GCA_945906455.1 Caenispirillum bisanense
ACTGTCTTCATCCCCCGCCCCCTGCCGACTCACGCAGAGGACTCTAACTGCCGCAGTTTTGCTCCGGCGCAGCCAAACAAATTGGCCGCTTCAGTGAGGGATTATTGCTCCGGCTTTTACAGTCGCCAAGCTTCGATCAGCACCTTGACTTCGGTGAGGCTGTAGAAGATCTCACCGTTGAGCAGTTCATCGCATCAGATCGGGCGCCGCCGTTCGGGTGCCCTGAGCCGCGCCGTCAGGCGGCCTGGGCGGGCGTGTAATCGGTCACGCCCATCTCCTTCATCGTGCTGTCGATGGCGCGGACGGCGTTGCGGATGTCGGCTTCGTCGATGGCGCCGATGCAGGCCACGCGGAACGTCGGGATGCGGGTCAGGCGGCTCGGATAGATCACGTAGCCCCGGCGGCGCATGCCGAGCCCGAACTCGACGAACTTGAAGTGTGGATCGGCGGGATCGCGAAAGCTGATCACCACCGGCGCTTGGCGCGCGGGCGGGATCAAGGTGACGAAACCGAGCTTGCCCATCTCGGCCACCAGCACGTCGCGGTTGCGCTCGTAGCGCTGCAGGCGCTTGGCGGTACCGCCTTCGGCGGCGAGCAGGTCGAGCGCCACGTCGAGCGCCGCGACGACCTGGGTCGGCGGCGTGTAGCGCCATTGACCGTTGGTCTCCATCTGCTTCCATTGATCGTGCAGATCGAGGCCGAGCGACGGCACTGTTCCCTTGGCTGCCTCGACGGTTTCGCGCCGCGCCAGCGTGAACGATAGGCCGGGCATGGCTTCCAGGCACTTGTTGGGCGTCGAAACCAAGATGTCGTAGCCCAGTCGCTGCGCGTCGTGATCGAACGCGCCGAAGGTGGAGACGGCATCGACCAGCAGCTTGCGGCCGTGGCGGCGGACGACGGCCGCGATCTCGCCCAACGGGCTCAACACGCCGGTGCTCGATTCGCAATGCACGATGGCGACGTGTGTGATGCTGCGGTCGGTGGCGAGCGCCTTGTCCACGGCCTCCGCTTCCGGCGCATGGCCTTCGCCGACCGTCATCGCGACATATGTGCGGCCAATCCGCGTGCAGATCTCGGCGATGCGGTTGCTGTAGATGCCGTTCACCGGAACCAACATCTTGGCATCTTTCGGCACCAGGCTCAGGATTGCCGCCTCCACGCCGATCGAGCCGCAGCCTTGCAGCGGAATGCAGACATGGCTGGTGCCGCAATTCGCCACCGCCATCAGCTTGTCGCGAACCCGCTTGGTGACGGCCAGGAACTCGGCGTCCCAGCAGCCCCAGTCGCGCATCATCGGCGCCTTGGTGGCGCGCTGCGTCGTCACCGGACCGGGAATGAGAAGGCGAACGGTTTCGATGTCTTGTTCCATGTGACGGCCCTCCTTCCTTAGGCTCCGGACTCATAACCCGTAGCAGACTGTAGCGGCGAGGGCATTGTCAAGTTGTTTGACACGGAACGCAATGAGCCGGCGGCCACCATATTCTCAGGCGGCTTCGACCGCCGTCCGCCACGTGTCCATCGCCGCAGCACGGAAGGCGCGGTGCGTTCGGGCGGATGTCAGATGACGTTGGAGATTGAAGGTGTTGTAGACGGCGGCGTGAGTGGAGAGGAATTTCTGGGCTGATTCCTAGCTTTTGAAACCCTGCATCTTGCGTTCTCGTCGCCGCGTTGGCTGATGGGAGTTCTCAGCCCGGTTGTTACGTTATCGGCCACGCTGATGGCGGTTAGAGATGCCGAGGGCACCGTCAACTTAACAGAGGGTAGACGAGATTGCGACTATGCTGCAGTTATGGAACAGCTTCGTGCCCCCTTATACCGTCGCCACCGTTTCCCCGGCGAGGTGATAGCCACTGCGGTCTGGCTCTATTTCCGGTTTCCACTCAGCCTGCGCATGGTCGAAGATATGCTGGCCATGCGGGGGATCATCGTCAGCCACGAAACTGTGCGACGATGGGCTGAGAAGTTTGGCCGCTCCTTTGCCAACGAAATCCGCCGCCGCGCACCTCGATATGGCGATAAATGGCATCTCGATGAAGTCGTTATCACGATCAACGGAACGCATCATTGGTTGTGGCGAGCCGTTGACCAGGACGGCTTTGTTCTTGACGCTCTGGTCCAAAGCCGGCGTGACAAGCGCGCTGCTGAAAGGCTTATACGCAAGCTCATTCGCAAACAGGCCTGTCCGCCTCGGGTCATGATCACCGACAAGCTCAGGTCTTATGGGGCGGCGCGCAATAAAATGAGCATGAAATTCGAACACCGATAGCACAAGGGCCTCAACAACCGGGCCGAAAACTCTCACCAGCCAACAAGGCGACGAGAGCGGATTATGAAGCGGTTCAAATCGGCTCGCCAGCTCCAACGCTTTGTCTCAATTCACGATCCGATCGCCAACCTCTTCCCCTTTCCCCGTCACAACATGGCCGCAGTCGAATACCGATCGCTGCGCGCCAAGGCTGCCGCCGTTTGGGGAGATATCGCCCGCATCAGCGGCGCAGCATGACGAGGAGGGCCAGATGCGCAATTGCTACGCCTTGGTGCAGTAAGTTGACGGTGCCGATTTTTCTCATCCATTTGGCTAACGAACCGTCGGACAGACCGCAAGCCTACAAACAACGTGACAATGCCCTGAGAAGCCTTCGGAGTGGGGTCAATGTTGGGTGCGATTTTACATTTCGGAGTTCTGGTATCAGGCCTTAAGGGCGGCGGCGATCCGCTCGTTGCCGTAATCGCGTATGGCGGCGGCCACGGAAACCTTGCCGCCCCGGATATCGGCCGCCAACAGATTCAAGGGCCGTTTGTCGGGCGGGCCGTAGCCGGCGCCGCCGCCGGTCTCGAGCCGCATGGACTCACCCGGCTTGAGCGCGACGAGCGTAGCCTTTGAGTGCATCTCTTCCTGATCTGGACGACCGAAGTTGCGGACCAGCCGAGCCGTGCGCCCCTCTTTCCCACCGAACACTCCGGGCGCGCCCAAGATGTGGCCGTCCGAGCGCACGGAAAATACGATGCCGTCAGTGACCGCACGGACCTGGCGGGCGATGCCCGCGCCGCCGCGATACGTGCCCGCGCCACCGGAATCCTCGATCAGCGCGTACTCATCGACGATCAACGGGTACTCGTACTCGAGAGCCTCGGCCGGCAGGTTCGAGGTGTTGGTCATATGCACCTGGATGCAATCCATGCCGTCGCGGTCGGCCAGCGCGCCCGCGCCGCCGCCGATGGTCTCGAGATAGACGAAGGTGCCGCGATTGCGGCGTTCGCCCGAGAACACCATGGTGGGCACCGAGTCGTGGCCGGCGCCCATGGCGCGCTCGGGCGCAAGCAGGCCGGCGAACGCGCTGAAGATGGAGCGCGCAACCTTGTTGCAGGTGATGGAGCGCGCGCCCACCGCGCCTGGAAACTTCGGATTGACGATGGTGCCGAGCGGCGCCTCGATTTCGATGGCGTCGAAAAAGCCGCTGTTGGGCATCAACTCGGGATCGAGCAGCGTCTTGACCACGTAATAGACGGTCGCGCGCAACGCGCTTCTGGCCACGTTCATGGCGCCCCGCGCCTGCGGGCCGGAGCCCGCAAAGTCGATGTGCAGCCGGTCGCCCTTGACCTCGACCGTGGCGCGGATCGCAACCGGATCGCCGCCGAGGCCGTCCTCGTCGAGATAGGCGGTGGCACTCGACCGGCCGTCGGCGATATCGCGAACCCGGTTCTGCAAGCGGCGGCGGGTGTAGCTTAAAAGATCCTCGATCGATTGCTGAACGCGCTCCATGCCCATCTGGCGAACGAGCTGCACCGCCATCTGCTTGCCGCGCTCGTTGGTCGCGATCTGCACCTTGAGATCCAGCGT
>CAMDRB010000215.1 GCA_945906455.1 Caenispirillum bisanense
CGGCAAACGCGCGGCCACGTTTTGAATGCCCATGCTCATTCCCTGAAGCACGATGACCGCCAAAATGGCGCCCAGCACACGCCGGGTCTGGCCGCGCCTGTTGAATTTGCCCGACAACATGGCCGCCAGAGCAATGAGAGTGAAGGCGAACGAGTAGAGCGGCATCACCAAACGGTTGTGGCCCTCGGCCTGCAACTTGTCGAAATAGAAACGGTCGCCCGCCGAATCGTCGGGAAACAACAATTCGTGGACATAGCGCTCCCGCGGTTCGCGCCAACGATTTTGGATTTCTTTGTTAAAGCGGCCGAGATCGACCGTATACCGGTCGAAATTCAAAAGCGACAGCCTTCCTCCGCCGTAGTCGAATTGCTGGCGGTTGCCATTGCCCATGACAACCCTTAAGCCATTCGCATCCGCGATAAGGGCGCCGTTTTCGGCCATCAAAGTAACCGGACGATCCTCCACCCGGTTGTCGTGAACCAGGAGGCCGCGCAATTCGCCGTCCGGTTCGCGCGAGCGCACGTAAACCGTGACTCCCTCGGTGACGACGGTGAAGACGCCCTCCTGGAGCAGAATCGCCGAATAGTCGCTACGAAAGCTCACTTCGAGGTCTTTGAATTGGCGGTAGCTCCAGGGCAGGAAGTAGAGGCTGAGGGCATAACCGCGACCACTGCGGCCAGCGCCAGAATCAAAGCCGGCCGCGCGAGCGCGCCCGGCCCGAGGCCAACCGAACGCAGGACGATGATCTCGCTATCCATTGTCAGGCGGTTATAGGTCAAAAGAACAGCGACAAAGAGGGCGATCGGGCCAATGACGGTGAGAAAGCTCGGCATCAACAAAAGCGTCAGTTGCCCGAATGCCTCAAGCGACATGCCGCGGTTGACGATCAACTCAACGAAACGAAGCGATTGAGTCAACCAGATGGCGCAAATCAAAACCATCGTCACAAACGCCGTCGTGCCGACGAGATGGCGCATTACATACTGGTTGATGGTTGGCATGATTGAGCGCACCCCCTACAGGTATCGGATTATATTCGGTAATGTTTGAAAGGACAGAGGCTTGTGCGGGATTTCACCGGTGATACGGGAAGACCGACCGGCAACGAGGCCGCGCTAAGGCTTGTGCGGAAGGCACAGCCCACCTAGTTTCAGTTGGCTTTAGTTTCGGCGGACAGAAATGACCTGACACTCCGACGCCGATGTTGTTCCACTCGCCCCCGTTCCTGTTGATCTTCCTGCCGATCGCTTTGGCTGGATATTACGGGCTCGCCAGCCACGCGCGTTTGCGGTTGGCATTCCTGCTGAGCGCGTCCCTGGCCTTTTACGGATATTGGGATCTCCGTTTCGTCCCGCTTCTGACGGCATCCATTCTCATCAATTGGGCGATCGCTGCGATGGGTCGCCGTCATGGCTATCGGTTCCTGGTGCCCGCTGGAATCGCTGTAAATTTGCTGTTGCTAGGGACTTTCAAATATGTCGATTTCTTCGCCGCCGCGTTGGGTTGGCTATTCGGTGCCCAACCCCAGCCTTTGAATCTGATTCTGCCGTTGGGCATCAGCTTCTTCACTTTCAAGCAGATCGGATACCTCGTCGACCTGCGCCGAGGCCGAGCCCAGGGATACGATTTCCTCGACTACGCCACCTATGTGTCCTTCTTTCCGCACCTGATCGCCGGCCCCATCGTCCGCCATGACGAATTGATTCCGCAATTGCGGGAAGCGCCCGTTAGGCCAGGATTGGAAGCCCGGATCGGCCGAGGCCTTGTTCTCCTGGTTTTCGGCCTGGTCAAAAAGGTCGTGATTGCCGACAGCTTGGTCGTTATCGCCGATCCGTTGTTCGCGGGCGCATCCAGCCATGGGCTTGGTTTTGTCGAGGGCTGGGTCGCCGCCCTGGCCTTTGGGTTTCAAATCTATTTCGATTTCTCGGGTTATTCGGATATGGCCATCGGCATGGCGTTGATCTTTGGAATCATGTTGCCGATGAATTTCAACGCGCCGTATCGGGCTGCATCTATCCGGGATTTCTGGCGCCGGTGGCATATGACGCTGTCGCGATTTCTTCGGGATTATCTTTATGTCCCGCTCGGAGGCAGCCGCCGGGGTGCTGTTAACCAGGCGATCGCCGCTATGGTCACAATGGTGCTTGGCGGCCTGTGGCACGGGGCAGGGTGGAATTTCATATTGTGGGGTGGTCTGCACGGCGCCGCGCTGGTCGTGAACCACGCCTGGAGTCGCGCCGGGTTTGCGTTGCCGGACTTTGCTAGCTGGCTGGCGACCTTTTTTGTCGTCTTTGTCGGTTGGGTGTTATTCCGAGCCCCAGACATCGAAACGGCTTCATCGGTCCTGAGCGGGATGTTCGGATTTGGGGGCGGCGGCCCTGGTATGGCGATGCAGGGCGAGCTTTGGTGGATTGCCGCGGTTGCTGCTGTCGCTTTGGTCGGGCCGACGAGCCAACACCTAGCCTTGGAGGCCATTCGTCCGCGACCAGCCGCCGCCGCCGCCGCCGGTTTGGTTCTTGTTGCCGTGCTGCTCAAGGTTGGCGGCGGCGCCAACAACGATTTTATTTATTTCCAGTTCTAAACAAGGGCGCGGTGCGACATTGGACAGGGCTTGGCGGAATTTCCTCAACGTATTTCTGGCAGCCGCGATGGGGTCGGGGGCGATCCTCTATGTCTCGGTGTTGCTCATCGACCCCTATGACATCGTATGGTTTTCGCCCGCGTTGGACCGGGCGCCGGTGACGACCAATCAGCGTTTCTCGTTCCCCGCACTGGCCCGCAAGAGCCGGTTTGACAGTGCCGTCATTGGCACGTCGATGACGCGCCTGCTCAAGCCGTCCGAGTTGAACGAGACCGTCGGCGGCGGATTCGTCAATCTGTCGATGAATAGCGGGACGGCCTATGAGCAATCACGCATTCTGGAGGTCTTCGCGCGCCACCACCCGGTGGCGCGGACCGTCGTCTTCGGAATCGACGGAACCTGGTGCGAGCGACAAGACGCGCCGCGTCTAACGCCGCGGCCCTTTCCCGAGTGGATGTATGACGATTCGCGCTGGAACGATCTTTTCCATCTCTTCAACTTTCCAGCAGTCGAGGAATCGGGTCGGCAATTCGCCCACATCGCGGGCATTAAGACCTCGCGCAACGGAGTAGACGGGTACACGAATTTTCTGCCGCCCTTGAGCAGCTATGACGTGGCGAGGGTTCGTCTTGCCATCTATGGCCCGGCGGGGCCGCGTGAACCGAAGGCTGCAGGTGATGCGCCGACCACGGAAAATGCCGATGCCTTGCGTTTTCCAAGCCATGCGTTCTTGGACGCGATGCTGCGCCGGCTGGCACCGGAAACCAGCAAAATCCTGGTCCTGGTTCCCTATCACCGCTTTTTCCAGCCAGCGCCAGGGTCGAATGCGGCGATCGCTCTCGATGAATGCAAGCGGAGACTGACCGTCCTTGCCGCGGGCTTTTCCAATAGTCATGCGCTCGATTTCATGATCGATTCCGAGATTACGAGGCGGGACGAGAATTATTGGGACAATCTCCATTATTCCGAGGAAATCGCGACTCAGGTCGCTCATTTGATCGGCCGTGGAATCCGTGAGCGACGGGGAATCTCCGGTGCGTTCGCCTATCTGGGCGGCGGGCCGCCCCCCTGACGACTTCACCATTGCGACGGCCTTTCCTTTGGCGTGTAAATCGCTAGATTGACGCGGCCCGCCGGGTGCCCGCCACCGAATCGTATGAGGCCGTCATGAAGGTCGTTTTCGCCAAATCATCGCCGCCTGCTATCGGCACGCTTGTCGTTGGCGCGCTCGAAGACC
>CAMDRB010000216.1 GCA_945906455.1 Caenispirillum bisanense
ATCTATCGAGGACCTCAAAGCCGCTATTCACAGATTCCTCGCCGAGATCAACGCCAAGCCAAAACCCTTTACCTGGACCAAAGACCCAAACAAAATCATCGCCGCAGTCAAACGCGGGCACCAAGTGTTAGATTCGATCCACTAGAGCGCGACATCGATTCGACTTAAAGTGAACGCGCTCTAGGATACGTCCGCTTCCGTCAAGGCCGCGCGAAGAACGGCGAAATCTTCGGGCGGCGCCGCTTCAAAGCGCATAGCCTCGCCGGTGACGGGATGGACAAAACCGAGCGTCATTGCGTGCAGGGCCTGGCGTGGGAATGCGACTAGTGCTTCGGCGAGTTCCGGCGGTAATCCGCGCAACGTTCGCCTGCGGCTGGCCCCATAAATGGCATCACCGATCAAAGGGTTGCCGATGCTGGCCATGTGCACGCGAATTTGGTGCGTGCGTCCGGTCTTGAGGCGGCAGCGGAGATGCGCGGCGACATTTCCGAAAGCTTTCAAGGTACGATATCCAGTCTCGGCGGCTTTGCCCCCGCGCTGCAGGACCGCCATTTTCTTCCGGTTATGACGGCTGCGGCCAATAGCGCCGACGATTTTCCCGGACGCCGGTTGAGGTACGCCCCATACCAGAGCATCATAGGTGCGTTCGATGATGTGGGCGGCGAACTGGCTGGAGAGTCCCGCATGAACGATCCCGGTCTTGGCCGCAACCAAAAGTCCGCTGGTGTCCTTATCGATGCGGTGGACGATGCCGGGGCGTCGAACACCACCAATGCCGGCTAGGCTATCGCCACAATGAGCGAGCAGGGCATTGACCAGGGTCCTATCCAAATTTCCCGGTGCCGGGTGGACGACCAGACCCGCAGGCTTATTGACGACGATCAGATGATCGTCCTCGAAGGCGATGTCCAGGTCCATGCCCTGCGGCACGGGTGCGGCGTCGACGGGGGCAGGCAGTCTCAGGCGAACCGATTGGCCGGTTCTGAGGCGGTAGGCCGGGTCGCGCGCCGCCTTGCCTGCGATCGTCACCGCCCCATCCTCGATCAGGCCCTTGAGTCGCGAACGCGATACCTCAGGGATTGCTTCGGCCAGCCATTTATCCAGCCGGGCGCCGGCCGCGCTGCCCGGGACGGAAACGGACTTTTCGGCCGCGAATGCTCGAGGGGCTGATTTTGACGCGGTCATTTCACGGCGGGTCCATCGTGTGCGGGCGGTGGCATGCCGTAGTCTAGCTGCTGAAGGCGGCGGCGTCATGACGGCAAAGGTTTCGGCAGCGGGCGCGGTGGCGTAGAATGGGTTCATGACTGACTATACAGCCGTTCAATTGCGCTTGACTGCCGGCGACGCCGATGCGCTGAGGCGCGCGGCGGTGGCCGCCTACCCGGAAGAATGCTGTGGTTTCCTGGTGGGCGAGGGGGATCGCCTGATTACCGTGACAGCGGTGGTTCCCGCAGTAAACACAGCCGGCGATCCACGCCGGGCATTTGCCATCGATCCGCAAGCGCACTTCGACCTACTGCGGCGGGCGCGCGAGTGTGGACGGCGCGTGGTTGGGCACTACCATTCTCACCCGGAATGCGCCGCAAGGCCATCTTCACACGACTTGGCGATGGCCTATGATCCTGACGCTGTTTGGGTGGTCATGGCGGCAACCGCTCAAGGCGCGTCGCCGCCTCGCGCCTTTAGGCATCCACTGGGGACCGATTGTTTTGTCGAGGTGCCAATCGTGATCTCGACTTCTGAATCTCACGTTGACAGCATGGGAAATCCGTCATGAGCATTGTGCTTTCTCGCCGTCGAGTCATGCAGACATCCGGTGGCGCCGCAACGTTCGCGGCCTTATCCGCGCCGACGGCGGCAGCGACAACGCCGAAAGTCATACGTCTTCACCTCAATGAAAATCCTTACGGCCCATCGGAGCGCGCTAAGCAAGCGATGCAGGCGGCGCTCGACGACGGCTGGATGTACGACAACGAGGACGTTGCCGTTCTGCGCCGATTGATCGCCGCGAAAGAAGGGCTGAAGCCTGAAAATGTGTTTATCTGCGAGGGCTCTACTGAACTTCTCAGGATCGCTGGGCTGATTTATAGCGGTAATGGTAAGGAACTCGTGGCCGGCCTGCCGACTTTTACCGCCATGCTTCAGTATGCGTCGCGGAGCGGCGGGCAGGTGAAGTGGGTTGACCTTGATGCCAATAAGAAACTTGACCTGAGCGCCATGGAATCGCGAGTCACCGAGAAGACCGGCGCTGTCTATATCTGCAATCCGAACAATCCAACGGGCACGGTTGTAGACTCGCGAGAATTGCGCGGATTTATCGAGGCGGTTTCACCGCGCGCTTTGGTTCTCGTGGACGAGGCCTACATCGATCTTGTGGATACTCCCGAACAGACGGCGATGGCGGAGCAGGTCAAGCTGGGCCGCAACGTCGTGATTTCGCGCACGTTCTCGAAAATTCATGGAATCGCGGGCCTGCGGGTGGGTTACGGACTGGCGCGACCCGATATCATTCGCCGCCTGGAGGAAATGCGCATCTCGGTCCCCAACCGCATGGGACTGCGGGCGGCAATCGCCAGCTATCAAGATCTTGAGTTCCTCGACTTCAGCCGGAAGATGGTGCGCGCCAGTGTTGCTTATACCAGCTCGTTTTTTGACTCGCTGAAGGTGGCGTATACGCCCACGCAGGCGAACTTCATTATGTTCGACACCGGCGCCAGCAGCGTCGATTTCGCCACCTACATGCGTGAAAAGTCCGTGCTCGTGAACCCGCTTTTCGAGCCCGACGATACTTGGTGCCGCGTCAGCATGGGTCGCATGGAGCACATGGAGGCCTTCGCCACGGCGGCGCGGGCGTATTTCAAGAAGACATGAGCCGTTCCGTCGAAGGTTGGGCTCGCGAGAAAAATCGAGGGAATCCGCCATTTTGTCGCTACGGTTTGACCCAAGTCCTTGATCGGTTTACATTTTTTGGCGAGGCTCACAGATTGTCCGGCTTCCGGGGGAAGGTAAGCGGTGGCTAAACGCGCGCGGCGTCACCCCGACCTGATTCTGCTTCAGGTCTTCGAAGGCGATGGGTTTGGATTCACCTATTTGTCAGCGGAGGACTTCGACTACGCCGCCGACCATTTCATGCTCCCGGCGGTCAAGTACGCCGCGGCTGACGTTAGCGATCCCGAGCAACGCCGTGAGCTGGCGTATGATTTCCTGTGGCGTTACTTCGCCAAGCCCCAAGGCAAAGGATATTTTCGTGAGAACGTGCGGTGGATCGCCGCCGCCGCCGTGCGCGAGAAGTTCGCGGCTGAGGTTGCGGACGGAAAGATGCCCCGCATCGTGGTGATCACGCGAAAGGGCGGCGAGGGTGGTGGCATCGTTATCCGTGACGGCCACGAGTATCTCGACCATCCCGGCCACCCACTCGCTATCATCGTCGGAAAACCTTCGGCTGGCGGCGGCTCGGCGCATTTTTTTGCCAGCCGTGAAGCCTACGAGCAGGTCGGCGCCAGCGCCCCCAACCAAGAGGTCTGGTTGCCGCAGATTGTTTTCCGACTCTATGCCGTAACGCCTTCGGTGGTGATGGGGATTCCGAAGCCCGGTAAAAAAGGCGACATGGGTGTGGAGTGTATGGCGCTTAGCTTCGGCGCCCGCGCAAAGCTTGTTGACCGCTAGGGAACGTCTGAATAAGTAGCAGAAGGGACGAATTTGGTCATTTGCAGTCTCACGAATGTTGTGCGGATGGGGAAGATCAATCGCGGTGGAGGAGTTTTTCTGTCCTCGCGGCGTTCTGTGGGCTGGTCTGGCCCGTTACGCC
>CAMDRB010000217.1 GCA_945906455.1 Caenispirillum bisanense
CGGTGGTTGCGGGGGCCCGCATCAACCTTTACCGAACAGGTTCAGGCTCAGAAACGCCTTATAGAGTTGCCGATAACTCGTTGCCCGTGAAAAACTCATAAGCCGTTGAAGCAGAGTCGATTTTAGCGGCGGGCGAGGATTTGAGATTGCAAGGTTTTGGGGTTTGAACCCTCGAAACCTTGCAAAATTATTTGGGGTTCCCGATTCTCGGCGCGCTCAAAATGTGATTCCCTCGGTGCGTTGATGCGGGGGGATTCATGCGGCCAAAGCAGCAGGAGATGACGGGTTCTGGCGACCTGTTCCGGGCGCGGCTCGATCAGATCATCAACATGAAACACGAGATGGTGCGGCTTGCGCACACGGTCGCTTGGCCGTGGCTCGATGATGAAGTAGCGCCGTTGTTCAGCGACAAGGGGCGGCCGGGACTTCCGACTTCCTTCCACGCGCCCGAAGTCGAATGCATCGGCAAAGGCAAGGCCAATGCACCTTACGAGTTCGGCGTCAAAGTCTCGGTCACGACCACCAACGCACGGGCCAAGGGCGGCCAGTTCGTGCTTCACGCCAAGGCGCTCCCGGGCAACCCTTATGACGGACACACGCTCAAGGACGCGATCGAGGAAACGCAAGCGCTCACCGGCCGCGAGATCGAGCGCGGCTATGCCGACAAGGGGTACCGCGGCCACGATGCGCCAAAGCCCTTGCGCATCTACCTCTCAGGTCAGAAGCGCGGCGTGTTCGGCCGGACCAAACGCGAACTCAGGCACCGCTCCGCCATCGAAGCCGTGATCAGCCATATGAAGAACGATGGCCACCTCGGCCGCAATTACCTCAAGGGCCGCGAAGGCGATGCCGCCAACGCCATCCTCTGCGCCGTTGGCCACAACTTCCGCCTCATCCTCGCCTGGCTGAGGTTGTTTTTGCGTCTGCTGCTGGCGACGATTCTGGCGACCTACATACCCAGATTCAGCGCAAAACCGGCTTTTTAACGGACAACTAACTCCCCTCTAAAATCTGTGGAATAAGCCAACACGATCTAGCTGGCTACTACCACTAGAGGTCGACGCTCCTCTTCCGCACCAATAGTTTGACCCAACCTATCGATCGAGGGATGAATGCCTCAGAGCGACTTATAGACCAAGTCGCGCGTCAGATCTTTGACGCTCGCAGCGCCGACCTGTTGCATGGCGGCAGTGATCTCGGCTTGCATGATCTCGATAACACGATCCACACCCGCCTCGCCGAAGGCACCCAAGCCCCACAGCCAAGGGCGGCCAAAGCCGACCATGTCTGCGCCCATGGCAAGCGCCTTCACGATATCCATGCCACGGCGGAAACCGCCGTCGATAAACACCGGCACTCTGCCCTTGGCGACCGACACGATGTCCGGCAGCGCGGAGATTGTCGATGCACTGGTATCTTCGTTACGTCCGCCGTGATTGGACACCATGATCCCATAGCCAAGTTTCACGCACATCTCCGCGTCTTCGGGGTGCATAATCCCCTTCAGCATCACGTCCATCTTCGTGATGTCGCGGATACGCTTCATCGACTCCCAGGTCAGCGTCAGCGGCGGGCCTTTATAGTTTTTCACGGCCTCGGTCATCGCCTCCGCGGAAACTTCAGAGGTCCCCGTAGAGCCGACGCGCCGGGCCACTGAACCCTTAGGAAACTTCGGGTCGGCAATCTCATGGCACGTCCCGCAGATCCGCGAGTCGCGACGCTTCGCACGTTCGTATTGGTTCCTCTTAAACGTCGATGGCAAGTCGACCGTGATGGCCACCACGCGAGCCCCATCTCGCTCCGCATTCTGAACCCGGGCTTTCGTCATTTCCCAGTTCGAACTGATGTAGAGCTGCTGAAAGATCGGTGTGCCGTTACGTGCCTTATTGAGGGTGGCAACCGTTGGCCCTGAACCTACCATCTGAGCAACGTTATGCCGCCCCGCGGCGCGCGCCGCGCCTAGGACACCATCGGTATGCTGGGCTGAGGGCCCGCCAACCGGGCAGAAGAAGAACGGCCAGTTATATTTGGAGCCGTACATATTTACGCTTGCATCCACCTTTCGAACGTCACGCAGGCGGCGTGAGCGAATCGCAAATTTACCGATGTCCTGCCTGTTGGCCCGTACTGTACCGCCGCCATCGGCCCCGGTTTCCATGTAAGCAAAGTGAGCTATCGGCACTTTCTTGTACGCCGTAGCCTCGAGTTCAAAAACGTCGATGGCATCTTCCGGTCTCTCGACTGCAAAATTCGGGTCGTGCGGCCACCACATGAACGGATCCTCAGGGTTGGCCGGAAGTTCCGCAGCCGACGCCGCCAACGCGCTCCTCACGCCAGGGGTCAGCACCACGCTCGCTGCCAGATATTTCAAGAATGCACGCCGATTTTTCTCACGTACGGAAAACTGGGTCATAAACGACTCCCTATTGAGACTTACAGCGACCGATAGACAAGGTCAGGCGTCAGGTCTTTGATACTGGCGGCGCCGACCTGCTGCATGGCAGCCGTGATTTCCGTCTTCATGATCTCGATGACCCGGTCCACGCCAACCTCACCAAAAGCGCCTAAGCCCCATAGCCACGGGCGGCCGAAGCCAACCATGTCAGCTCCCATGGCAAGCGCCTTTACAATATCCATGCCGCGGCGGAAACCACCGTCGATAAAAATGGGCACCTTGCCTTTTGCGATAGCAACGATGTCCGGCAGCGCGGAGATCGTAGATGCACTGGTGTCTTCGACACGGCCGCCGTGATTGGACACAAAGACTCCATAGCCAAGCTTGACGCACATCTCCGCGTCCGCGGGGTGCATGACCCCTTTCAGCGTGATGTCCATCTTCGTGATATCGCGGACCCGCTTGAGCGACTCCCACGTCAGCGTTGCTGGTGGTCCTTTGTAGGCCTTCGCTTGCTCAGTCATGGCCTCTATCGCGATCTGCGAACGGCTGGTCGGGCCTACGCGGTGGGCCACTGTACCCTTGGGGTGTTTGGGATCGTGAAGTTCATGGCAAGTACCGCAAAGGCGCGAATCTCGGCGTTTAGCACGCTCGTATTGGTTCCTTTTGAAGGTCGACGGCAAGTCGATCATTATCGCTACGGCGCGCGCGCCGTCGCGCTCCGCATTCTGAATGACGTTTTTCGTCACTTCCCAGTTTGGATTGATGGCCGCCTCGAAAATGACGGGTGTGCCGTTGCGGGCCTTGTTGACCTGCGCCACTGTCTCCTTAGTTCCAGGCGACATTATCTGAGCGACGTTGTGTCGCCCCGCGGCGCGCGCTGCGCCCATGAAACCATCGGCGTGCTGGGCTGCCGGTCCGCCGACCGGGCAGAAAAAGAACGGCCAATTATACTTAGCGCCGTACATACTTACGTTAGCATCCACAGTCCGAACGTCGCGCAGTCGGCGAGAACGGATCGCGAACTTGCCTATATCCTGGCGGTTGGCCCTCACGGTGCCGCCCTCGTCAGCGCCGGTTTCCATGTAGGCAAAGTGAGCAACCGGCACTTTCTTATAGGCGGTGGCCTCGAGTTCAAAGACGTCAAGCGCGTCTTCCGGTCGTTCGACGGCAAAATTCGGGTCGTGGGGCCACCACATGAACGGATCTTCCGGATTGGCCGGCAACTCTGCAGCTGACGCCGCCAGCGCGCTCTCGATGCTAGGCGCAAGCACTGCGCTCGCCGCAAGGTACTTCAAGAATAAGCGCCGGTTTCCATGTAGGCAAAGTGAGCAACCGGCACTTTCTTATAGGCGGTGGCCTCGAGTTCAAAGACGTCAAGCGCGTCTTCCGGTCGTTCGACGGCA
>CAMDRB010000218.1 GCA_945906455.1 Caenispirillum bisanense
CGAGCGAAGTCGAGACACGTCGATACGGCGTCAGCGTGTCTCGACTTCGCTCGACACGAACGGGTCATTTCATTGGGCGGTTGGTTTAACCTCCCGCTGCCTGCGGATAACCGAAGCCCGCTTCCACCTCGTACAGCAGCTCGATCGCGTCGATGACGCTGTCGCCCGCCATTTCCCGCCACTGCGGCTGGAAGGCGCGGGCTGCGGCCATGGTCGCGAAACCCTGCTCCCACAGGTGAGTCCAGTTGGTCGGCAGGCCGGTCTCGGTCTCGCCGTCGAACCATCTGGCGGCAAAGCTGTTGTACTGGAAGATCGAGTTGATCATGGCGCCGCGCTGCGCCTCTTCGGCCGCGATTGCCGCGAAGCGCTGTTCGACGCCTTGCGCCAGTTGCAGCGCGACCACGCGCCGCGCTGCGCCCGCCGGCAGCAGGTAATCCGGGGTCTCGATATCGTAGCCGACCAGGCCCAGTCCGTAATCGTTGGCGAGGATGATCTGCTCGGGACTGTCGTTGAGCAGGAAGCGGTCGAGGATCGCGGCGTGATAGGGATGCGCCATGTAGCGCTGATAGGCCCTGGGCGATGCATAGGCGTGTTCCCAGACGAAATTGAGCGTGGTTTCCGATTCGGCATGGCCGATGGCGGAATGCAGCAGCTCGGGAACATACTTGCCGCAGTCGCGGATGCCGATGGTCATCGCCGCTTTCGCCGCGTCGCTCGCGGCAGGATCGACGGGATAGATTTCGAAGCGTCTCAGCATGGGTCAGTCCTGTGCCGGGTAGAGGAAGCGCCGCTTGCCGCCCTTGCGCAGGGCCTTGGCCCTGGCCGAAGCTGCGTGCCAGCGCGGATCGAGAAAGAAATCCCGGCGCGCGACGTTCCACGCCTGGTGGTCGGCGACCTGCCACGTCACCTGCACCTCGACATCCTCGCCGATCTCGGGAGACGAGGCGAGGACACCGAGGCACGCGACTCCGGCATCGCGCATCGCCGGGACGATCTCGTCGCGGACCAGCGCAAGGAAGCGGCGATGATCTGCGACGCCGACGATTGCCGTATCGACAATATGAACCGGGGCGTGTTCCATCCAGGCAGTCCTCCTGCGCGCGACTGTGGGGTGCCCGGCGTGTCCGCGTCAATGCCCTGTTCGGGAATGACGAGGCGCTGCGCGCCCTTCGCCGACTATCGTGCGCGGACCAGCCGCGACATTCCGATCTTCGTGTGCGAACCGAAGGGGTGAGGGAGTGCGGCTAGTGGATAGAATCTAACGCTTGGTGCGCTCTTTTGACAGGGGCGATAATTTTGTTGGGTTTGGCGGTCCAGGTGAAGGGCTTGGGCTTGTCGTTGTGCTCGGCGACGAAGCGCTTGATGGCGGCCTGGAGGTCGATGACGGAGTGGCAGGTGCCGCGTTTCAGGCGTCTTTTGGTGAGCTTGGCGAAGAAGCCCTCGACGGCGTTGAGCCATGAGCACGATGTCGGCGTGAAGTGGAATGTGCAGCGCGGATGCCGGTCGAGCCAAGCGCGGACATTGGCATGTTTGTGCGCGGCATAATTGTCGAGGATGCCATGCACCGCCCCTTCGGCACGCTCAGGACAGGCTTGTCGCTTGGCACGCTGGCATTGATCGTGTTCAGAAAACGGAGGAACTCCTGATGCCGGTGCTGCTGCATGTTGCGCCCGATCCCGGTTCCATCGAGAATGTTGAGCGCTGCAAACAGCGTGGTGGTGCCGTTGCGTTTGTAATCATGGGTCATCGTTCCGAGCCGCCCGTTCTTGAGCGGCAGCCCCGGTTGCGTGCGGTCGAGTGCCTGTATCTGGCTCTTTTCGTCGAAGGACAGCACAATCGCGTGCGCGGG
Source organism: Caenispirillum bisanense (assembly GCA_945906455.1). GTDB lineage: Bacteria > Pseudomonadota > Alphaproteobacteria > Rhodospirillales > Rhodospirillaceae > SHVO01. The sequence continues at coordinate 1,850 of CAMDRB010000218.1, forward strand.
TGGATCGACATACAGCCCGACAACATCATGGAGTTTGTCCGCGAACTTCGGGTCGTTCGACAGCTTGAACTGCCGGTAACGGTGCGGTTGCAGGCCGTGCGCCTTCCAGATGCGGCGCACCGCGCTGGCGCTGATCCCGCTGGCCGCAGCCATCATGTCCGCCGTCCAGTGCGTCGTCTCGCGGTTGTGTGCGTCAAGTTCTGCAAATTGGCGGTCATGGTGCTGGTCATGCGGCTTGACGTAGTTCGATTTTTTTGTGCTCGCGCAGGTCGTCCATATTGAGATAGCGGTTGGCTTCGAGCCAGTTTTCGTGGGTTTCGACCGCCAGCGCTCGGACGAGGCGCAAGCAGCTGGGTGCATTCGGGAATATCCGCACGACATAGGTTCGCCGCCTGATTTCCTCGTTGAAGCGCTCAAGCATGTTGCTGCTTTTGAGATGTTTGTGATGCCTGCGTGGCAGCCGGTAGAAGGAGAAGGTCTCTTCGATCGTCTCTTCGGCCCAGTCAGTGAGCTTGGGGTATTTGCCCTGCCATTTGGTGAGCCACTGGGCGAGATCGGCGCGGGCTTCCGCAAGGTTGCGCCGGTCGTAGAGCCACCTGAGTTCTTGCAGGCAGTCATCATTGGCTTTGCGCGGCAGATGATCGAGCGCGTTGCGCAAGAAGTGCACATAGCAGCGCTGATAGGCGGCCCCGGTCAGCACCTCGCGGATTGCGGCGCGCAGACCGGCGTGATCGTCGGCCACCACGAACTCGACGCCGTGCAGACCCCGTGTCCGCAGGCGCAGCAGGAAGTCCTTCCATGACGTGGTGCTCTCGCGGTTGGCGATCTCGACGGCGAGAATCTGGCGTCTCCCGTCCCAGTCAATGCCGATGGCGATCAGCACCGCCTGGCTCCTCACCACCCCGCCTTCGCGCACCTTCTCGTAGCGGGCATCCAGAATCAGATAGGGGAACGGCTCGTCGAGACGGCGCTCGGCAAAGGCGGTGAGGCTGGTATCAAGCTTCTTGTTGATCGCCGAGATCGTCGAGGCCGAAAAGGCGTGGCCGCACAGCTCTTCGGTGATCGCCTTGACCTTGCGGGTCGAGACGCCCTGGACATACATCTCCGCCAGCGTGGCGACCAGTGCCTGTTCCGAGCGCTGATAACGCTCGAACAACTCGGTCGAGAAGCGTCCGGCCCGGTCCTGCGGCACCCGCAGCTCCAGCTTGCCGACGCGGGTCACCAGCGTGCGCGTGTAGTAGCCCGAGCGGTAGCCGAGCCGTCCGTCATTGCGCTCGCTCTTGCCAGCGCCCAGCGCCGCATCCATCTCCGCTTCGAGCATTGTCTGCATCACGCTGCGCACAATCTCGCGCAGCGCATCGGGTTCCTGCGCCATCAAGTCTTTGACAGCAGAAATCGCGGGTTTAACTTCAGTCCTGGTCATGGTGGGTCTCCTTGGTGACGTTGAACATCACCAGCCTGCCATGACCGCCTCGCTTCTCAAGCGATTTTGCAGAACCTCCCGCACACTACCGAAGGATCCGGCGCGGCAGTGGTTCGAGACGGGCCTTCGCCAGGCTCAGTCCCTCCTCACCATGAGCGGTTTCGATACGGATATACCGCAAGCCGGTCTAGTGAAATCGAAGTTCGCTATGTTAACTAGCTCGTCATCCTGAACTTGTTTCAGGATCCAGTTCAGGTTCCGCGCCTCGCCCGGAGGGGACTGAAAACGGCGGTGGTTCAATCGGCTGCTGAACGACACTAGGTGATCGGCGATGGATGCTGAAACGAGTTCAGCATGACCGCGATTTATCAAGCGATCTT
>CAMDRB010000219.1 GCA_945906455.1 Caenispirillum bisanense
AGATGACGACGGCGGATCTCGGCAATCATGTCCATAAGCAACACCCCAGATTCTCCAGCGCAAAGGCTGGATGATCGCATGCGCCGGGGTGGAAACTATTGGACGCTGTTTACCCCCGGAATCTGGAAAGTTTTGCACGCTGTTTTACAGACATTCGCCTGGCTTGGTCGGTGCCGGCGCCTTGCCAAGGATTTCGAGAACAAGACACGAAACGCCTTTTCGTTCCTCAAGCTCGCGTCAATCCGGCTCATGACCAGGAGATTATCTAATCATTGACGTAGTTCCCGGGCGGACTCTTAGATTGGGCTGAGACAGCGTCCGCCGCGATCCATGCCGCCGCATCGCCCGCCCTGAGCCGGGGATTTTCCAGGCTTCATGCCCACCGTTTCGCTTCTGTCCGCGCTGCTTTCGTCCGCTGGCTGCTGAGGCCGGCTTGCACCTTCGTGCCGGCCGCCAGTTGCGTCGTCGAAAACTTTCCGACGGGATCGCCGGAGGGTCGCGGAACGTCACGCCGCCTTCGCGCGAACCCGCGGCGGACCGAGTCATTCTCGGACAAAAAGATCGCTCTCACCCGCGTCACGACGGGAGAGTTGGATCCGGCGCCACGCGGACCAGGGTCTTGCCAAAGTTCCCGCCACGCAGCATTGCGGTGAATGCGGTGGGGATGACCTCAAATCCCTCGCGGATGTACTCGCGGTAGCGCACCTCGCCAGACGCGACCCAAGGTGCCATCTCGGCCAGGAACGCGTCGTGCCACTGCGCCACGTACTCGCCGACGGAGAGGTTCTGTACGCGCACGCCGCGGGCTTCGGCGCGGCTGCGCACCAGGGCTCTGGCATCCTCGCCGGGCGCATCGCCGTAATGCGCAATCAACCCGCAGATCGTCATCCGCGCGCCCGGGTTGAACAGCGGCAATACCGCGTCGAACACCATCCCGCCGACATTCTCAAAATAGATGTCGATGCCGTCCGGGCAGGCGGCCTTCAGGTCCTGAGCGAAACTGGGTGACAGGCGCGAGATGCAGGCGTCAAAGCCGAGCTCCTCCACCACATAACGACATTTCTCCTCGTGTCCGGCGATGCCCACCACGCGGCAGCCCTTCAACCGCGCGATCTGGCCGGCAATCTGACCCACGCCACCGGACGCCGCCGACACGACCGCCGTCTCACCCGGCCGCGGCTCGCACTGCAGCGCCATGCCGGCATAGGCTGTAAGGCCGAGCATTCCGAGAACCCCCACGGCATGGCTGATCTTGCCGCGGACCGGATCGAGCTTGCGGGGGATCATGTAGGACGGCCTGGGGACGCCGTCCCCCATCAAGCCGTACTCGGCCCACCCGTTGGTGTTGAAAACAAAATCCCCCGCCGCGAGGCCTTCGATCCGGCTTTCCACGACCTGCGACACGGTGCGCGCGTGGCAGGGCGCACCCACCGGCTCCTCGCCGCGGCGCTTGTAGCCCCACTGATATGGATCGAGGGAGACGTAGATTGTCCGTGTGAGCGCCTGGCCATGGCCGGGTGCCGGGACCGGCGCTTCCTTCAGCGCGAAGGTGCCCTCATCGGGCCAGGGCGGAGGGGGCCGTTTGGCAAGCGTCCAGTAGCGTGTGTTCAAGGTGCCCTCCCAACAAGCATCCGCGTCTTTTGCCAGCCGCAGGAGGCGGCGTCCACCACCACAACCTCGGAGATAGCGTCCGCTCAGGCAGCTTCTCTCTGATCGGGGTGGTGCCTGATTTTGGCCACGTTGCATGGCAGTGAAACAGGTGATCGCATGCGACGATCACCCATCATGCTGATTGAAGACTGGAGCCCGTGGCGCGCGCTTGCGTAGGCCGTTGACGATTCGTACGACTGTTGCTTCGGGAAGGCTATGGCGGCCGGTGCCGTGTTTGCGTATGCCAGCAGTGTCATTCAGACTTGCCTTTGGCCCACTCGGGTAACTGGCGCAACAGGGGATAGCGTGTGGTTGATCCAACAGACGCCGTAGAATACAAATTTACAGTTCAGGCAGACTGGTCTCGCCTGCCAAAGGAGATCGAGCTCGGAGATGTCGCTGGCATTACGATCGATAAGCAGGACCGAGTTTATCTGTTCAACCGCGGCGCCCATCCTGTCGTTGTTCTCAGTAAATCTGGCGAGTATCTGAACTCATGGGGACATGGGCATTTCGTAAATGCGCATGGTGCCTATATCGGCCCTGACGACGCAATCTACCTTACCGACAACGGCGATCACACAGTCCGGAAATTTTCACTCGACGGAAAGCTGCTGTTGCAGATCGGCGAGCCAAACAAGCCGTCGCCGTTCATGAGCGGCAAGCCATTTTGCCGCTGCACGCATTGCGCATTGGCCCCCAACGGGGACATCTATATCTCGGATGGCTACGGCAATGCAGCGGTCCACAAGTTTTCTCCCGATGGAAAATTGCTCAAGAGCTGGGGCGAGCCCGGGACCGGGCCAGGCGAGTTCAATCTACCGCACAACATCTGCTGTGACGCCGATGGCTGGGTCTACGTCGCTGATCGCGAAAATGATCGGGTGCAAATCTTTGACGGGAACGGAAAATACGAAACGCAGATCGTCAATATGCACCGACCAAGCGCTCTCGCGATCACTGGCGGTCATCGACCAGACTGCATCGTCGGCGAATTGATGTCTTACCTCGGCGTCAATAGGCTCACCCCCAATCTCGGCCCGCGCATCAGTGTGTTCAGCCGAAGCGGCGAGCTCCTGGGGCGTGTCGACCAACGTAACGGTCCGGGTCTGCAGCCCGGCCAGTTCGTCTCCCCACACAGCATAGCGCTGGATTCGGCCGGTGACATGTATGTCGGTGAGGTTGCGGCGACTGATTGGCTGGCCGTGTTCCCGGACACGCCAAAACCCAGCCAGCTCGGCCGGTTCCAAAAATTCACCCGCGTCAGGGTCTAAAGTCAGATCGGCAATGGGAGGAACCGGCAGCAACAGCTTCGACGATGCCTCGCGGGCGGAATTCTCAGGCACCATGCGGATTGCTCATTTGACTGGCAGATGGCAGCAGCCAAGCGTTGCGTAGAACATGATGTGTCGGATTGCGCTGTATTGCCGAAATACACCCTCATTGAGAGGCACTTGATGACAACTGTCCTGCTCAACCGCCGCGCACTCGTCGTTGGTGGCAGCTCCTTGTTGGCAACTGGGGTTTTCGGGCTGTTGTCGCCCGCCCACGTGCTAGGTTTCGCGCCGACTGCTTCGATGTCCGGTGGCGCGAATAACTATCGCAAAGGTGCGCCGGTCGTGGACCGGATCGGTAAGGGTGGATTCTGGATGACGGGCACCGTGCGTCGCGCCGGCGATGGCGTTCCGCTCGCCTGCCGCCAAAGCGGTGACGCGGGCTTTACTGATCGAGGCGACGGCGGTGAAGTCGAAACAATCGAGGGTTTTGCCCGCGGGTAGTCTGGCTTCCAATAAATGCCGGGCGGTCCGCCGCCGCGCCCGCTCGGCGATCTCGTGTTCCATCAGCGACGTGAGGGTTTTCGCCGCGGGCCAGCTCTCGCGGTCGGCGGTTTCGGTCAGCGCCGGCCAGAGCCGGGCGATCGTGGGCAGACGAAGTTGGGTGAGCAGCATCGGCAGACGGGCGGCATCGGTGGTCAGTGTGCCGGTCATGACATCACCTC
>CAMDRB010000220.1 GCA_945906455.1 Caenispirillum bisanense
GTAGTTCCGGCAAAGCTCCGCCATCGAACACCCTTGCGGATCGCTACGCACAAGCCGCCGCCAATCGCTAATGAACGCCATACGCTCTTCCATCTTCTCGGTCTCTCGCCACGGCATAAGCACCTCCTGCCCATGCCTAGACTGTTACCCATCCGCCCGGTCTAGTGTGTTACCCTTCCGCCCGGTTCGGACACGGACACCCCCCCCCGGGGGGGGGTCGCCGTGTCGTCATTCAGACAAGAGTCGTCCACCGCCTTCCTTCCTTGGAAGCCGCTGCCGTTGAAAACCATCTCGACTCAAGGCGTATATTTTTCACGGCTCAGGGCAAGGGCAATCTCGCTGCCCCACTGCCCCTGCGCCTAGGGACTGGGGCAGTGGGGCAGTGGATAGCGGGACTTTATGAGCCCAACGCGGCGAACTTGATTTTGAACACGTCTTCGAACGCCGTTTTCAGTGCACCGTCCAATTCGGCGAAGCCGGCATCGACGCCCAGGTCTTTAAGCGAGGTAACCCCGTGGGCGGTCACGCCGCAGGGCACGATCCCCGAAAAGTGCGAAAGGTCGGGCGCGACGTTGACGGCGATACCGTGATAGCTGACCCAGTGGCGCACCCGCACGCCGATGGCGCCGATCTTGTCCTCACGGGCGTTTCCGCGCGCTACCCAGATGCCGATGCGGCCCTGGCGGCGTTCACCGGTCACACCCAGGGCGGCGAGCGTCCGGATGATGCATTCTTCCAGGTCGCGGACGAAGCAGCGCACATCTTCGCCCCGGCGCTTGAGGTCGAGCATGACGTAGGCCACCCGCTGACCGGGACCGTGATAGGTGTACTGGCCGCCGCGCCCGGTCTTAAAGACCGGGAAACGGTCGGGGGTCAGCAGGTCTGAATCCTGGGCGCTCGTGCCTGCCGTATAAAGCGGCGAGTGTTCCAGGAACCATACCAACTCGGGCGCCGTGCCAGCCCGTATGGCCGCGACACGCGCCTCCATGGCCGCCTCGGCCTCGACAAAGGGCACGGGGCTGGACGAAATCCGCAATTCGACGGCGGCGTTGCCGGTGTCTGCCATTTACATGTCCCGCGGGTCTTGCCTGTCGGTAGTTTCCTTGCCAACCCATACCCGATTTGCTATTGCACCGCACGCCCGGCGACGGATAGCCGGGCTATCTACCTGTATCGTGCGGTCGTGGCGGAATTGGTAGACGCGCAGCGTTGAGGTCGCTGTGGGGCAACCCGTGAAAGTTCGAGTCTTTTCGACCGCACCACTTCTCTAGCATCTGCCAGCTTCTTGAATGCCGGGGTCGGCCATCGGCCTCCCCGGCCGGCGCCCAGAGTTATTCGGGCCTTGAACTATCTTAGACCGTCAGGCACAAGGGTTGCGTCACTCGAGGGGGCGCATTGGCGGCTCCTTGGGCCAACTTTCAGCGCTTTTTGTCCCTTCGTTCCGCGCCACAAGGGTCCGCCATGGCCAGCGCCGAGACACCCCCATCACCACCGGCCTTCCCAGAGCACGCGGAAAACGCGCGCGGGTCGAGCGAAGCCAACCTTCAGCCGCGCAGCACACGCCGCGCCGTCGGTGGGGCACTGGACGAACATTTCGAGCTGGACCCCGGATTCATCTACCGAGTCACGGTAGCCATCCGTGCCGGCTTAAAGGACCAGGTCCGCGGCATGGTCGGCGAGTTGCACTATGCCGACATGGCCAACTTGCTGGAACGCCTAAGCGTCCATGACCGCCGCAGCCTGCTGGATTTTATTCGCGACCAATTCAATCCCGACGTTCTGCCTGAACTGACGGCGGAGGTCCGCGAGGAAGTCATCGACGTCCTCGGGTTCGAGGATATCGCCTTCGCGCTGAGGGAGTTGGATTCCGACGACGCGGTCTACCTCGCGGGAAAGCTGGGGCCCGACGAACTCGCGCAGGTCCTGGAACGCCTGCCGGCCGACAACCGCGCCCACATCGAGCAGGGATTGGCCTACGGCGAACACACCGCCGGCCGCTTGATGCAGCGCGAATTGGTGGCGGTCCCCAATTATTGGACCGTAGGCGAGACCATCGATTACCTGCGCTCCGGCCGCCGGACCCCAGCAAAGTTCTACGTCGTCTTCGTGGTTGATCCCCGCCACCGGCCGCAGGGCGTGGTGGAATTGCACCGAATCCTCAAGGCCAAACGGCTTGAGCGCATGAGCGACCTGATCGATCCCGAAATCGACGTCATCGCTACCGACATGGACCGGGAGGAAGTCGCATTCCTGTTCCGCCAGCGTAACCTGGCGGCGGCGCCAGTGGTCGACAAGTCGGGCAGGCTCATCGGCCAGATCACCATCGACGACGTCGTCGACGTTATCGACGAAGCGGCGGGCGAGGACATCCTAAAAATGGCCGGTGTGCGGGCAAGCGTGGATTCCAGTCTCTACCGCTCGATCATGTCGACGGCGCAGTCGCGTTTTGTCTGGCTAGTGATCAACCTGGCCACGGCTTTCCTGGCGGCGGCGGTGATCGGCGTTTTCGAGGACTCGATCGAAAAACTCTCGGCGCTTGCAATCCTCATGCCGATCTGTGCGTCCATGGGCGGAAACGCCGGCACGCAGACCTTGGCCACGGTGATCCGCTCGCTGGCCACGCGCCAACTCAATGCCGGCAACATGTTCCACGTGATGTGGAAAGAAACCTTCGTCGGATCTATCAACGGGCTCCTGTTCGCCGCGATCACCGGGGTTATCGCCTATGTTTGGTTCGATGACATCCTGCTTGGGATAGTGATCGGCGCCGCCATGGTCACCAATATGATCGCGGCGGGGATCGCGGGCATGACCATTCCTCTGGTTCTCGACAAGCTCGGGGCGGACCCGGCGGATTCGGCGGTGGTGTTCCTGACCACGGTCACGGACTGCGTGGGATTCTTTACTTTCCTGGGGCTCGCGACCTGGATTCTGCTCTGAACCTCAGCCCAGAATCCCGCAAACTCTGAAATCGCGACACGAGGGAACTGTGGCCAATTCAAGGGTGGGCGGGTACACTCGGGGTCCAAGATTTTAGGTGAATGATGCCCGGAAAAGACGTCGAATACATTCAGCCCCCCAACAATCTGCGGCAGAAGCAAAAGCTTGCCGGCGTCAACATGATCCTCGACCCGAGCTGGGTCGATGCGGCTGAGCTCAAGATTGCCGCGGCCCAGACCGACTATCTCCAAGCCGCCCAAGAAGACATGAAGCGCATGAGCGTCGCCTACGATCGGGCCATGAGCGACCCGGCCAACCGGGTCGTCCACATGGAAGAGCTTTACAGCGTCGTACAGTCGATCAAGGGGCAGGGCACAAGTTTCGGCTATCCACTGATGACCGCCGTCGGCACGCAGCTCGCGCGCTTTATCGAAGATTGTGGCGAGAATCTGGGGATGTCCCGACTGATGTTGAAAAGGGGAGAGCAGGCGTTGCCCGCCTTGAGCCTGTAGGCTCGGGGTGTTGGATCCACAAAGGAGAGCAACGCCATGAAGAAATCTACCACATCGGCTGCCATTGTCCCGGCGGCAATCGTCGAAGAAGCTTGGCAAGAGGTGGGAGCGAGCTTCGAGCGCTTTTGCCTGACGTCGGGCATCGCCACCCTGGCGAGCATGA
>CAMDRB010000221.1 GCA_945906455.1 Caenispirillum bisanense
TTCAGACACCGGCAATCCGCTGTTTTCCAAACCGTTTACCGTTCTTTACGGCCCGGCTATTTCAGTCCCTTGCGGGCAAGGCCCGGGCGGGCTGCCGATCGGCGTGCAGGTGGCCGGAGCTTTCGGCGAGGACCGTCGCACGCTGGCCGCCGCCGCGTGGCTCGAAGGCGTGCTTGCCGCGCGCACTTAGGCCCACCACCGGTTCCGCCCGAACGCGTCAGCGCCGGTCAGTTTATTGCAAACGTCTCCATGCGGGCTTCGCGCAACAAGTTCTTCTGGATCTTGCCGAGTGCGTTGCGCGGTATCTCTTCGATGAAGAACACTCGTTTCGGCACCTTGAAGCCGGCGATCGATCCCTTTAGGGCGCCGATCACGCCGGCTTCCGAAAGGTTACCACCGGCCTTCGCCTTGGGTTGGATGATTGCGATGACGCCTTCGCCGTAATCGGGATGCGGCACGCCGAGCACGGCGCTTTCGGCGACGCCTTCGATGGCATTCAGGTACTGTTCGATTTCCTTAGGATACACGTTGATGCCGCCGGTGATGATCATGTCCTTGCCACGGCCGACCAGGGAAACGTGGCCATTGGTCAGGATGCGCCCCATGTCGCCGGTGATGAAGAAACCGTCGCCAGAAGAGGTTTCGCGGGTTTTGTCGGGCATGTTCCAGTAGCCCTTGAACATGTAAGGCGCGCGCATCTCGATCATGCCGATGTCGCCCTGCGGAACCGGCCTTCCGTCTTCACCCGTGATGCGCACCTTGACGCCCGGAAGCGGCAGACCCGAGTTATCGGGCTCGCGCTTGGCATCAAACAGGTTGGAAGTGAACAGCAGCGTCTCGGTCAGGCCGTAGCGGTCGAGCAGGACATGTCCGCTGCGCTCCCGGAAGGCCTCGAACACATCGGCCCGCATCGGCGCCGAGCCGGTAACGAACAGCCGCATGTTGCGACACACCTCGGGGCCGAATGACGGCTCAGCCATCAGGCGGACGTAATAGGTCGGCACGCCAACGAAAACCGTCGCGTTCGGCAACTGGCGCATCACCGGCGCCACCTCGAACTTGGGCAGCAGGATCATCGAACACGCGCTCATCAGCGCGACGTTGGTGGTGCCGAACAGGCCGTAGGCGATGGGCGTGACGTGAAGCAAGACATCGTCAGGCGTGAACCGCCACAGATCGCTCAACACCAGGGCATTCCAGATCAGCAGGCCATTGGTCAGCATCGCGCCCTTGGGCCGGCCCGTGGTGCCCGACGTGTAGACGATCGAATTGAGATCGTCGGCCGCGCAGGCGGCGAGCGCGCTCTCGCCCTCAAGCCCCGCCGCCCGCTCGGGTAATGAGCCATCACCCGAAAGGCCCAGCGTCAATACGTGGCCGACGCCGGTGCGGCGCGCGACAGTTTTGGTCATCGCCTGCAAAGCCGGGGAAGCCACCGCAACCTTGGGGCCGGCATCTTTGAAAAAGTATTCGATTTCGGTTTCGCGGAACGCCGTATTCAGCGGCATGTAGACCGCGCCGAGGCGCAGGCACGCAAGATAGAGAAAGATCGCTTCGGCGGATTTTTCCACCTGACCAGCGACGCGGTCGCCCTTGGCGATGCCAAGCTGGACAAGCAGCCTGGCGTAGCGGGCCGACGTGTCTTCGAGGGCGGCATAGGAATAGGTCCGCCCCTCCTCGGTGCGAATGAAAACCCTCGACCGGTCGGCGGGAAACCGCGCTCGCAGTGCGGCATAGGCGTTCTGGTTCATCGTCCTGGGGTCTTCATAGGCTTTCATCAACCGTTCTCCCGTAAAGCACCGCGCCCGTTCATGCCGGCGGACATTTTAAAGAATTCTCCCTTGCGCGCACCCGCGTCCCGCGCGTACCAGAATTCGATGGCCGCTCGGCCGGCCCCAACACAGGAGGATCGTGACGTGTCGGATCGGATCGCATACGGCGGAAAAATGCTTTATGGCGCGCGCCTGGGTATTCTTGCCACTGACAACCTTATACCGAGCATGCCGGGCTGCGCCAGACACGCGCGCACGTGGCCGTTTCCGGTGATCTATGAAATCGTGCCCGGTGCATCGGCCAAGCGCGTTGTGCTTGATGGCGGCGAAGGCCTGCTCGACGCGGTTCTGAAAAGCGCCGACGTGCTGGTCGCCAAAGGTGTCGACGGCATCGCGACCACCGGCGGTTTCTGTTCGCTGTTCCAGGAAGAGCTGGCCGCCCACTGCAACGTGCCGGTCGCAACGTCTTCGCTGATGCAGATTCCGCTGGTTCAGCAGTTACTGCCGCCGGGCAAGCGCGTGGGTGTTGTCACCATCCACGGTGCCAAGCTGGATGCGCGCCATCTCGTCGCATCGAAGGCGCCGCCCGACACGCCGGTGATCGGCACCGAAGGACGACGCGAATTCACCCGCGCGCTGCTCAATGCCGAGCCCAGCATGGACGTCGCCAAATGCGAACTCGACGTGCTCGACGCCGGCCAGGAACTGGTCGCCAAGCACCCCGAAATCGGCGCCATTGTCCTGGAATGCCACGACTTTGCACCGTATGCGGCCGCCTTGCGCCAAAAGCTCGGCATGCCGATTTACAGCGTTTACAGCTTTCTCACCTGGTTCCACGCAGGGCTGGAGCCGCGCGACTTCGGCCCGCCCGGCTCAGCCGACCCGGTGTAAGGGACTTGGGGACAATCGCGGCAAGCGCGGGGTCGCGACGCGCAACAACAGTGGGGTTCGCGACGCACAACAAAAAAGCCGGCGAATGCCGGCTTGGGCTGATTGCCCATGTGTTTGATTTTCGAACCGCGCTTGCTCTTTCTGAATTAGAGCTTGGTGCGCGTTTGTCTCCCCGGCCGTTGCCCGTACCGGAACCCCTGGCGAACCGAAGGGAACCCGGTACGGCCCAAACGGCTTAGACGGCCTTCAGGTTTTCGGCAGACGTCTTGCCGCGCTTGGGATCGCGCACTTCCTCAAACGAAATCTTCTGAGCTTCGTTGAGCGTGCTCATGCCCGCACGTTCAACGGCGGAGATATGGACAAACACGTCCGAGCCCCCGTTGTCCGGCTGAATGAAGCCATAACCCTTGGTGCTATTGAACCACTTTACTGTACCGACCGGCATTGTAGTACTCCGATAACGAGGAATCGCGACGCTTAGACTGAACGGCGCTTCTAATCGGTATTTTATAGCATGGCAAGCCAAACGCGACAGCCACATCGTTCAAGACACTCATAAAGAGCAAGGCGGGGCGACATTCCCGCAGGGGTGTTGACGTCAAAAAGGGCGATTTTACGCCATTTTGAAGGCATGCCCTGGCGGGCACGGGCTCGCGGGCCGGGGTCGTCGCCGGATGTCGAATGCGGCCAGCACCTGTAACTGCTCCCATTCGCCCAACCAATGCGCTAACAGTGGCTATCCCCGACAGCAGAGCAAGATCCGCCATGTCCCCGCCCTCAGCCGCTCCGACCGGTCACCCTCCTTGGCTGAAACCGGCCGTCGAATGGGGACCGCTGATTGCGTTCTTCGCGAGCTATATGGCCTTCGGCCTGCTGCCTGCAACCGGGGTCCTGATTGCGACAACCGCGGCCGCGGCCGCCCTCAGC
>CAMDRB010000222.1 GCA_945906455.1 Caenispirillum bisanense
ACGGTCTCACCCGAGGCGAGCCGCGTGATCGCTCGTTGTCGGATATCCATTGAAAGGGGTCTTGCCATGACTGCTGGCCTCCAAACCCAGCAGTCAGCTTGAATCACAATTCAAGCATTCAGGGAATCCCCAGATTCAGTCAAACCGCACCACGCTCTAGGGCCTTATGATCCGGCCTCTTGCCGATGTACGCCTGGAATATCATTACCCCGGAAGTGGGTATTGGCGGTAGGGATATTGCGGCCCGAAACCGATGCGCCGCCCATCCAGGATTTTTAACTCTTCCATTTCAAATGGTTAGCCGCGCGCGCGGCTCGAGTAAAGCAAAACGCCCCAACCTTGCGGCCGGGGCGTTTCTTGTGAAAGCCTATCGTACTTACGCCGCCAAAACCGCGAGCAGCAACAGCGCGACAATGTTGGTGATCTTGATCATCGGGTTCACGGCGGGCCCCGCCGTGTCCTTGTAGGGATCGCCGACGGTATCACCGGTCACAGCCGCCTTGTGGGCGTCGGAACCCTTGCCGCCGTGGTGGCCGTCTTCGATGTACTTCTTGGCGTTGTCCCAGGCGCCGCCGCCCGAGGTCATGGAGATCGCGACGAACAGCCCGGTGACGATGGTGCCCAGCAGCATGGCGCCCAGCGCGGTGAAGGCCTCGGCCTGTCCGGCGACCCAGCTGATCACATAGTAGAGCACGATCGGTGACAACACCGGCAGCAGCGAGGGAATAATCATTTCCTTGATCGCGGCCTTGGTCAGCATGTCGACGGCGCGGCCGTAATCGGGTTTGCCGGTGCCTTCCATGATCCCGGGGATTTCCTTGAACTGGCGGCGCACTTCGTTGACCACCGCACCGGCCGCACGGCCGACGGCCTGCATGCCTAGCGCGCCGAACAGGTAGGGCAACATGCCGCCGATGAACAGGCCGACAACCACGTAGGGGTTCTCGAGACGGAACTCGATGTTGAGATGACCGAAGTAATGCTTGAGGTCCTCGGTATAGGCCGCGAACAGCACCAGCGCCGCAAGACCGGCCGAGCCGATGGCATAGCCCTTGGTCACGGCCTTGGTGGTGTTGCCGACCGCATCGAGGGCATCGGTCACGACGCGGACTTCTTTTGGCAAGTGCGACATCTCGGCGATGCCGCCGGCGTTGTCGGTCACCGGACCATAGGCGTCCAGCGCCACGACAATACCCGCCAGCGCCAGCATGGTGGTCGCGGCCACGGCCAGACCGAACAGCCCGGCCGTGATGTAGGCCACGATAATGCCGGCCGAAATCACCAGCACCGGCAGGGCGGTGGCTTCCATGGAGATGGCGAGACCCTGGATGATGTTGGTGCCGTGGCCGGTCAAGGACGCCGCCGCGACCGAACGCACCGGGCGAAAGTTCGTGCCGGTATAGTACTCGGTGATCCAGATGATCAGGCCGGTCACAACCAAGCCGACAAACGCGCAAGTAATCAGGTTGGCCGAGGAGATGACGCGGCCGTCCGAAGCGGTCAGGCCGTCGGCGAACATCTCTTGGGTGACGCCGACAATCAGGCCCGCCGAAATGACGGCGGTGACGATGAATCCGCGGTAAAGCGCGGCCATGATCTTGCCGCTGGCGCCGATGCCCGAAAAGAACGTGCCGATGATCGAGGCAATGATGCAGACGGCGCCGACGACCAAGGGATACATCATGGCCCGCGTGGCTTCGGCGTCGACAAAGTAGATCGATCCCAGGAGCATGGTGGCGACAATCGTGACGGCGTAGGTTTCGAACAGGTCAGCCGCCATGCCGGCGCAGTCGCCGACATTGTCGCCGACGTTGTCGGCGATGACCGCCGGATTGCGCGGATCATCCTCGGGAATTCCGGCTTCGACCTTGCCGACCAGATCGGCGCCGACGTCGGCCCCCTTGGTGAAAATGCCGCCGCCGAGACGGGCGAAGATAGAAATGAGCGAGGCGCCGAAGCTTAAGGCGACCAGACCTTCGAGGACCTGGCGCTGAACAAAGCCTTCCTGGCTCGTGAGCACGAAGTAGTATCCGGCGACGCCCAACAATCCCAGCCCGACAACCAGCATTCCGGTGATGGCGCCGGCCTGGAAGGCCACGGCATGGGCGGGTTTCAAGCCGCCGTTCATGGCGGCGGCGGCGGTGCGCACGTTAGCGCGAACCGAAACGTTCATGCCGATATAGCCGGCGAGACCCGAAAGCACCGCGCCGATGACGAAGCCATCCGCCGCCGTGGCGCCCAGGGTCGCGGCCAGGATGATGGCGACAACGACGCCGACCGCGCCAATCGTCGCGTACTGGCGATTGAGGTATGCCGCGGCCCCCTCCTGGATGGCGGCGGCGATCTCTTGCATGCGCGCGTTGCCCGCCGGCATCGCGACAATGCGCCGTATGCCGTAGAGACCGTAAAGCACCGCCAGCACGCCGCACGCGATGACGAGAGTTTCCAAGGTCATGTTTACTCCGCTGTTGATTCGTTAGAGCTGCATTCTGCCTCGGTGCAAGGCAAAATAATAATTTATTCCAATGGCTTGTGCGACGGCAACGACCGTCCCCCGAAGTCGGCGGGAGAGTGCCAGAACGGCTGCCCCGGCGCAACAAATGAGTGCGTGGCAGGGTCGAGCGGTCGACCTGAAAGGGGCGACCTGAAAGCGAGCGGCCTCAAAGCGGGCGGACTATTTGATCCGGTTGTTATTTTGCTCGAAGGCGTTGATCATCAAAACGTCGGCGACCCGCTCGCCATAAACGGCTTTGGCATTCTTGAGCAGGCGTGCCTTGATCGCGACCACGTCGACCATGTCATGATCGGTAAAGTAGGTCTGGAAGTAAGGCACGAGGTCGCTAATCACCGCGTTTTGAAAACGATCATATTCGCTTCGATATAGTCGGTGTCTGCCGGTGTTGACGCCAGGATGCGGGCAATCACCAGCACGCGGCGTTGAACCTGGCCATTGATGATCACCGGCATCACCAAGTCGGCGACTTTAATCAATGGGAATTCAACCAACGGCGGGTCGAATTTGGTCTTTGCGGCCAACGCCATGGCCGCCTTGTCAGCCGCCGCCGCCGCCGGGTCGAGAACCATTGGATTGATCGGATTGGGAATGATCCCAAACATGATCAAGCCGCCGACGACGCCGCCGGCGACCAGAATCACAACCAGAAGGATTACGATTATGCGTTTCATCGAAAGCCGCTTCGCCTCCCCTGTGAGCGCGCTGGCCCCGTGAGCGCGCTGGGTAAAAGTGGATTAGACCACATTCTTAGACGCTGGGGCTATGGCCTGCTAGCGGTTCGGAACCGACATCTGAATCCTAAAATAGACCCTCACCGCCTCGCCCCGCTCGGCACCCTCTCCCGCAATTGCGGGAGAGGGTTGGGGTGAGGGCGTGTTTTCGATTGCGTCCGAGTTAGGGACACTCTGAATAAGTCATCGACACGCCAGGGTCCTTGTGATTCTTAGTCTGATGCGGGTGTGAAGCAAAGGAATTGCTCCTATGAAGCAGCTGACTTTGGCGGTGGCGGGTTTCGAGCGGTACGCGAAGACGACGCGGCGCG
>CAMDRB010000223.1 GCA_945906455.1 Caenispirillum bisanense
AAGCCTCAACTTACTCCTCGCTACCCAAGGTGACCAACAGAATTTGCGATAATAGCGATGTTTTTCCTCTTGAACCTGCAGTGTTAGCTGCGAGAAATGAGATAGAAAAATGTGATGGAATGATTGTCGTCGCTTTCGAACGGTTTCGGATCATCGAAGCAATTGAATTCCCGGACTCGCCAAAACAGCGGCGTTTGCCTCACAGCTCCCATCCAACCGTCTGGAACCAGACGGAGGCCGCGATGGCCTATGCTGGCGGCCTGCCTATTCTCGTCATCGTGGCGAAGGGGCTACGCCAAGAAGCGATGCTGCGTGACCGGCCGGAATGGAGGGCTCTCGAGTCGGATATGTCGCCCAATTTCTTCAAATCCCCCGAATTTCAGCAAGGGTTTGGGCAGTGGCTCGACAAGGTCGTTCAGTCGCGGAAAGCGCGGGACGCCGCCGAAGATCATAGCAAGAACTCCAACAGCGTTGACGTCAAAAACATCACCGTGGGCGATATTTTCGAACTGATCAAGAGACTTTCGCCATCACAGGTCTGCTCGATCGTAGGCGCCTTCAGTGCTATATTGTTTGTGGTGGCAACCGCGGGCTACCACTTGGGAAAATTGGCTCATTGAGATCCAGGCGCTCGCGATAACCAAGGCGGATCAAGCTGGCCCCGCGACGTTACATGGGATCCGCATTCTGCGGGTTCGGCGTCCGGGCGCTGGTGGAAAACGAAGCCTGGCGGCGTGAACGCCTGATCTAACGGTTCCTCGTCGGGGCATCCGGCGCATCGTGGAATGCGTAGGACGGGATCGCCGCCAACTCCACTTAGGTGTCGTGGAGCGGCTCGATCAGCACGGGATTGTCACCAGTGGGTCTAGCATGGGTATCAGGTAGGCGGTGATGACCTCGGGCGCGCCGCGGGCGACGGTGAGTTCGCGTGCCCGGTTGACGGCTTGGTTGCGCTTGTTGCGCAGTGGTTGCCTGACGGAACCGCAGTGTGCCAGGCCGGTCGCCAAGAGGCAGAGGGTTGCGCTATGGTGAGGCAATGAATGCGTCCAATTTCGTCCCAGGATTTGCTCAGGAAACGGGCAGGCTGCCTTGCAGGGGACGGGGGTAGTGGCGCCGTTCCGCCACGGACCCCGTCAGGGGTTTCGCCCATGGACCTCACCAAAGGCGCGGCCTGTTATGAAAATTGCCCCGGCTGTTGTCGCAAACAGGCCCGCTTCCGCCATGTTGTGGCATAGCGGTGTGGCCTAGGCCGCTGGGCGACTTTGGAGCGCGATTCTTTTGCTGGATCGGAGGGCACCTCTAAAAATCGCCAAACTCGACGAGGAACGCGGGAAATAGCGCGTGATATCAATGATCCGGTTTCCTGCCGTGCGGATTTTGAGAGGTCCCCTGGAGATAAGATCAACACAGACGGCTTACAGTCCGTGTTACCCCATCTCCAATCCACCAATGGTCCGAATTCCGAGGGCCGTCGCTCTTGGTGGGGTCCAGAAGGTCCAATGGGGGCCAGCCCTCCTGGTGGGGTTTCCCAAGGGGCCATGGGGCAAAGCTCCGCCCCCCCCGTCTTCCGCATTGAAGACCCGCATTGAAGACTGGCACGCCACGTGCAAACCTATGCCGCTGTTCATACCGCTGAAAGTCAGCGAATGTGCGGGCAGCCTGCAACCAGGGAGGCCCGGCCAGACCGGGCTTGATGCGCATGAAAAAGATCGAAGCCGTCATCAAGCCATTCAAACTGGATGAGGTGAAGGAGGCGCTGCACGAAGTTGGCCTTCAGGGCATCACGGTGGTGGAAGCCAAGGGGTTCGGGCGCCAGAAGGGCCACACCGAACTCTACCGCGGTGCGGAATACGTCGTCGATTTTCTCCCCAAGGTGAAGATCGAGGTCATTTGCGAAGACGGGATCGTCGAGCGTGCCGTGGAAGCCATCATGACCGCCGCCCGCACCGGACGGATCGGCGACGGCAAGATTTTCATCTCCACGGTGGAGGAGGTGATCCGCATCCGCACCGGCGAGCGCGGCGAGGAAGCGATCTGACCACGGCTGCTCCTCCGCCGACGCAGGTGTCATGGAACCGGACCGCACGACAAGTAACCGCTTTCGGCCCTCGGCGGAAACGAGTAGAGGGCCGTCACACAGGGATCCGCGTGGTGCGGATCTTTCAGGTGCCGCGGCCTTCGACAGGCCATCATCAAGCGGCCATCAGGATGAAGGACGGGGATAACAGGCATGGCTAGGAAGCCGACAGGCACGACCTCCAGCTCCAACGTGAGCAAGGTGCTGGAGATGCTCAAGGAGCATTCCGTGGAATACGTGGACCTGCGGTTCACCGATCCCCGCGGCAAGTGGCACCATACCGCCCAGCACGTGTCGACGATCGACGAAGACGTGTTCCGCGACGGCATCATGTTCGATGGCTCCTCCATCGCTGGCTGGAAGGCGATCAACGAGTCCGACATGATCCTGATGCTGGATCCGGACACCGCCGTCATGGACCCGTTCTCGGCGAAACCGCAGATGATCATCGTCTGCGACATCATCGAACCGTCCACCGGCCAGCCTTACACCCGCGACCCGCGCGGCACGGCCAAGAAGGCCGAGGCCTATGTGATCGCGTCCGGCGTCGGCGATGCGGTGTACGTCGGTCCGGAAGCCGAGTTCTTCATCTTCGACAACGTGAAGTTCGGCACCGGCGGCAACTACGGCATCTACCAGCTCGACAGCCAGGAAGGTCCGCAGGCGTCCCTGAAGGATTATCCGGAAGGCAACATGGGCCATCGCCCTGGCGTCAAGGGCGGCTATTTCCCGGTCCCGCCGGTCGACAGTGAAAGCGACATGCGCGCCGAGATGCTGTCGACGATGGGCGAAATGGGCCTGGCGATCGAAAAGCATCACCACGAAGTCGCGCAGAGCCAGCACGAACTCGGCATGAAGTTCGGCCCGCTGACCCGCATGGCCGACCACCTGCAGATCTACAAGTACTGCATCCACAACGTCGCCCACAGCTACGGCAAGACCGCGACGTTCATGCCGAAGCCGATCTACGGCGACAACGGCTCGGGCATGCACGTGCATCAGTCGATCTGGAAGGGCGGCAAGCCGCTGTTCGCCGGCAACGCCTACGCCGACCTGTCGGAAACCTGCCTCTATTACATCGGCGGCATCATCAAGCATGCCAAGGCGCTGAATGCGTTCACCAATCCCTCGACCAACAGCTACAAGCGGTTGATCCCTGGGTTTGAGGCGCCGGTGCTGCTGGCCTACTCCGCCCGCAACCGGTCCGCGTCCTGCCGCATCCCGTATGCGACCAGCCCGAAGGCCAAGCGCGTCGAAGTCCGCTTCCCCGATCCGACCGCCAATCCGTATCTGGCGTTCGCGGCGATGCTCATGGCGGGTTTGGACGGAATCAAGAACAAGATCCACCCGGGCGATCCGATGGACAAGGACCTGTACGATCTGCCGCCAGAGGAGCTGAAGGGCATTCCGACCGTTTGCGGCAGCCTGCGGGAGGCTCTGGGGGCGTTGCAGGCGGATCATGAGTTCCTGCTGGCCGG
>CAMDRB010000224.1 GCA_945906455.1 Caenispirillum bisanense
CCTTGAGGGCATCGGCGATATCGCGGGCGCTAACCGAACCGTACAGTTGTCCGCCCTCGCCAGCCTGGCGCACGATGATCAGCTTGAGGCCGTCCATCTTCTTGGCGACAAGCTGGGCCTCGTCGCGGCGCTTGACGTTGGTGGCTTCCAGCTCAGCGCGTTTGGACTCGAATAGGGACTTATTGTCCTTATTGGCGCGCAACGCCTTCTTCTGCGGAAACAGGAAATTGCGGGCAAACCCCGGTTTCACCGTTACCACCTCGCCCATCTGGCCCAGACGCTCGATACGTTCCAGCAAAATTACTTCCATCACTCACCTCCTGTACGCGGCGTGAGATAACGCGCGCGTATTTGCAAAAAATTGTCCATCACGCCGAGGCCGACCAACAACACCGAAAAGATATTCGCCGTTGCCAGAGCCACCGCATAAAACAACGCCAACCACGCCAACCGGTACCTCACGCGCGCAGCGGCGTAGTGCACTACCGCGAGGCCTTGCAGTACCAGCGGCAATCCTAAGATCACCGCCGCATTGCCGGCAATAAAGCCGGCATCGTTCTTTAAAGCCGCCGCCGCCAGCGCCGTCGCCCCGAACAAGGCGAAAAACCACTGCGGCAGCGCGAACTGACGGTAGGCCGGGGTCGGCCACCTCGCCAAGTTCATCCTCGTCAACAGCAACTGGCCAAGACCGACGCTGATCAGCGTCCGTAAACACCAGTCCCAAGCCGCGATCCCGGGGAGCAGCCCCGCCATGGAGCGCATCACCTCGGCCCGCGCGGCCGCGAAATTGATCCCCGATTCCTCGCCCGCGGTAGTTTGCGGAAGTGCCGGCAGGATCGCATCAAGCCGCGCACGCAACGTTGCCTCAATCCCCTCCGCGCCAGCCGACATCATGGCAAGGCCGGTCACGACGGCCGCGAACGCCACAAGCACGAGCCAGCACACCGTTCGGCCCAGGACGGCGCCGTCGATCGGTTTGCCCCCGGCCAGCATCGCCGCGAGGCCCAGCCGGGACATAAGCGCGACCGGCGCCGCGTCCACCGCCAAATAGACCGTCGCGAGGGCGAAAGACCCCGACACGACCGTTACCGTCACCGCGCCCGCTACGACCGCCAGCGGCAGATAGGCAACGCCGAAGCTGAACACCACCATCGCCAGCGGCAGCGGCGACAACATCGCCCCAACCATCACCCCCAACACCGATTGGCGAAGGGCCGCTACCAGAAGCAACGCACCTAGCGCTCCGGCAACGACGGCAATGGTGCTGGTGCGCGTCACATCAGATCGCGACGACGTATGGCAGCAGCGCTAGAAAACGCGCGCGCTTGATGGCTCGGGCCAGCTCGCGCTGTTTCTTGGTCGACACCGCCGTAATCCGGCTCGGCACGATCTTGCCGCGCTCGGAGATATAGCGCAGCAACAACCGCGTATCCTTGTAATCGATCTTCGGCGCATTGCTGCCCGTGAAGGGGCAGGTCTTGCGACGGCGAAAGAACGGCTTGCGTCCTGGCGTGGGCATTAGGATTCTCCCGAGTTCGAAGAGCTGTCACCGTCAAAGCTGCGTGGCCGGCGTCCGGAGCCGAATCGACCCCCGTCACGATCACCGCCGCCGGCGCCAGCGCCCGCGCCGGCGCCTTCTTCACGCGGCCGGCGGAATCCGCCGCCGCCGCCGCCGCCCCCGAAGCCACCGCCTCCGCCGAAGCCACCGCCGTCACGACCGCCGCGACCACCGCCGCCGCCAAAGAAGCCGGTACGCTCTGGCGGCCGGTCTTTGTTGGTCAGCACGGCCGACGGGCCTTCTTCCAGCGCTTCCACGCTTACGGTCAGGTAACGCAGCACATCTTCGTTGATGCGCATGCGACGCTCGTACTCGTTGATTGCCGCGGGCGGGGCGTCGATGTTGAAGAACACGTAATGAGCTTTGCGGTTCTTCTTGATTTTATAGGTCAGCGAACGCAGGCCCCAAAGCTCACGCTTGGTTACCTTGCCGCCACCTTCAACAATGATATTGGTGAGTTCGTCGGCCAGTGTGTCCACCTGGGTGGTGGCAATATCCTGACGCGCGATCACCACGCTCTCATAAAAAGGCATGGTCCGAGGACTCCCTTTGGATTGTCTCGTCCCAGGCCAAACCGCCAATCGGCCGGCACTGGGCATAGCCGACCCTGGTGGGCCAGCAAGGAGCTATGTAAGGGCGCGGAATATACACACTTGCCCCGGTCGGGCAAGGCATTCCGCCGGTTTCAGGCGCGCGGCCGGAGCTTCACCTCCGACCACTGGACAACGGCGGCTTTCTCATAAATCTATATATTTATCAATATATTATAGTGTACATCGGCCGCCTTCCTTGACAGCTGCGTGACAGTCCGGTCAGGTCTGGCTTGGAAAAGGTGGTCATTGGGGTGAATTCATGACGAGGGCTTACGTCTTCCCGGGCCAAGGCTCCCAGGCGGTCGGCATGGGGAAGGAGCTGGCGGCGGCCTTCAGCGATGCCCGCGAGGTCTTCGCCGAGGTTGACGACGCCTTGAAGCAAAATCTGTCCAAGCTGATGTTCGAAGGGCCGCCCGAGACCTTGATTCTGACGGAGAACGCCCAACCGGCCCTGATGGCGGTCAGCGCTGCGGTCGTGAAGATTCTCGAGAAACAAGGCAACGTTTCGATTCGCAATACCGCCCGCTATGTCGCGGGACATTCGCTGGGCGAGTACTCGGCCCTTACCGCGGCCGGCTCGATTACGCTCGCCGACACCGCGCGGCTGCTCAAGACCCGCGGTCAGGCCATGCAGAAAGCCGTACCGCTGGGCGAAGGCGCTATGGCGGTTCTTCTAGGGCTGGAGTTGGACCAGGCGCGGGACGTTGCCCGCGAGGCCACCGGCAATGGAGAAATCTGCGCGACCGCCAACGACAACGCGCCGGGTCAGGTCGTGGTCTCGGGCCACCGCGCCGCCGTCGAACGCGCCATCGAACTCGCTAAGGCGAAAGGCGGTAAACGCGCCATGATGCTGCCCGTGAGCGCGCCGTTTCACTGTCCCCTGATGAAACCCGCCGCCGACGTCATGGCCAGCGCGCTCTCCCAGGTGACGATCAAATCGCCCAGCGTACTGGTGATCGCCAACGTCACGGCGGCGACGGTTATCGATCCCGACGAGATCCGCAGACTGTTAGTCGAGCAAGTCACGGCCATGGTGCGCTGGCGCGAGAGTGTGCGCGCAATGAAAGACGCCGGCGTCGACACGCTTGTTGAATTGGGGTCCGGCAAGGTGCTGACCGGCCTGACCAAACGCATTGACGGGGATCTGACCGGTATCAGCCTCCAGGCGCCGCAAGACATCGAGGACTTTCTAAAACGTGCCTAACTCTGACGGCTCGATTGCCAACGGCGATTCCTACAATCACGACCCTAGTGGATCGAATCTAACACTTGGTGCCCGCGTTTGACTGCGGCGATGATTTTGTTTGGGTCTTTGGTCCAGGTAAAGGGTTTTGGCTTGGCGTTGATCTCGGCGAGGAATCTGTGAATAGCGGCTTTGAGGTCCTCGATAGATC
>CAMDRB010000225.1 GCA_945906455.1 Caenispirillum bisanense
GGGAGTTTGCCGCGCGGGAGCAACAGCACGCTCGGCAGCGGAAACACCGGAATCGCCAGTGGTAAGTCGTCGAAATGCGGATCGAAGGCGCCGCGGCTCATGGTCTTCCTAGTACTCGCTTGCACAGCTCCACGCAACGGGCGCGGAACCTTTCGTGCACACTAAGCTCAGGGCGCGCCGTACCAATTCCGCGGCTCTTGAAGCGGCACTGGCGACTCGCAAACGCGCGAAACTCGACACTTAGGAGAACATCATGGACGACAAGCGCCGCCGGCCCTCGACGGTCAGTTTGTGGGTGGGACCGAGCGCCTCAAAGAACTTCAATAGCTGCTTCCGAGCGGCGTCATCGTTCCATTTGCGATCACGCCGATAGGATTCGAGCAATTGCTCGATGGCCGCCTCCTGTCCGCCGCCGCCAAAAAGAACGATGGCGAGTTCGAGGCGGGCCTGATGGTCGCCGGGATTGTTTTGGATCATCTCCTCCAGCCTGCCCTGCTCGCCGCTGGCCTTTTGGGCTTGCTCGGCAAGCTCGATGGCGGTTCGCACGGCGGCGACCTCGGGATCAGCAGCCTTGTCCGCGGGCACGGTCGCAATCAGGTCTTTCGCCTTGGCCACGTCACCAGCCAGCAAATAACACCGGGCCAGGCCGGTGATGGCGGGGACGTTGTTGGCCTCACGCCCGAGCACCTGGGCATAGAGGGCGCTGGCGGTCCCCGAATCTCCGCCCGCGAGCGCTGCCTTTGCCTGCTCCAGCGCTTGCTCCACTGGCGACGGGACGCCCGCGCCGCCAGTCAGGCGGCCAATAAACGCCTTGATCTGACTCTCAGGCAAGGCGCCGACGAAGCTATCGACCGGCCGCCCACCCTTGAACGCGTAGACAGCGGGGATGGACTGGATGCGAAGCTGCGCGGCGATCTCCTGATTTTCGTCGACATTGACCTTGACCATGCGCACCGCGCCCTTTGCCTCGCGCACGACCTTTTCGAGGAGGGGACCGAGCTGCTTGCACGGGCCGCACCAGGGCGCCCAAAAATCGACAACCACCGGCACCTGGCGCGACGCTTGGATGACATCAGTCATGAAGGATTCGGTGTCGCCGTCCTTGATCAGGTCGGCAACCGGCTGCCGTGCGCCGCCGTCGATGATTTGTTCCATTCCCCTAATTCCTTGACCCTTCGGCCGGCTTTGGCGTGGAGCGGCTGCGCGCTCAAGAAAGCGCTGGTTAGAAAATGGCGTGAGATCGGGGCCAAGACAACCCCAAAGACCGCGGACACCCAGCGCCACTTTCGCTTCCCGCGCCGCCAGACCAGCGTTGCCGGGCCCAGGTGGGCCGGCGTTACGGCCAGCGGTCGAGACCGAGGTTCGATTTGGCATCGCTCGCTTGCAAAGCTTGGCGCATTCCGTATTATCGACTCCTTGCCGAACGCGGCCATGCGGGAGTAGCTCAGGGGTAGAGCATCACGTTGCCAACGTGAGGGTCGAGGGTTCAAATCCCTTCTCCCGCTCCAGTTCGGCAGGATCTAATCCGTCTCACGGCGCCAACCATTCGCCCTCGGCAAACCGCGACAGCGTGCGGATCCTGGCCGATCGAGTATTGGCCGCCACCCATCGGGGTCGCGCCGGCGCCGGCTTTCCACCGGCCTGTGGATGCGGTAGCTTGTTGTTATCGAAGATAAAAAATGCGAATGGTGGAACCATGGCGGCGCGCGCGGATAGGGACAAGTCCAAGCTAATCGAAAAGATCGCGGCGCTCGCCCGCAGCAAGGTCGAGCGTGCCAAGGCCGACGAAGCCGAGGCCTTCATCCGTGTCTATTACGCCAATGTTCCGCCCGACGACATTGCCGACGCCACCCCGGAGAATCTGTGCGGGGCCGCCCTCGCCCTCTTGTCGTTTGGCCGGTCGCGGGTCAGCGGAGCCGCCAAGGTGCGTGCCTACAATCCGCGATCGAGGAACACGGCTGGTCATCCGCCCACATGATCATCGAGGCCGTTACCGACGACATGCCGTTCCTGGTCGATTCGCTGACCGGCGAGTTGAACCGAATGGACCTGACCGTCCATCTTGTCGTGCACCCCACCGTTCATGTTCGCCGCGACGCCAAAGGCACGGCCGAGGCTCTCGGATCCGACGCGCCGAACGCACGCGCTGAATCCTTCATCCATGCCGAAATCGACGAACAGGCTGATCCGGACATGATCGAGACCATCCAGGCCGGGATCGAAAGAGTGCTCGCCGATGTCCGGCTTGCCGTTACCGATTGGCGGGCAATGTGCGCCACGGCTGCCGACATCCTGGCCAAGATCGACGGCGTGCCGCTGCCCAAGGACGAAATCGGCGCCGTCGGCGCCGTGCTCGACGATCTCGTCGCGTTGCAAAGCGAGATCGCCAGAAAAGTGCTCGCCGCGGTTGATGCCGCCGCGTCGGATAAGGCGAGCGCCGGCTTGGAAGCGTGGCTCGCACCCCGACGGACGGCGGTCGAACGATTCGAAGAAACGTTAGGCGAAATCAGGGCGGCGAACGCTGTTGACCTCGCCATGCTCACCGTCGCCACGCGCGAACTGCGCGCGCTCGCGACGTTCTAGCGCCGCGTTCGACCCAAACGCCGACGCGGCGGCTGCAGGAAACAATGAGGAAGCTGGAGTCCTCGGATATCGCCGCCTGGATCGGGCAGGGTCCACCGCCCATGCTTCTCTTTGGTGCGGGCGCCTCGATGCCGGCATTGCCCCTGGCCAATGAGATCAAACACGAAATCCTCGTTCAAGCCATGAAGGCCGCGGCATCGATTTCTTCTGGAAGCGACGATCGCAAACGGCTCGCCGATCTGGAGCAGCGACTGGCGGAGCCGCATCTTACCCTGGAGCTTTTGTGCGCCGCCTTGCGATACCGCCTGCGGCTTTCCGGCGAAGACATCGCGCGCCTGCTCCGCTCGGTTCTCGGGGGCGTTCAACCCAACGCATTTACGCGCGCGGTCGCGGCGCTGCGCAAAGCCGGGCGGCTAGGCCCCATTCTAACGGCCAACGCCGACACGCTCCTCTACCGGGCCATCGCCGAAAGCGGAGCAAAATTCAGACTAGTCACGAAGAATTCTTGCGCGACCGCGGGGGCGCACAATCTTGTGGTCGATATGGTCGACATCTGCGCCTTCCACGGCACGCTGCTCTCGCCCGCGGACGTTGGCGACGACATCTTCCCGTCCCAAACCTATGCGCCGCCGGCGGCGGTGGACATGCATGGCATGGCTCGCCCATTCCCACTGCAAATGGCGGCATATCTGAAGGCCGCCATCGATGCTTATCCACGCGTCCTGGTCTTCGGCTATTCGGGCAACGACCACTACGACATGAACGTGCTGCTGCGGCGCATGGTTCGAGCCCCCATTACCCAGATGACCCATTGAACTGGCCCGCGTCGATTCCATTTGAGCTATAGGATTCAGCATCTTATCTCATTGGATCGAGGCAATGATGGCGCAGCCAGCGGGTGAAGCCCAATCCGATGCTCTCCG
>CAMDRB010000226.1 GCA_945906455.1 Caenispirillum bisanense
TGATATGCCGGTTGCTATCCGGTGCGTAGAACATCAGGCGATTGGATGGCGACTGGCTGAGCGCCATCGCCGCATTGGCCTTCAGGTTCTTGATATCGGCGGGCGGCACCTTGTCGATCAGATCGACGCCGCCAGCCAGCAGCTCGGCCACGCGCGACGGTCCCGAACTGATCACCTTCAACGTCACCTTGTCCCACTTGGGCTTGCCGCCCCAATAGTTGGGGTTCGCGGCCAGCGTGATGCGGTCGCCGCGCGCCCATTCAACCAGCTTGTAGGGGCCGGTGCCGACGGCTGCCTTGCCGCTGTTGTAATCCTGGGTGGTCGCGCCTTCGCCGTGCTTCTTGGAGATAATGGCGAAGGTCGCGAGATCGTTGGGCATCAGCGGATAGGGATCCTGCGTTTTGACCTGCAGGGTGTGGTCGTCGATCTTGACGAATTCCTTGCCGCCCACGTAGGTCGCGTAGCTGCCGGGGCTATTCGGGACGTTGGGCACGCGCGCGGCCGAAAAGATCACGTCGTCGGCGGTGAACGGCGCGCCGTCGTGCCATTTGACGTCCTTGCGAAGTTTGAGTTCCCAGGTTTTATCGTCGATCGCTCGCCACGATTCGGCAAGGCCCGGCCGCAACTGCTGGCGGCTGTCGCGAACGATGAGAAAATCGAAAAGATGACGGGCGATCAGCAAGTTCTGCTGGGTGTTATGAAAGTGAGGGTCGAGCGCACCCGGCTCGACCGCAACGCCAATGGTGATATTGTCGGCCGCGGCCGGCATGGCACCGAGCCCGAGCGCCAGCGCGCCCGCATAGATCCAACCACGCCTGTCGAATACCTTGTTCATAATTGTTCCTCCCAAGTTTTTTAATGTGGACGACGACGCATGGGCGACGTCAGCCTCCACGAACCAGGTCTTCTATACTCAACCCGGCCCCGACCATTAGAGTAGGCATTTGCGCTCCCTGTGGCAATTCGGAGCGCGTTGATCGACGGCGATCGTCGTCGGGTCGTCTGGAATGTAACGTCAAGTTTAGCGCCGCCATGCAGTATCTGATGAAGGAAGGCAATTTCCGTTTTTCTCGGCCGCGACCGTCGTCGATGAACTTGCGCGGTTCAACATGCCGATCGCGGGGGATGGGTCTCCAAACCAAATCGAAAAATTCAGCGGCCGAGCGTACCGGTCGGGCGGCGGCCGTCGCTTGCGCCTTCCACGGTTCGCTTGGCAGGTTCGGCGATGGCGACACAGACGCTGCCCGCCTGCCACCACTCGGCCGGCCAAGTCTCAACCTTGTGGCCCAGCGACGCCAACGCGGAACGGGTTTCGTGGGGTATGCTCGATTCGAGCGTGAGTTGGCCGGGCGTGTACGGGTGCGGCTCCGACGAACGCGGATAGCTAAACGTTGCGAAGCGGGGCGCATCGACCGCGCGTTGCGGCGGCATCCCGAACACTACCACGTTAAGCAGCACTTGGCCCATTGACTGCGGCTGCACGTCATTGCCTGGCGTGCCGAACGGCATGCACCAGCCTTCGGCACCCACGGCGATCGCCGGACTCGGCGTAAGTCTTGGCCGCTTGCCAGGCGCGAGGCATGCCGGCATCGTCGGGTCGGTCCACGACTGGGTGCCGCGGCTCGACGGTGCGATACCGGTGCCGGGCACGATCGGCCCATTGTATGAGGCATCGCTGGGTGTTGCTGAGAACGCGTTGCCCTTGGCATCCACGACGCAAATGTATGACGTGTCTAGTTTTTCCCTCACCGCCCGGCCCGCGGGCTTTAACGCCGCGCGTGCGGTTGTTGCGGCATGGCCCAGATCATCGTTTCGGCCAGGTTCCGGCATACCCGGGCTTGCCCGGTTGGGATCGATCAACGCTCGCCGCTTGTCGGCGTAGGCGGCCCTCAGTAGCGCCTCCATGGGGACGTCGACGAACTTTGGGTCGCCGTAATAGCGGTGGCGGTCGGCGTAGGCGAGCTTGTAAGCCTCGACCAACGTATGAATATAGGCTGTCGAATTGTGGCCCATGGCTTTGAGGTCAATGCCATTCAGTATAGACATCGCCTGGGCCAAAACCGGTCCCTGACACCACGGGCCGCAGCAGTAGACGTCCACGCCTTTCAAGCGACCTTTGACCGGCGCCAGTACCTCGACCCGAAACCCAGCAAGGTCTTCCGCGCTCAACCAACCGCCATTAGCCTGGTAGTCGCGAACAATAGCTTGCGCGATATCTCCGCGGTAGAACGCGTCGCGCGCGGCCTGCAGGCCAGCCGCGCGCCCGTCGCGCGCGGCCGCCGGGCGTTCTTCGTCTGCGATGAACTGCAGCGTCCGTGCAAGGTCAGCCTGCACAAAGATGTCGCCCGGCAGCGGCGGCTTGTCGTTAGGTAGATACACGGCGGCAGTACCCGGCCATCGGCGGTGCTCGTCGGCGTGCTCGGTGAGAATGTCACTCATCAGCTCGGTGATTGGAAAGCCCTCGCGCGCGAACATGATGGCGTCCTGCGCCACCTCGCCGAAGCTCATGGTGCCGAAGCGTTCGAGCGCGGTGAGCCACGCGTCGGGCGCGCCGGGCACCACGGTGCTCATATAGCCGTCCGGAATGGCGCCCGCGAAGTTGTGGCGGAAATAGTCCACTGACGCGGCCTTGGGCCAGTGGCCAAGGCCGGTGATGGTCACCACTTCCCCATTTTGGGCGTTGCGAATCATGATCGGCGCGACGCCGGCGAAATTGACCATCTCGCTCTGTACGACACATAGCGTGAGACCGCCCGCGACGCCGGCATCGACCACGTTGCCGCCGCCTTCCAATACACGGGTTGCGCTTTGCACGGCAAGATAATGGCAGGCGGCCGCCATGTATCGCGTGCCCATGATGCGGGCCTGATATTTGGCCATGCTACTCTCCGCTAGCGGTCGCGGCGAGCGCAATGAGCAAGCCGCAAAGTCAATATAGCGCGCACGTTGCGCGTACCCAATTAGCCTTGATATTGAATGTTAGTGCATTGCTGCCTCCTTCACCATTGTTGGCTAAAGGTGGAGCGTAGCGGAACCGAAAGCCGGCAAGGCCGAAGCCGTCGGCGCCCAGGACGATCTGGCCTCGGGCTGGAAGCCCAGCGCAAGGCCGTGATGGACTTCAGTTCGGGCAACGGCTGGGCGTTGATTGCCGAATACACTGAGATTGAGAGTGGCCGGCGCAATGACCGCCCGCAACTGGTTGAAGCCCTCAAGGCTTGCCGCAAGCACAACGCCACCCTCGTGATTGCCAAACTTGACCGACTGGCCCGCAATGTTGCCTTTGTCTCGAACCTGATGGAGGCAAGAGTGGATTTTGTGGCAGCCGACATGCCCCACGCCAATCGTCTTGTCCGTCGTCAGAACATTTGGCGCAGATCGGAGCGTAACTTAGTAGAGCATCGGCCTCGTCTGGGGTTGATATTAGGCGGCCCGCTTTCGGTTCTGCAAGCGTCGG
>CAMDRB010000227.1 GCA_945906455.1 Caenispirillum bisanense
GCACCATCAGGCTCAAGGGGGAACGGCGAACGGCGAGCAGAAAAAGCCAGGTGGCGCCGAGACCGATGGGCGCGGCCACGAGGCCGGGTAGGATATAGCCCGTCTCCAGCCGGGCATCGCCGCTGGCCACGAGCCACAAGCCCAACACCGGCGCTTCAAGGCCGAAGGCGTAGAACAGGACCAGCGCCGCGCTCGCATCGTTCGGCACGGCCTTGCGGAAATAATCCGAGGCCGAATAGGCGACCACACAGGTCACGCTGAAGAACAGCGCCGGAAGGCCCAGGGTAAGGCTGAGAGCGAACATGGGGGCATTGCCTCACACGCCGGGCGGGGACCGGCAAGCCGGAAATTGCGTTGCCCGCACCCGGACGATATCCGACCGGTCACACCATTGACCCAACGGTGTGTTATAATCATGGTGTCGATCACTTTGGGCGTCGATCACCTCGGGCATCGGTTCATCGCCGATAGCCCGCCAATGGAATGCCGCAGTCATGTCCGATTTTTTGAGCAAGGTCCGGGCGCGCATATCATCGACGGTGGACTCGGTGCGCAGCCGCGTGTCGGGCGCACTCTCGGGCGCACTCTCGGGCGGCAGTGGTTCCATCTTCGGCAGCCGTTACATGAAGTGGATCATGGCGGCGGCCTTTGTGCTGTTCGTGGTCTATTACCCGGTCGGCATGGTCCTCAACGATCACGTCGAGGATGACTTGACCCTCGCCCCGCCGACGCGCTTTGACATCCCGGGCGGCAGCAAAGCCGTGGCGATCGTGGCGACGGTGGTGGCGCGCGATACCAATCATTGGCTTCCGAACGCGCCATTCTGGCATCCGGCGGCGGCCCTCGACAACGCGCCGAATTTCCAACTTGGTACGCTGTACGCCGTCTCCCGCTTCGCCATCGAGCTCGGCGACGTGCTCGCGCGCGTACGCGGCACCAGCGCCATCGACGCCAACCTCAACAAGGCCGTCGGCCTGCTCAAGTACGACGGCACCACTTGGTACTGGGGACAAGGCAACTTCATTCCCAAGCCGACGGCGGAATCTCAATACCTCGAGGCCGTCAAGTTTCTCGAAGCCTACAATCGCGACGTCGCCGCCAACCTATCGACTTACGACAGGCGCGCCGACAATCTGATCGCCTTCCTCGATCGCGTCACCGCCGATCTCGGTTCGGCCAGCGCCGAGCTCGACATCCGTGCCCGGGCCGGCGGCGGCTATTTCGATTTCCAGGCCGACGATGTGTTCTTCAATACCAAAGGCAAACTCTACGGCTACTACCTCATCTTGAACGCGCTCGGCGAAGATTTCGCCGCCGTCATCACGGATAAACAGGCCGGCGATGTCTTCGCCAACATGCTCACGTCCTTGCGCACCGGCGCCGCCATGGACCCCTTGGTGGTCGTCAACGGCGATCCCGACAGCCTGACCATGCCCTCGCATTTGCGCGCGATCGGTTTCCCGCTGCTGCGCGCCCGCATCCAGATGCGCGAGCTGGCCGACATCTTGCAAAAGTAAGCGCGCGCTGCGCCCATGTCGAAAATCACCAAATCCGATGAGCAGTGGCGCAAGGCGCTGACGCCCGAGCAATTTCACGTGCTGCGCGAGAAGGGCACCGAGCGGCCGTTCACCGGTGCCTACAACGACTTCAAGGGCAAGGGCGTGTTCAATTGCGCCGGCTGCGGCACGGCGCTGTTTGAATCGACGGCCAAATATAATTCACGCTCGGGCTGGCCGAGCTTCTTCGCACCCTTGAGCGGCGGCGCGGTCGCGGAACTGAGCGATAAGAGCCACGGCATGGTCCGCGTCGAGGTCCGTTGCGCGAACTGCGGCGGCCACCTCGGCCATTTGTTCCCGGACGGCCCCCAGCCGACCGGGCAGCGCTATTGCATCAATTCGGCGTCGCTGGCCTTCGTCGGTGGCGATAAGAAAGACGGCAAGGCGTGATCTGGGTCGCAGCGGAAGTTGTTCTACAGGGCGGGGCGGATAATTAGGGTCAGAGTAAAAATCCGCGCGCCAAGGCGGATGAACGGCACGAACCGCGAGCGGAATTTTACTCTGACCCTAATTATCCTCTGTGCGTGCGTGAAAAATCCACGCCGACCCGATCTCACAAGAAGCACCGCAGCCGCTGCATGTAGGGACGGCCGCCACCCCGCAACGTATACGTTGCGCCTCGGAACAAGTCCCAGGATGACACCCAGTATTTGCGATTACCCCCGCCCGCGGTAGGGCGCGACGCCCTGCTCGGGAACCCAGAGGCCCTCGGGCAAAGTTCCGGTCTGCCAGAAGACATCGATGGGAATGCCGCCGCGCGGATACCAATAGCCGCCGATACGCAGCCATTTTGGCGCGGCCGCCTCGACGATGCGCTTGGCCACCGACAATGTGCAGTCCTCGTGGAAGGCGCCATGATTGCGAAACGAGACCAGGAAAAGTTTCAGAGACTTTGACTCGACGATGGCTTCGTCCGGCACATAGTCGATCATCAGGTGCGCGAAATCGGGCTGGCCGGTCACCGGACAAAGGGCGGTGAACTCGGGGGCGGCGAAACGGATGAGGTAGTCGCTGTCCTGGTGGGGGTTGGGCACGGTTTCCAGCACGGCACCATCAGGCGAGGCCGGCACGGGGCCGGAACCGCCGAGGCGCGTCAGGTTGGTATAGGGGTCGGTCATGGGTGTCCGTCGCCGATTGGCTCGATGGATGGGGGGAACATCTTTCCAGTATAACCTAAGGCTTGCCAGGTGAAGCGTCAGCGCTTACCTCAAGTTCATGTCCGACTTTTCTCCCACTTCGATTCCCGGCGGCGCCGCGGCCGAAGACCTCGTGACGTCGCCCTGTGTCAGCGTCTGCGCGGTCGATAAGACGCTGGGGATGTGCATCGGCTGCCTGCGTACGCTGGCGGAAATCGGCGCCTGGCGCACCATGACGCTCGCGGAAAAGAAGGCGACGGTCGAAGCTTGCGCCGAGCGTGCCAAAACCATGCCCCGGCGCGGCAAGGATTGGCGTCCGCTCGCCTGAGCAAATCGAGGGCGGGCGATTCCCCCGAAACTTGGGCGCTTCGGCCGCCGCCCGGCTCCCCCGAAATGGCGGATTTCCGCCGCCGGGAACACCAGGCTTTGTAGTTCGGCGTATCTTCGCTACAATCCTTGGTATGGAAACGGAGAATATCATGAGGGCTCAGCGGGCACCGGTCGCGCGGGACCTCGACGGCATTATCGCCCGCACCTTGGGCGCCGCCCGGGCGCAGGGGCGGGACTATATGTCGCAAAGCCGGGCCGCGGCGGCCGCGGTGCTGGCGGTGCGCCCCGACCTTTCCGCCGGCCAGGCGCTTGAGGCGGTCCGGCGCCTTCGGGAAGTCGCCGCCTAAGGGATCTTCAGCCGGATTATCGAAAGCGCCCCGCGCTCAGTGCATATGGGCGACGGCGACGTGGGAGCGGCCGT
>CAMDRB010000228.1 GCA_945906455.1 Caenispirillum bisanense
TATGCCGCACCCTTCGCCGGGGGATCGCCGCGCAACGCGACAATGTGCCTGATACCGCCCTGCCAATACGTTCCGGCCACCTCGTCCACTTCGGCGCGGGTGGCATCAACGCAGGTCAGGTGCGCCGCCGCCTTGAGAGCGGTTTCTTGCTGAATGCGAAGGACGGTTGCGTGGGTGCGTTCACGCGTCGAGCCGCCCGCGCCGTACGTCACCGACACGAAAGAAGGCTTCAAGGGGGCAAGACGTTCGATGCATGTCCACAGCGAACGCTCCATGTCGTCCGAGCGGGGCGGAAAGAATTCAAACGAAACGCGCACGTCGCCCGGCACTGAAGCCGCGATCGGCAACGGCGCGCGCCTGCTCGGGAGCGTCACATCCTGTGTCATGTCTGAATCACCGCTGCTTTGAAGCCGCCCGCCGCCTTCAAAACCGCTGGTGCGGTCTGGGCGGCACCGAGCCATAAGACGACCGTCAAGGAATCGCCGGGCAACCGTTCGATCCGCTCCAGTGTGAGCCCGGCCGCGCCGAGCCAGCTACGGACCTCATCGTCGGAAAATCCAAG
This sequence comes from Caenispirillum bisanense, assembly GCA_945906455.1. Classification (GTDB taxonomy): domain Bacteria; phylum Pseudomonadota; class Alphaproteobacteria; order Rhodospirillales; family Rhodospirillaceae; genus SHVO01. The sequence continues at coordinate 563 of CAMDRB010000228.1, forward strand.
CCGCCGATGATGATGTTCGGAGCGCAAGAGTTCAACGGCATGAGGGGCATAATCCGCGATCAATAGACGTCCTCCGGGGCGCAAGACCCGCGCGGCTTCATCAATCGCGCGCGCCGGATCGTCGGCATAATGAAGAACCTGATGGATCGCAACCGTATCGACACTTCGATCGGCAAACGGCAACTGGTACATGTTGGCCTTGCGCACGCTGCAACGGGCCAATCCGGCGCGTGTAAGATTGGCGCGAGCCACGCTGAGCATGTCGGCTGAAAGATCGATCCCGATCGCCCGATGCGCGATCCCGCCCAGCAATTCGAGCATGCGGCCGGTACCGGTTCCGATGTCGAGCAGATCGCCTATCGTGCGGTCGCCGAGGACCGCCTGGATCGCGCTATCGATGCGAGGTTCATCCGCGGCGAGCGCGCAAAGCGCGTTCCATTCGGTGGCATTTTTTCGGAAATAGGCATCCGCCCGCTCCCGTCGTTCCGCCTTGACCCCTTCGAGCCTCCGACGGTCCAAAATCGCCTCTTCGTCATTCGCCTGGGCGAGAAGGACCAGCGCGTTCACAACCTCCGCCGCCAATCCGTCAGGCTTGATCCGGTGAAACACCCAGTTTCCCTCGGGCACTCGCTCAAGGACCCCGGCGTCGGTCAGGACCTTTAAATGGCGCGAAACCCTTGGCTGGCTCTGTCCCAAGATCTGGATCAGCTCGCTGACGGTCAGTTCGCCCTCCGCGCAGACAGCCATAATGCGAAGCCGGGTAGGTTCGGCCACTGCGCGCAAGATGTTGATTAAAGGGCTCACGACATCATTCCAGAAAAATTACCATATGCCTATATATTTATATGGTGTGATCGTATCGGAACGATATGAACTCTGCAAGGGGCGATACGTTTTAACGTCGCCTTCCCGACCCACGGCCCGCACGTTTCGCCTCTACCGAAGCCGCCAGGAGACCTATGTTTCGCTTTAGAAAACCGCTATTCGCCGCGCTCTGCCTCATCGGTCTTGCACTACCGGTCAGCGCCGACCCCGCGTTGGAAAAAGGGGCCGCCAGTTTCATCGAGGGCCTGAGCGTGGAAGCGGTCCGGTCGCTGACCAATGATGACATCTCGCGCAGCGAGCGCGTCGCCCGCTTCAGGCAGGTGTTCAACCAGCATTTCGCGGTTCAGGGTATCGCTCGCTGGGTACTGGGGCGCTACTGGTCACCCGCCTCGCCTGCCCAGCAACAAGGAATATCTCAAGCTGTTTGAGGACATGGTGGTCGCCGCATACGTGGACCGGTTCGCCGAATATACGGGCGAGACGCTTCAAGTGCGCAAGGCCACCACCATCGACGAAAGCCACGCGTCGGTTCTTGCGCAAATCCTTCGACCGACCGCCCCCCCGGTCAATGTCGACTGGCGGGTTGGCGCGGCGGGCGGCAATTACAAGGTCGTGGACGTTGTGGTCTAAGGCACCAGCATGAGCACGACAATGCGATCCGATTTCGGCTCCATCATGCGCCGCAACGGCGGCGAGGTGGAGGGCCTGCTCACGGAGCTCCGCCGCAAGACCGAAAGCCTGCGCAGCTCTCAGTAGACGCCGGCTATCGGGTCAGCGGCCGATACTTGATCCGATGGGGCTGATCCGCTTCGGCGCCGAGCCGCTTGTGACGGTCGGCCTCGTAATCCTGGTAATTGCCCTCGAACCAGGTGACCTGGCTGTCACCTTCGAATGCCATGATGTGAGTGGCAATGCGGTCGAGGAACCAGCGGTCGTGACTGATGACCACCGCACAGCCGGCAAACTCGGTCAACCCGTCTTCGAGAGCGCGTAAGGTTTCGACGTCCAGATCGTTGGTGGGCTCGTCCAGCAACAGGACATTGGCGCCAGACTTGAGCATCTTCGCAAGATGCACGCGGTTGCGCTCTCCGCCGGACAATTGGCCCACTTTCTTCTGCTGGTCGGGCCCGCGAAAATTGAACTGGCCGACATAAGCCCGACTGGGCACGGAGCGTTTGCCCAATTGTAATTCATCCAGGCCTCCGCTGATCTCTTGCCAGACGGTCTTGTCCGACTCCAGGCTGTCTCGCGACTGATCGACGTAACCGAGGACAACCGTGTCGCCAACCCGCAAGGTGCCGCTGTCGGGCTTGTCGTTGCCGGTGATCATGCGAAACAAGGTCGTCTTGCCGGCGCCATTCGGCCCGATCACGCCGACGATCCCACCCGGCGGAAGCTTGAAGTTGAGATTGTCGATCAGCAACGTGTTGCCGAAACCTTTGCGCAATTCCACTGCTTCGATCACCAGATCACCAAGGCGGGGACCTGCGGGAATTGTGATTTGGGCGTGGCCCGCGTCTTCATGGCCCGCTTGTGCAACCAGGCTTTCATAGGCCGTGATACGCGCCTTGCTCTTGGCCTGCCGCGCGCGGGGGCTCGCGCGAATCCACTCAAGCTCGTGGCGGAGCGTCCGTTGCCGTGCGCTATCTTCACGATCTTCCTGGGCGAGCCGCTTCTCTTTCTGCTCAAGCCATGAAGAATAGTTCCCTTCATAGGGAATGCCCCGGCCCCGATCGAGCTCGAGAATCCAGCCCGTCACGTTATCCAGGAAGTACCGGTCATGAGTGACGATCATGACGGTGCCGGAATATTCACGAAGAAACCGCTCAAGCCAGGCAACCGATTCCGCATCGAGATGGTTCGTCGGCTCATCCAACAGCAAAAGATCCGGCTTTTGCAGCAACAGGCGCGTCAATGCGACCCGCCGGCGTTCGCCGCCGGAAAGAGTATCGACCTTCGCATCGGGCGGCGGACAACGCAGCGCGTCCATGGCGATTTCAACGGTGCGCTCGATTTCCCAGCCG
>CAMDRB010000229.1 GCA_945906455.1 Caenispirillum bisanense
GACAGCGATTGACCGCCTCGCACCAGACGAACAGCCTCCTGCTTGAACTCCAGCGTGTAGCGCGCCCGCTCCATTCCCGTCATATCCGTTCCTCCAAAACTGATGATACACATTCAGCCTTGGGAGACGTTCTTCGGGGGCAAGGTCACATCGCCGGCAACACGGTTTTGCAGATCAAGCTTGGCGTGATCGTGGTTGCACTGCTCAATGTCATTGTTCTTGAATTCGCGCTGCGGCGCGATGCGGCCGCGGCCAAGGGCGCCGCTCTTGCCTCGATTGTCCTCTGGCTCGCGGTTGCCGCGCTGGGCCGCCTGATCGCCTACTTCTGAACCAAGCGTCAGGTTGCTGCGGGGTGAACGCGACCATGGGTAGGGCTTTTTAGCCGCGCCAGCCGGGGGCTAAATTTGTTACACCAGCGGTTCTTCGCAAGCAGGTTTCTTCAGTTCAGTTGTGGTGGAATGAGCGATTTCGCGAAAATCAAGGCAGGCCAGCGGTATGTCGAAATGGGTAACTCTTATTTCGGGCGCGGCTACCGAAGCATATGGGCCGTCGCTGATACGTATCGGGCGGGCGACGGAGTGATGTATGCCCATCTCGTCAGCGAAAAGGATCGCCACCGTAAAAAGACGCTCTCAGCCGCGGCGCTCGCCGACACTGGCCGTTTCCGACCGGTTGCGACTGACGAGTAAGGTAGCCCGGCGCTCGCACGCCTGATCGACCGGCCGGGTTACAGTTTATTAGACCTGCATTTTTGGCGCGCTGCGGCTCCGCCTTCCGCTCGCAGCCATCGGCTGCGCTGGCCGAACCGGGCATGCCGATGGAGCGCCAAAATCTGAATATCAGGATGGGCAACCGTCGCATGACGCGGCTCACGAATGCCTTCTCAAAGAAAGCCGAAAACCACTCACACATGATGGCAATTTACTTTATGCACTACAATTTCGTGCGCATTCATCAGACGTTGAAGATCACGCCAGCGATGGCGGCTGGCGTCACTTCCAAGCTGTGGGAAATGTCAGATATGGTGAAGGTGCTAGAGGATTGGGAAACTCAGAATATTTAATTTAATTGGGCGGAGCATCATGCGCGAGCAGATAGTAAACGAGATTAAAAGATTGGCCAAAGCCAGCGGTGGTCAGCCGCCAGGCGGGCGCCTTTTCGAGAAAGAGACGGGTATTCGTGAGTCGGCCTGGCGCGGCGTGTATTGGGCGCGCTGGAGTGAGGCGATCGCAGAAGCGGGGTTCAAACCGAACACCGCCCCGTCAAAACTTACCGAGCAATTTATTCTCGAAAAGATTTCTGAAGCGTGCAGACATTTTGGCAGAATACCGAGCGCGCCGGAGTTTCGTATGTATGGTCGGACGCACGAGGGCTTTCCTGGTGACAAAACCATTCTTCGAGCATTCCGATCAAAGGAAAACATGCTTCGTCGATTGGCCGAGTTTGCTAACGCCAACAGCGAGTACAGCAATATTGCCGCCATGTTAGCTGATGTAGAGCCGATCACAGAATCGGACGAGCGCATCGCTAAGAACGGCTTTGTCTATCTCATCCATTCAGGTGCTCACTATAAAATTGGCAGAAGCGATGAGATTGAGCGGCGCGTGAAGGAAATCCGCACCACCCTCCCGGAAGCTGCGACGCTCGTTCATCCGATTAGAACGGATGATCCGTCTGGCATCGAGGCATATTGGCATCGTCGCTTTGCTGACCGCCGTGCGAACGGCGAATGGTTCAAGCTCACTAATGCAGACGTAACGGCCTTCAAGCGTCGAAAATATCAATAAGTTAGCGCGGGGATAATTCAAACTGTACCACTACCCTTGGTGACGCCGGCTTCCGGCCAGTAAACCCGGTCGGGATGGGTGAGACGCACGGCGGACGCCGGTTGTCTGGCCGGGGCTTTGCCGCGCGATTCGCGCACGACCTCTGCCGCCAGCTTGTCGCCGCGCACGCCGCGGAACGACGCGTGCCGCACCAGCCCGTCGGCGGTCCAGGCACGGAACTCGACCTCGGCGACCAGTTCGGGGCGAACGAACGTCACCTGGCGCTTCTCGTCGGCGGTTAGCCGTTCGGCAAAAGGGCTTTTTGGCTGTGCCATCTTGCCAAGCTTGGTGAACAGCGCGGCCGCCACGCGTTCGCTGAACCCGGTGCCGACCCGGCCCGCGTGCACCAGCTTGCCGTCAGCGTAGTAGCCCAGCGCCAGCGAGCCGATCACCTTGCGCGTCGTGGTGGACGGAACGAACCCTGCGATGACGAACTCCTGGCGCTCCAGGCATTTGGATTTCAGCCAGTCCTTGCCGCGACCGGACCGATAAGGGGCATCGCGAGCCTTCGAAACCACGCCTTCAAGGCTCAGCCGGCAGGCGTGACGCAGCACGACTTTGCCGTCGTCTTCAAAATGATCGCTATAGCGCAGCACCGGATCTGCGCCCTGCAAAAGGTGGGCAAGAGCCTCCTTGCGCCCGACCAACGGGATGGGGCACAGATTATGGCCGTCGAGATAAAGCGCATCGAACAGATAAAGGATGAAGCGGTCTGTTTCGCCTTCAGAAAGGTCCGCCTGGAGGGCCGAGAAATAGAACGCGCCACCTCTGCCCTCGACCACCAGTTCGCCGTCCAGGATGGCGGTCTTGACGGGCAAGCCCGAAAGCGCCGCCGCAATGCGCGGGCCAAACCTGGCCGTCCAGTCAAGGCCGCTCCGGGTGAACAGTTTTGTCTTGCCCTGCTGCACATGGGCCTGCAGGCGATAGCCGTCGAACTTGATTTCATGCAGCCATTTGCCGGATTGGGGCGGTGTCGCTGACAGCGAGGCGAGCGCCGGCTGGATGAACCCGGGGTAACCCGCTTTCTTCGCGCGTTTCGGGATGGCGATCTTTTCCGTGCGTCGCTCAATGCGGCCGGTCCTCGACGACCATCCCGGCTGTTCCTTGGCGATCTCTTCGGCGAGGCGGCCGGTTTTCACCGATTCCGGCCGCTCGTCCAGAAGGTCCGGGTCGTCGGCCGAGCGGGCAAAGCGATCGTCGCCCTTGATCAGCAGCCAGTTCTCCTTCTTTTCGCGCGGTTTGTGTGCCATCCGCACCAGATGGCAGCGCCCGCCCAGTTTTTCGCCGAACAGTTCGAAATCGAGGTGCCCCTTGTCATAGCCTTTACGTGCATCGCCAAGAGGTGCCCAGCGGCCACGGTCCCACAGTACCACGGTGCCGCCGCCGTATTCGCCCTTTGGGATGGTGCCTTCGAAATCGCCGTACTCAAGGGGGTGGTCCTCGACGTGCACGGCGAGGCGCTTCTTGCCCGGCACCAACGAAGGCCCTTTGGTTACCGCCCAGCTTTTGAGCGTGCCGTTCATTTCAAGGCGGAGATCGTAATGCAGGCGCCGCGCGTGGTGCTTCTGGA
>CAMDRB010000230.1 GCA_945906455.1 Caenispirillum bisanense
ATGCCCACTGGCTTTGCAACGGTCGAAGTTGGCATAAAGTTCGCCGATCCCGCTCCCAAAGGACACACCACCATGGACCTGCAACTGCGTGGCAAGACTGCCGTCGTCACCGGCGCCAGCATGGGGATCGGGCGCGCCATCGCCAAGGCGCTCGCGGCCGAGGGCGTGCGGGTGGTCGGCGTCGCTCGCCGGATCGAACTGATGGAAGCCATGGCCGATGAGGTCGAGGCCGCCCAGCATCCCAGGCCCATCCTGGTGCAACAGGATGTGATGGAGGAAGACGCCGCGGCGAAGATCGCCGCCGCGGCCAATGACGCGGTGGGCCGGGTCGATATCCTGGTCAACAACGCCGGAGGCTCTCGCCGCCTGCCGGTCGATGCGCCCGAGGAGAAATGGGTCGAGGCCATGACCCTGAACTTCACCCGGCCTCGCCAGTTAGCGCATGCGCTGCTGTCCGGCATGATCGAGAACCGCTGGGGCCGCATCATCAACATCACCGGCAAGAGCGAGCCCGACCATCTGAACGCCGCCTTCTCCGCCAAGGCCGGCATTCATGCCTGGGCGAAAGGTCTGTCCATCGAGGTCGGTCAGTTCGGGATCACGGTGAACTCGATCCCGCCCGGACGGATCATGAGCGAGCAGATCCGGCGCAACTATCCGGAGGATTTCCGCAAGGAGTTCGCGGAGAAGGAAATCCCGTTGAAGTATTGGGGGGAGCCGGAGGATCTGGCGGTGATGGCGGTTTGGCTGGCGTCACCGCTGGCGCGGTATATCACGGGGACGGTGATCCCGGTGGATGGTGGGTTGCGGCGGTATTCTTTCTGAGGGGAGACAGCGACCGGCACTAGGCCGGCCAGCTCGAAACCGCGTTCCGATCTTTTGCCGGGCACTCGCTTTTTCCGTCCAGCAATGCGGCACCATTTCAAGGCGACAATTGTCCTCCAAAACTCCAGCCTGAGTCCTCATATGCTCCCAATATCAGCCAGCGCAGCCAGGAGACGGCTCTCAAAAGCAGAGAATGACGGCGCTTCACGAAGAGTGGCGAACTGCTGCCGTTGAGCAATCGCCGCGAACACCTGCTTGACATCAAATCGACTGCGTTTCCCGCGCACCAGACGAACAGCCTGCTCCAGGGTCGCTTTAGGGTCGCTAAGCTGCTCCGCCTGAGCCGCGTTGGTGGGTAGTCCAACAGATGCGGGCGACCCACTGTAACCAAGAGCAAGAGTTACCGCTCCTGGATCGGCAAGAACCCAGACTTCTGTTTCGTGGCGGGGTTCGATCGTGATGCAACGGGCAAGAGGCCAACCGCATAACTTCCTCATGGCCTCGCAATACGCGCCTGAACGCCCCGTCAGGCCGGAAGACAATGCCCGTCCCCCCATATCGGCATGAATAAACACCAGGTGGAACGCGTCTTTGGCGTCACAAGCCTGCTGCGCGACCTTCTCAACCGTCTGGCGTTGAAACCGGACCACGGGGGCTGTTGGGATAGTCGAGTGCCGAATTCCACGCTTTAACACAATGTCGTCCATCATCCGCGGGAGCAGCAGATCGAAATACGCCGCATCCGACTCGCCTTCATAAAGTACCGCCCAACTCAGATAGGTCATGCCGCATCGGTCGAATGCTGCAGGAGCCGATCCACCTCAAACCTGGAGAGGTAGGTCTCCGGATCGAGCATATCGCCCGTCGGCTGAATTCCGGTTCTCATGCGCGTCCGTGCAGATCGAACCTGTGTGACCGGGTCGACGCCGACCACGCTGTCTGCGGCGACAATCTCGTTATCCTTCAGGGCGGCCATAACCTTGGGGGAATGGGTATTCAACAGGATTTGGAACAAGGGGATATCGGGATCGGCGGAAATATTTGCCGCATTTCGGAGAAACTCCACCAGCATCGGGACCCGCCCTTCGTGCACCCCATTTTCGGGTTCTTCGAAGCACAGCGTCCCGCGCCTGCCTGGATCGTTCAGAATTGTCAGCAAGGCAAGAAGCCGCAGGGTGCCATCGGAAATCACTCGGGAGCTGAAGGTGAGGTCTCCGGTAAATTGCACGCTGAATGAATATTGCCTTTGAGTGGAGTCATTTTGAGCCACTAACCTGGAAACCGAGGGAATCAGCGACGCCAGATCGGCGGCAATATCAGACAAGACACCGTCAGGTCGCTGCGCATTCGCGGTTTCATCCTTGAGATGCCCCAGAACCGCCGCCAAATTCGAAGCGTCGGGTTTCAAGACACGGCCCTCAAACCGATCATTCGCACCCCGCGCGGCCCGGGGGTTTATCTCCAGGAACCGAATACTCGCCAACGTCTCACGAAGGGCGTAAAGATGCGGAAACTCCGCTGTCGCTATCGTTGAGAGAGCTGTCCGTGGCGCTTCCTTGAGAGAGAGTTGCTGAGGACGTCCGTGCTTCTGCTGACCATCTTGCCGTATCAAAATTGCATCATCTGTATCATTTATTCGAATGAATGGGGCAACGCGCGCATTATAGCTCAGCCTGGCATCATGCAGATAGGTCGCACGATCATCCTTTCTTGCGATCGGATGGCAGCGCTCCCTTCGCACGAAGATGCCCTTCGGGGCACCGTCGGGCGTATGAGTGAGTGCCAATGTTAGCTCATACCGAAGGCGCTGAGCGGGGGTTTGGTAACTGGTTCCAAATGCGTCGACGCCAGTTCGATCGAGGAGCACCTCGACGGCGAACGACATGTATTTTGAATATCCGGCAGCTGTCTGTCGGAACAATTCCTCCGGCTCTCCCCGCAACCCTTGCATCGCGGTCCGGATATCAAATTGGGCAAGCAGGGACAGAAACCGGAGCGCATCGAACAGATTGGACTTGCCGCTTGCATTTGGCCCAACGACAGCCGTGAACGGCTGAAGATCGAGTCCGAACCTCTCGAAGGTCTTGAAGCCATCGATCTCGATGCGGGTGAGCATCCCATATTGCTACCGTCGCACGTTGCCCGTGACAACGGTTAACGCTATTGCCGGTACTTGGCGGCTGGCTCCGGTGCTGTTGGCCATGCGATTGTACCGAGCGGAGAGAAACCCCTATGTCCGAAACCATCCTGACCCGCGCGGACACCGACGACGGCATCGCGACCCTGACCCTGAACCGTCCGGCCGCGCGTAACGCCCTGTCCATGGGCCTGATGACCGCGCTGGACGCCGAATTGGCCGCCATCGCCGAAGACCGGGCCGTCCGGGTCGTGATCATCGCCGCCGCCGGTCCCGCTTTCTGCGCCGGGCACGATCTGCGGGAAATCCGCGCCAATCCCACCCGGGGCGCCTATGAGGCGGTGTTCGCCCTGTGCTCGCGCCTGATGACGCGGATCGTGCGCCTGCCCAAGCCTGTCATCGCCCAGGT
>CAMDRB010000231.1 GCA_945906455.1 Caenispirillum bisanense
AGCAACTGCCGCTCCTGCGGGCCGCCCTGATGGCGCATCAGGCCAGGCACACCATCACCGCCACCCTTGAACAGCAGGCCAAGGCCGCGTAGCCTGCTCAACCAGTGACGCCTGCCAAGCAATTTTCAACAAAGTGCGGGACATCCCCGAAGAGAATCTAACCGACACCCAGATGGAAGCGGTCAGGGTCCACCAAGAGGCCATGCGCCTGGTTCTGCAACAGAAGATGGAAGGCGAGGGCGGGCCCATCGGTCAGAAACTGGTCGCGGGCCTCGGGCTGGTCATCAAGAAGATTAAGGGGGAGTAGGGGCCGCGGCGCCACGGACCGATCTTGCGGTCTCGGTTGGGTCGATGGGTGTGCGGAATTCCCAGCGCCGATAAGCTTCCACGCCGTCCAGCACGACGCCGTCAAAACCTAAGTCCATGATGCCGGCGAAATACTTGCCGACAATGGCTTTCCAAGCCGGGTTCCAGTACTCCACCGAATAGACACCCGGCTCCTCTTGGCTGAAGCCTTGGATCCAGCTGGGTTCGCCGACACGCCATTCACGCTTCCAGTAAAAACGTTCGTCTTCGGCGTAGCCGACATTGAGCCGCGCCAGTACCAGACGGCGCGCGCCGATCTGCTTGAATTTCAGCTTGTGAACTTCATCCTTGGTTAGGCTCTGATTGCCCTTGTAGAAGGCATCGGTGACCAGCACGTCGTAATTCGTGGCCTGCAAAGCCGCGAGCCACTCCTCGCGTGAGGGATAGGCCGTGTTGTCCAACATCACGAGCATGTTCCTGGCCAAGCCAAGGGCTTCGACATTGCCGGGGTTCTCGGGCGAAGGACGGCCAGAGGGCAACGTACTAAAAGTGGATTCACGATCCGGATCGACGTGAGCGACGACGCCGGCTTGAATGGCCGCTTGCTGAGCGCTCGAGGCCGTGGCCTCGTCGCGGCAAAGCTCGATCGACAGGAATTTAAGCCCCAACTTGGTCATGGCCTGGAGATCGTCGCGCGGCACGCGCAACCGCGCGCAGAATTGACCGTTGAGGATGATGCCATTGAGCTGCTGGACATAGACCCGGATCGGCATGCCGACCGGCAGAATGGTGTCGGGTGGAACCCGCGCCAGCGGGTCGCGTTTGACTTCTTCCAAATCGAACTCCCGCCGGCTCCAGGCCAAGAGGTCGAAACCTCCGTGGGTCGCGACCATGAATTTGGAATCACGCGTGCGTGCGTAGCTCGCGAGCCCAGAGATCATGTCGCGCATACTGTCGCGATAGTTGGGAATCTGGGCGAGCGGGATATCGAGGATTTCGAGTTCTCCCAGGAGCATGAGCGTGCGGTCGGGCAGAACCGGCCCTTGAACGGCTGGCTTAGCCTGTGGGGCCGGCACCGGGATCAGCGGTTGCTCTTCAGCCGGCGGCGGGGCTCCAGCTGGCGCCGAGCCCTCAAGCCCGGCGCCGATGCCGGCCGATGCTCCGGCTTCCGGCGGTGGTGCCGATGCCGCGGCTGGGGCGGCCGCGGCCGCGGGTGCCGCCGCCGCGGGTGCCGCCGCCAGGGCGTGGTTGGACGCAAATAGCAGCCCGCCGGCCGTCAGACAGAGCGCAGCCAGAACGGCGGCCAGAGCTGCCGGATGTGGAGCAGCAAGGAAGCACAGGCGTTTCGCGTTATTCACGGCAACCGATCCGCCACGTTGTCGGCTATGGCGATGCTGGAGGTCAAACCCGGCGATTCTATGCCGTAAAGGGCAACGAAACCGTTAACGCCGGTTTCCGCCGGCGACTGGATGATGAAATCCTTGGATGGCTCGCCAGGCCCTTGAATTTTAGGGCGTATCCCGCTGTAGCCGGGTCGAAGCGCCTCGTCCGGCAGGCCCGGCCAGTACTTACGGATGGCGTCGTAAAACAGCGGGGCTCGGTTTTCATCCACCTGGTAATTCAGTTGGTCGGTCCATTCGAGGTCCGGGCCAAACCGGCCCTGGCCGGCAAGATCGAGGGTGTAATGCAGGCCGAGGCTAGCGGTGCCGGGCAGCGGATAGATCAGGCGCGTAAACGGCGGCTTGCCGGAAAGATAGAAGTAATTGCCTTTGGCATAGTGCTGAGGAGGGATCGATGCCGGCTTTACGCCAGTGATGCCTCGGCTGACGCCTTGGGCGCCGAGGCCCGCGCAATTGACGACGGTGCGTGCGAGCAGGCTCATGGAGGCTGAGCCCCCGACATCCAGGATGACGCCGCCTTCGGCAGCCCTTCCGCCGACCACCGGACTATTATAGGCGATGGCCGCACCGTGCTGTTCGGCGTCGCCCAAGAGCGCGAGCATGAAGGCGTGACTGTCGACGATTCCGGTGAGAGGGGAGTGGAGGCTGGCGGCGCATTCCAAGTTGGGCTCGATTCTTTGGGTATCCTCGCGGCTCATCCAGGTCATATAGACGCCGCTGTCGGCGGCGTGGGTCTGCAGCTTCTTGAGGCCCGGCAACTCGCTTGCATCAGTGGCGTAGACCAATTTGGTTGTTCGCTTGTAGGTCACCCCGTAGGCGTCGCAGAAGGCGTAGAGCTTGTCGCGGCCCTCGATGCACAGCCGTTCCTTGAGGCTGCCGTGAGTATAAAAAATGCCGGCGTGGATGACTTCGCTATTGCGCGAACTGGTCGCCGTACCGAAGGCATCCTCGGATTCAATAATCAGGACTTCGCGGCCCTTGCGGGCTAACGCACGGGCGGTCGCAAGGCCGACGACGCCCGCACCCACAACCACGCAATCTGCTGTTTCCATGTCTCGTCTGCCCCTTCGGCGGCTTAACTTTAAGTGTGAGGGGCGCTGGGGCGTTGGTCAAGTTGCGCGGGGTTGGGGCCGGGGATATGGTCGACGCCATGGCATCTCCTGTGGCTTCCCAGCGCCAGCACCCCCCGCGCGATACAGTGAAAGGTGGGCCTGTTCCGCCGCGCGTCATTGTATTCGGCAATGAAAAAGGCGGGACCGGCAAGTCCACGCTCGCCATGCACCTTGCCGTGGCGCTGCTCAACCGCGGCTTGAGGGTCGCGACCATCGACCTTGACGCCCGTCAGGGCACGATGTCGCGCTACGTTGCCAACCGGCGTCTCTACGCCGAGCGGACCGGTAACGCTGTTCCCATGCCCGAGCATCTGGCACTGGCGACATCGCCCCACCAGATCATTGAGGCCGACCTCGCCAACGCGCTAGGGAACGTCTGAATAAGTAGCAGAAGGGACAAATTTGGTCATTTGCAGTCTCACGAATGTTGTGCGGATGGGGAAGATCAATCGCGGTGGAGGAGTTTTTCTGTCCTCGCGGCGTTCTGTGGGCTGGTCTGGCCCGTTACGCCGGCTGACGGCGGAGCAGGTATCGTCGCGC
>CAMDRB010000232.1 GCA_945906455.1 Caenispirillum bisanense
AGGCGAGCCGCGTGATCGCTCGTTGTCGGATATCCATTGAAAGGGGTCTTGCCATGACTGCTGGCCTCCAAACCCAGCAGTCAGCTTGAATCACAATTCAAGCATTCAGGGAATCCCCAGATTCAGTCAAACCGCAACACGCTCTAGGATTCCGTCAGCACGTCCTCCAGCTTGCTGGCCAACTGGCCGAGGCTGAAGGGTTTGGGCAGGAAATGGAAGTCGGCGCGCGGCTCGTCCGCTTAGCTGCGGCCCTAAGGCTTGGTGTCGTCGGCGGCGCGCATCGTCAGGGCCACGAGCCGCTGGCAAAGGTGCCCGACGACATAGCGCAGAAGCGGGTCGGACTTAGCGAGACTTTGATCGAAAAATTTGCGGTCGATCTCGATCAGGTCACAGCCTTTTTCGGAAACAATCGTCGCCGTGCGTGTGCCGCCCGGCTGCAGGAGCGCGATTTCGCCGAACATCTGGCCGGCCTTCAAGTGGTTGACGACGACCGGCGCGCCGCCCGCCCCGGAGGCGACCACCTCCACCTCGCCATTGAGGATCACGAAGGCGCATTCCGCGGGCTGCCCCTCAAGAAATACGACTTCGCCTGCCGCCACCGCGCGGCGTGGGAAGTACTCGACCGGCAGCGGCATAGTGGTCGACATCGGCGTCATTTCCTATAGGCCCCCGGCTTCACTCCGGTCGGGTCGCACTTTACCATATTTGCCTCGCTCACGCCGTCAGCACGTCCTTCACCTTACTGGCGAGCTGGCCGAGGCTGAAGGGCTTGGGCAGGAAATGGAAGTCGGCGGTGTCGACGATATCGCCGCGGGCAACTTCCTCGGAATAGCCCGAGATCACGATGATACGGATTTCCGGCCGCTCGACCCGAATTAGCCTCGCCAGCGTGCCGCCGTCCATCCCGGGCATCATCATGTCGGTAATCATGAGATCAACCGCGGGTGTATCGCGCAAGATGTCGAGGGCCTGCTCGCCGGTCCGCGCTTCCAAGACCTTGTAGCCCTTGTTCTTCAAAGCCCGTGCGGCAAAAACCCTGACGGCGTCCTCGTCCTCAACCAAGAGGATATTGCCGTGACCGCCGAGGTCGGCGGCGGCCAGGGCGGCTTCGGAGTCGTGGCCATTGGCCCGGTTCGCCGCCGCCGCGGCGCGGGCCTGATTGGCCGCCACCATGGCTTCGGTCTCCTCGACGCGCGGCAGGTAGATCGTGAAATTGGCGCCCTTGCCGATCGATGAGTCGACGAGAATGAATCCGCCGGTCTGGCGGACGATGCCGTAGACCGTCGCCAGGCCTAGGCCGGTGCCGGCGCCGGGAATTTCCTTCTTGGTGGAAAAGAACGGCTCAAAAATGCGGCCCAGATATTCCGGCGCGATGCCATTGCCGGTGTCGGAGACGCCAACCCGCACGTAGCGCCCGGCCGGCACCTGCTCGGCGCCGACTTTCCGCGGGGCATCGAAGGTTTCGGTGCCGGTGGTAATGGTCAGCGTGCCGCCGCCGGGCATGGCATCGCGAGCGTTGACCGCGAGATTGATGATCATCTGGTCGAATTGACCGGGATCGACGCGCACCACGCCCAGGTCGCGGCCGTGGATCAATTTGAACTCGATCGACTCGCCGATGAGTCGAGTCAGCAGGTGCGACATTTCCATCAGCGCGTCGGTGACGTTGAGGTCCTTGGGCTGCAGCGGCTGTTTGCGCGAGAACGCCAGCAGCTGGCGTACCAGATTGGCGGCACGGTTGGCGTTCTGCTTGATTTGCATGATGTCGGCAAACGACGGATCGCCGGCCGCGTGGCGCTGGAGCAGCAGGTCGCAAAAGCCGATCATGGCGGTTAGCAGGTTATTGAAGTCGTGGGCAACGCCGCCGGCGAGCTGACCCATGGCCTGCATCTTCTGCGCCTGGGCGAATTGAACTTCGAGGTTCTTCTGCTCGGTGACATCGATAAAGTGCGCGACCGCGCCTTCGATTTCACCTGCCGCCTGACCCAGACCGGGCGCCGACAGCGGGCCCACGAACACCGAGGTTTGCGATATTGCCCCGGCTTCGCCGAGCACACTGACGTCGAGATGCGTGCCCGCGCTTTCGCCTGAGAGCACGCGGTCCAACTCGGCGGTAAAGGCGCGGCGATCGTCGGACACCAGTCGCTCGGAGAGACTGCCGCCGATAAGCGTGGCGCGATTCTGATTGATCAGTTTCTCGAGGGCGCGGTTGCAATCGACGACCGTTCCTTCCGGATCAGTAATCGCAATGGCGACCGGCGCGACGTCGAACAAGGACCGGAAACGTTCGTCGGCGACGCGCCCCGTCGCGGCATTGAGCTCCCGGCGCGCGCCATCGCGGATGACCAGGGTGCGGGTGCGGGTGTCGCCGGCATCATCGTAGGTCGACTGCAAAACCAAGGCCGCAACGGTTTCGCCGTTCCGGCCCTTGAATTGAACTTCACCCTGCCACGCGCCGTCCGGCTGGGGCCGATTTGGGCCGGCAATGACGTCGTCCAACGACAGGCCGTTAAGTTCCTCGGCTCCGTAACCGAGCCAGTCGGCGAACCGTTGATTGGCGAAGCGGAATTTGCCGTCGACGTCCACGGAATAGAGTCCCGTCGGGAGGAAGTGGAGAAAATCGGCCAAATCCTGACGTTCGCGCCCGAGTACATCGTCAATCGTACGTCGCGCCGTAATATCGACGGCGCTCCACAGCAACAGGCCGCGGACAGGGGGCAATGGTCGGACGGAGACCGCGTACCACTCCGGGTCGGCGCCGATCTTGATCAACGGCACCTCAACGGTTATGGCGAGTCCGTGGTCGGAGGCGTGGCGCAACCGCGCCACCGCATCCGCGCCGTCGTCGCCATGGACCCCGGCCTGGGTGAGGTTCTGGGCAATGTCCTGGGCGACATGCCGTTCGATATGAGCCAGCAGGCTGGCATCCCGCAGCCAGTTCCGGGCGGCGGCATTGCGGGCGAGCACGGCGCCGCCGGGTCCGGTAATCAGTCGGGCCCCATCGGCCGCATCGACCAAAGGCATCAGCGCCGCCACATCGATTTCGCCGTGTGCGCCTTTGCGGGCTTGAAGAACACTGGCCAGCGCGCCGACGGCGGTCAGGGCGGCGACGGCGCCGAGCGCACCGCGCAGCATGCCGCCCAGGCTGTCGACCGGCAGCACGATGGTGAAAACCGCGGCGGCGGCGGAGAGGCCGGCGAACCACAGCGCGAGCGTAAGCGAAATTCGGGGAGACGCCGATTTCATATGATTACGGTGAGGGAACGTCTGAATAAGTAGCAGGAGGGACAAATTTGGTCATTTGCAGTCTCACGAATGTTGTGCGGAT
>CAMDRB010000233.1 GCA_945906455.1 Caenispirillum bisanense
TGTCGCGATTCGTCGATACCAATGACGCGTGGATCGTCGAGCGCACGGGCATTCGCGAGCGCCACATAGCTGCCGAAGGCGAGACCACGGCTGATCTTGCTGAGAAGGCTGCCCGAAAGGCGCTGGCTTCCGCCGGCATCGAAGCGAACGAACTCGATTTGATCATCCTGGCGACCTCGACGCCCGATAACACCTTTCCCGCCACCGCGACGCGGGTGCAAGCGCGCCTCGGCATGACGCGCGGCGTTGCGTTCGATGTGCAGGCGGTCTGCGCGGGCTTTATCTGCGCGCTTGCCGTGGCCGACAGCATGATCCGTGCCGGCCAGGCGAAATGCGCCATGATTATCGGAGCGGAGACCTATTCGCGCATTCTCGATTGGAACGACCGAACAACCTGTGTGTTGTTCGGCGATGGCGCGGGCGCGGCGGTGTTAAGCGCGGTTGAATCTTCGGGCACGGTCGCCGATCGCGGTGTGCTGTCGGTCAAGATGCATTCCGATGGCCGGCACTATGACGCGCTCTATGTCGATGGTGGTGTTTCGACCACCCAGACCGCGGGACATCTGCGCATGAACGGCCGCGAAGTGTTCCGCCACGCGGTCGGCAATTTGGCGAGTGTCGCTGACGAGGCGATGGAAGCGGCTGGCGTGAGCGCCGAGTCGGTCGATTGGCTGGTGCCGCACCAGGCGAATGCTCGCATCATCGAGGCCACCGCGAAAAAATTGGGCCTGCCTATGGCTAAAGTTGTGATGACGGTCGATCGCCACGCCAACACATCATCGGCCTCTATCCCTCTGGCCTTGTGCGACGCGCTGGCCGATGGCCGTGTCCAGCCCGGACAATTATTGGTGATCGAGGCGATCGGCGGCGGATTTGTCTGGGGCGCAGCCGTGGTTCGTTGGTAAGAAATTATCCAGCCGGGTTGACGCCTTAGGCTCTGAGGCTGTAGCGTTTTCTCGGGCACAATAGACAGAACGAGCGGACCATGGCCGGCCATACGGTCACAAGGGCCGAACTCGCGGAAGCAGTTTTCCGGGAGGTTGGGCTGTCGCGTAATGAATGCGCGAAACTAGTCGAGTCGGTACTCGATCTGGTCGCGGATAGCGTTGCGCGTGGTGAAACCGTCAAAATCTCTTCATTCGGCAGTTTCTCGATTAGGGCCAAGGGCCAACGCATTGGCCGCAATCCGAAAACTGGCCATGAGGTGCCAATCTTGCCGCGCCGCGTTTTGGTTTTCCACGCGTCCCATGTCTTGAAGGACCAGATCAACGGCATCACGGGCACGGTCGAGGATGACGACGTGGCGACCGGCCCGCCGGCGTCGGCTGGCGCCCCTGAGAGCACATAAGATGGCCGCACTGAGTGAAGCCCTGACTGAAGGGGTGAGGGACGTGGCGAGTACCGCTGCAGCACCCGGCGCGGCGCGTCCAGGCACACTCGACAAGGCGCCGGGCGCCTTCCGCACCATTCGCGAGGTTGCTGAAGAGCTCGGCGTGCCGCAGCACGTCTTGCGGTTTTGGGAGAGCCGGTTTGGCCAGGTCAGACCGCTGAAGCGTGCCGGGGGACGGCGCTATTACCGGCCGGAAGATGTCGATTTACTGCGCCGCATTCAGCGCCTGCTTTATCAAGACGGCTACACTATTCGGGGTGTCCAGAAGCTGTTTCGCGAAAACGGCACAAAGGCAGTGCGCGCGGCGACCGCGTCGCCGGCGAGCGGCGAGACCAAACCCCTAACAGCCAATGTCGTGCTGCCGCCGCCGGTGAAGTCGAGTGGGACGGACAACATCACGGTCGATCTGAAGTCGACGGAGCGTCAAATTGGCCCCGATTTGCGGGCCCAGCTTGAGGCGATCGCCGTTTCGCTCGAAAGCGCCTTGGCGCTGTTGAGGCAATAAGATTTTAAGGGGCCCTGTTTGCCATCTCGCGCATTGAGACGTACGTGAGCGTTGGTTATAGTGCCGCCTAACTGGGGGCCAGAGCATTCCGGCCTTCATCGTTCGGAGCGTAGCGCAGCCTGGTAGCGCATCAGTCTGGGGGACTGGGGGTCGTGGGTTCAAATCCCGCCGCTCCGACCAATTTTTTCAATGAGTTACGGGAAAAGCAGCAAGCCGCCAAATTGGCTGGGGGTAATGCCGGGGTAACACCTGTGCGCGATTTCGTACGCGGGCACCGCCTGCCGCCGCTCAGGATTCATGCCGTCGCTCCGGGGGTAGTTTGGGGAGCATCGCGCCGAGCGCGCGCCAGCGAGGCTCCTGGGGGCGCTGGCGGGCATCCTGTGAGGGGCAAGAAAAGCCGGGGTCTATCGGCGCGGCGGCTTGGCCGCCTTCAAATATTGGACGCCGCTGCGAAACTCCACGGCCCGGAACCTGTCGGGAGGAATTACGCCGAAATAGAGCCACCACGTTTCGGGCCGGCACCCTTCATGAAGCTTGGCCAGGACTTCCGGTGTGGCCACCTTTGGAGCATGGGCGAGCCATTTGACAAGGCGCTCGTCGCCAGTCTCGATCTCGATCCGAATGCGAATGGCCGTCTTGTCAACGAACCGGGCCTTCGCTGGTGTGGGTTCGTTTGTCAGGCGTTGAACCGCTTTCTTTTCCTCGGCAGTCAGCGACCGACCAACTGAAAGCCCATACCCCTTGCGCTGCGGACGATCTGTGAGCCACACCGCATGAATGTCGCCGATTGCCGAGGGTCGCAAAATCCCGCCTCTTAAGCCCTCGGCGAGTATCGCGGTCAGGTGTTCTTTGCAAGTGAAGTGATAAAACAGCATCGCTTCCGCTCCGAAAGTGAGATCGAGGGCTTGGTCGCTCCGACGAGTTGCGTCCGGCCCTTGGCTTCTTCCACCTGGGCCCCCAGTCGGCGGCCTCGGCCTGGGTCCGGGGTCCGTCTGCACCGCGCTGCGGACGGACATCACCGTCGTTGCGACAATCAGTGCGACCTCCATGCCCATGACGGCGCTCCTTCTCTCTAAAGCCCAAGGGTTGCGGTAATCACGACCGGCTCTTAGGCTCCGGGCCCACGAACGTGCTGTGGGTGCCCTAAAATGAAGAAGTTTTTTGTTGTCCTGGCTATCTCGATTTGGTGCGTGGGAGGTCTCGCGTCATGGGAGAGCGCTAGGGCCCTTGATTTATCCGATGTCGATTCAGAGACGCAGGGTTGGATCGAGTCGTCCTGCTCCGTGCAGAAACGGATGGGCCCTTCGTATTACTATCCCTGCATTGAGCAAAATCTGGCGGCAGCACGAAACCAGAGAGAAATTCGGCGTCAGCATTGATCGGCCCCCACTGAGTGGTCCGAGAAGAATGTTAGTGC
>CAMDRB010000234.1 GCA_945906455.1 Caenispirillum bisanense
GGGCGAACGGCGTAGCGCCACCACCATTGCCATCGAACCCAGCGTCGTTGTCCGCATTTCCAAAAGCACCATCCAGCAAAAAATTTCGGTCTGCGATCCATTCGTCCGCGCCCTAATCGCCATTCTGATCAACAACCTGAGCCGCGTGAACGAACGCTACGCAACGACCAACACGGTTGCGGAAAAGCTGCTGAACGATCTTAAATCGGCGCAAGGCGAGAAGGAGACCGAGGCCGAGCCCGCGCCGGCCGATCCGGCGCCAGCCAATCCAGCGGCGGCGCCCGATCCGAAGGGATCGCGCGGAAAGCACGGCGGGGCGTCTTAGCTTTTTGTTCACCCTGCATTCTCCAAACCCCAGCGCAGCGAATTCCGAACGGCGGCACCGATGTTGTTTGCCTTGCTCTCCCCTGCCAAGAAATTGGATTTCGGCCCAGCGCCGGCTTTCGCCCAAACCACCACGCCCGCCCTTCTAAATGATGCCGCCCTGATGGCGGCGCGTGCCAAGAAGCTCACGCGTCCACAATTGCGCCGCATTATGGACCTTAGCCCGGCCTTGGCCGACCTCACCTTCGAGCGCTTCCAAAATTTCGTGCCGGCAAATACCGGCGGAACAAAGCCCGCGATCTATGCCTTCAACGGCGACGTCTACCAGGGGTTTGAAGCCAGGACTCTGGAGGCGGACGAGATCGCCTTCGCCCAAGAACACATCGCCATCATCTCCGGACTCTACGGCCTGCTGCGGCCTTTGGACGCGATCCAGCCCTACCGGCTGGAGATGGGTTCGCGCGTGGCAACCGCGCGTGGCAAGGATCTCTACGCCTTCTGGCGGGCCGGTTTGACGGCTCACGTCAACGCCGTCACCGCGAAGTTGCAGCATCCGACGATCGTCAATCTTGCGTCGCAGGAATACTGGGCCGCCCTCGACCAGCGGGCCCTCACAGCGCCGGTCGTTCACGCGGCGTTCAAGGAGATCAGGGGCGGTAAGGCATCGGTCGTCAGCCTCCTGGCCAAGAAAGCGCGCGGCCTGATGGCCCGCTACATTGTCCAACACCGGCTGACAAAACCCGACGAACTCAAGGCTTTCGACAGCGCGGGCTATCGCTTCGATCCCGAAGTTTCGGGCGAGCGGCACTTGGTCTTCAGCCGCAAAATTGAATTATGAGGTGGCGTTCAAGTGATCAATAGCGTGGAAGCTATCAAGCGGCACCTCAACCTCTTGAGGCGGCGCGATCGGCGGCTGTCCCAAGCCATCAAGCTCGCCGGATTGCCGGAGCCGCGTGACGTCGGTCCGGGATTCGCCACGCTGATCCGCATCATCGGCAATCAGCAGGTATCGACGGCCGCGGGCGCGGCCATCTGGTCCAAGCTGAAACGCCATGCCGGCGGACGCGTGACCGCGCCGCGTCTGCTCAAACTCGGCGAAGGCGGCATGCGCGCCAGCGGCTTTAGCGGCCAGAAGGCCGGTTACGCGCTTGGCCTGGCCGAAGCCGTGGAGACGCGGAAACTGAATATGCGAGCGTTGGAGCGCGCCGACGACCAAACCGTAAGAGACACGCTCACGGCCTACAAAGGCGTGGGAACTTGGACAGCCGACATCTATCTTATGTTCGGCATGGGCCGGCCCGATGTCTGGCCGGTCGGAGACTTAGCGCTCCAGCTCGCCGTTCAGACGCTTGATCAACTCGCGGCCAAACCGTCGGCCAAGGCGTTGGAGAGTCGCGCGGAAATCTGGCGGCCCTACCGCTCAGCCGCGGCCCTGCTGCTCTGGCGGTATTACGGCGCGACCCGGGTGAAGAAAACCGGCACTTAGCCGGCCCCGGAGCAGAGCGAAAATGGCGGATTTCCGCGGTTTTTTCCCATGGTCCCCGGACGAAAACGCGCTTTGCGTTTAGCATTCGGAGCCCTATTCTCCCTGCCCGGCGCGGACCTGAGCACGCCCCGGAAAGGTGGGTACCGGTTTTCCGGTCGGGACGTGCTCAAGATATTGATATAGAGGCCTTCTTATCCGACGCGGTGATTCACCCGCGCCGGGAAGGACTCTAACCCTGAAACTGCAAGCGCCGCTCAACCGAAGGATAGGATGACTGTGACCGATACTTCCGCCACGCAAAGCGCGCCCAGATCCGACTTAGCGCCGTTGTTTTACTCGGCCATCGAGCCGTTGTCGGCACAGCTGCACAAGAGCCTCAAGATTCGCCCCGAGGCGGAGTACGCCTTCGCGGCCAAGACCAATACCGTGCCGTTGACCGTGCCCGAGTTCACCATGGCGGCCCGCCACTATCCGATCTTACTGCTCGGCGATGACTTGGTCCCGACGGCCGCGCTTGGCGTACAACCCGAGCAGAATTTGTTTATCACTCCCGCGGGGCAATGGGACGCAGGCTTTTACGTACCCGCATATATTCGCCGCCACCCATTTATTCTGCTCGGCGGCAACGATGACCGGCTGACTCTCGGCATCGATGTAGCCTCGGCCGCAACCGGGGCCGATGCGCGGCCCTTGTTCAAGGATGACGGCAAGGAAACCGAAGTCGTGACCCAAGCGCTGGACTTGTGCAACCAATTCCACGGCGCCTTCCTGTTCACGCGCGATCTTTCCACCGCCTTGAAAAAGAGCGATATCGTGGTCGACTGTACGCTTGAGATCGAACCGACGCCGGGACAGCGCTCGACGTTGGGAACATTCAAGCGGGTTGATGAGGAAAAATTCAAGGAGGTGCCGGACAGCGTCATTCTTGAGTGGCGCAAAGCCGGCTTCCTCCACGCCATTCACTTCCTCCTGCAATCGATGAATAACTGGGATCTCTTGCTGATCAAGGCAGGGCTGCATAGCGGCGCCAAGTGAGCCGAACGCGGCTCTAAAAGGTGAAGCCTGTGGCGGCCGCGGCCTGGCAGCAAAGCGGGGCTTGGCGCAACGAGGGCGGGCGGGGTCATGAAAGCCTTCACCAATTATGAGGTGTATGTCGTCAAGTTCGGGCGCTGGGCGTTACATGCGCGCTTCCGCCAAGACCAAGAAGACCGAGCCTTGGATCTCGCCCGCGCCATCGAGGCGGACTCCGACCGCCCCACCCAGGTTCTCGAAGAAAACTTCGAGCCGGAACCTGAGCGACTGACGATCCGCGTTATCGCCAAAAATGGGCGGGCAGAACTCGAAACCAGCGGCCCGGCTGACGCCACCGATATTGCTTCGCGCATAATCATGGTGGGGGTGAATGCCCTCGGGATCGGCGTGATCGTCACCGCGCTGATGGCGATTGCTCTCTGGTCGTTTCGTGAATCCGCCGGCGCGA
>CAMDRB010000235.1 GCA_945906455.1 Caenispirillum bisanense
GGCCAAAGTCTTGCCGCCGCCGGTGGGCGCGATCAGCAGCGCGCTCCGGCCCCCGGCCGCCAGATCGACCAGCGCAAGCTGATGCGGCCGGGGCGTCCAGCCACGACTCTCAAACCAGCGTGCAAACAGATCGGGAAGACCCATGTTCAGCCCAATGAATACGGGCTTATCGGCCAGTTTTTGGCACCGAACTGGCACCGAGCGCCTGGTTTATGGCATCGGCGGCTGCGGAGTCAGTGTTTTCGAACAGGTGGCTGTAGACCCGCAGGGTAATGCTGGGGTCGGCGTGACCGAGCCGCGCTGAAATCGTAACGATGTCGACCTTGGCGGCGATCAGCTGCGAGGCATGGCTGTGCCGTAGCGCATGAAAGGTGACGTCCGGGATACCGAGCGCTGCGGCGGTTTTGCCCCAACGAATCGACAGGGCAGTCCGCCTGCAGGGCCCGCCGTCCTGACCAGGAAAGACAAGGGCGCCAGCGTCCAGGCGGCCAATTCCCAGCGCCAGGCGCCGCTCGAGCTGCTGACGCCGGTGATCCCGCAGGGCGTCGACCACAATCTCGGGCATGGTCAGCCGGCGCTCGCCGTCATCGGTCTTGGGTCTCTTGATTGTGAGTGGCTGGCCGGCGACTTCCTCGACGCTCGCCTTCACCTGCAGCATTCGACTCTCAAGGTCGACGGCGGACCAAGCCAGCGCCAACACCTCGCCCGCGCGCAGGCCACAAAACAGGGCCAGCATCGCCTCGGGGAAGATGTCGGTTTCCCGCAGTTTGTCGACAACGTCAGCGACCTGGTCCTTCTTCAGGATCATGGGCTTCTTCTTCGGGACCTTCGGGGCACGCTGGCCATCGTGTCCACAGACGTTGCGGGATAGTTGGCCATGGCGAACGGCGTCGCCCAATGCTTTCCGAAGCACCGCATGCGCATGTCGCACAGTTAGCGCCGACAGGCCGGCGGCGCGCATCATCGAATGCCAAGCCTGAACCTCGGCAGTGCCTAGCCGCTGCAAGGCCTCGCTCCCGATGTGCGGGCTGATCTGCTTCTTCAGCAGCACGTTGTAGCGCTCCCGCGTGGCGTCGCCGATGTCGCCGGCGCCGTGCCAGACGTCAATCCTGGCACGGACATGCTGGGCGATCGTAGTCTTGCTGGCCTCGACGTACTCGCCCTTCCCGACCGCAACCAGTTGTTCGGAGAGCTTCTGCTGAGCATCCTTCTTGCCGCCCCTGACGGTCATGAAGCGCGAGCGCCGCTTGCCGTCGGGACCGGCCGGCAGGTCGAATTTGATGCGCCACGATGCCTTGCCGCGGCGGGTGATGCTGCCCCTCATTCTGAGGTTTCCTTTTCGGTTTTGTCGATCTCGGCAAGCCGACCAAGCAACGGACGAACAGTGTCGGCGAATTGTTTATAAGTCAGGGTGGCTGAGCGACCAGCTATCGAAGACAGGACGCCAGTTGCGAAACCTGCACCCCAAGTTTTCATGCCGGTCTTGTCCATGATCTGTTGGGCTACCTTGGGCACAACCACATCGGCCGACGGGCGAAAACACTCCATTACTAGGGAGAGAGCATTCTCAGCTTCTCGATACCCGTATGGGTTTTCGAGCCACTGTTTCGTCTGAGCAACAGACGAATCGGACAGAAAGCCCGCATAACTGCCCGCGTCCGACATAGCGCGACCTATCACCATCAGTAAGCCCGCAAGCTGAGGGCCATACGCTAGCGTGAGGGCCTCGGGGAGCAGTTCCTGACGGTCAAACGATCGCTCGATCCGCGCCTCGGCTTCTTGTGTAAGAGAGCGCCCGCTCTGCCTGGCGGCCTTGTCGAGTTGGGCGCGAAGGGCGGGGGAAACACGTACGCCCAATTGGACTTTCTCGCCCGCTTTGATCGGAGTTTTCCTCGGACGGCCGCCGCGATCTTTTGCCTTGGGCTTCAATTTGGACTCCTATGCTAGAGGTATTATGCGGGGATAAAACCGGCTTGGCAATGCAATCTCCGGAGAGTATGTTTCATGCAGGCATAAAACCATCTAAGGAGGGCAAATGGCGAAACCATCAGGGCAGACAGAATTGCCAACGATCAGCGTCGAGGCCGCTGCCAAGCGCCTCGGGATCGGCAGAAATCAAGGCTACGCGGCCGCAGCCCGCGGAGAGATACCTAGCCTTCGGATAGGTAAGCGCGTCCTCGTCCTTCGTGAGCCGTTCGAGCGCATGCTGCGCGGGGAGGGTCCAGCCCGCGAGACCAAGGCGGCCTAGTCGTAGACATTCCCATGACCGCGCACACGCTCGAAGCCGAGTTGGCCGCAGCCATGGCCCTCGCCCGCAATCCGCGGTGCGCCCCGACCGTCGATACCCGGCGGCCGGGAAACGGTCGCCGGGGTTCTTTGCATTAGTCAAAAATGGCGGCGGTAAATGCGGGCAGCTCAAGTCGAAACGACGGTGACGACCTTCGCCGGCCTCCAAGATACGGCCGGCAAGGTGCAGCGCCTTGGGTGGCAGCGCATCGTTGACCGTTTAACGCAGCATGAGGTTGGCACGCGCGACGGCACGCTGTTTTGTGGTGCCGAGTTCAAGGGCAAGCGGCAGCGCGCCAACGTGCGAACGCGCCACATATATATTCTCGATATTGAAACGTCGAAACAGACCGGCGAAATACCGCCCGACGTTGCCGAGGTGCGGGCTGCGATCGAGCGGCGCCACTGGGCGGCCGTCATATATTCGACCTGGAACCATGCGCCAGGCGCGCCGCGCTACCGGGTGGTGCTGTTGCCGGAAAGCCCGGTGCAATTCGACGGCGACACGGCGGCCATAGAAGCGGACGCCGACACTACGCTGGGCCTCGCCGACGCGATCGGCCTCGGCGGTGTGGTCGACCGCACCAAGCTATGCACGGAGTCGATGTTTTTCCTGCCGCGCCATCCCGACGGCGCGGAATACTTTGCACTCAAAATCGACGGCGATCCGCTAACCGGCGACGAGCTGCGCGAAGCCCGCGAAGCCGGGCGCCAGGCGCGCGAAGACGACGCCACATATACCGAGGCCGCCAGCGCGCCGGCACCCGAGCGGCCCGGCAGCGTCATCGCGGCATATAATGCGGCGCATAGTGTCGCAAAGCTGCTCGAGCAATACGGCTACAAGCGCAAGCCGCGCTCCCTGGTGGATTGGCGCTCGCCCTGGCAGCAGTCGGAATCCTTTGCGACGCGGGTCTATGACGACCGGCGATTCGTCACCCTCTCGGCCAGCGACATTGCGGCCGGGATAG
>CAMDRB010000236.1 GCA_945906455.1 Caenispirillum bisanense
GGTCGTTCTGGCCGTCGCCGTCGAGGGTCGCGATCCACGCGCCTCGCGCCGCGGCCACCCCCGAGATGGTCGCCTGGCTTTGGCCGCAGGAGTGCCGGTGGGTGATGACACGGACGCGGGCGTCGCTGCCGGCAAGGCCCGCGAGTTCACCCGGCGTGGCATCGGTCGAGCCGTCGTCGACAAAAACAATTTCGTAAGCCCCGTGCCCGGCCAAGGCGGCATGGATTTCCGCCGTCAGCGGACCGGCGTTACCGGCCTCGTTCTTGACGGGAATAATCACGGACAATTCAAGGCTTTGCGCTTCCATGCCGCCGTCATACACGCCCCGCCGGATCAAGGCAAAGGAGTGGCAATTAAACTTATTCGTCGTCCTGGGGCTTGTCCCCAGGACCCAGGGTGGCAGTCACCAATGGCTCAAAATACTCGAAGTTTCTTGGAAAAACGAGATCCGTACCCTGGATCCTCGGAACAAGTCCGAGGATGACAGCTGAGTGAGATTGCCTCGTCCTTTGCCTTGGCCTACATCTTTCTCATGACCCCCGCACCATCTTCGACCCGGCAAATCGCCTGGTGGCTCGCGATTTGCGCCGCCATGGTTTTCGCCATGGTCGTGCTGGGCGGCGCCACGCGGCTCACGGAATCCGGGCTCTCGATGGTCGAATGGCAGCCCTTCACGCTTGCGCCGCCCCTCACCGACGACGCCTGGCTGCGGGAATTCTCCGGCTATCAACAATCACCGCAGTTCCAAAAAGAAAACAGCTGGATGACGGTCGAGGACTTCAAAGGCATTTACTGGCTGGAGTACCTGCACCGCCTCTGGGGCCGGATCATCGGCGTGGCTTTCGCCGTACCGTTCATGTGGTTCCTCGCGAAACGCGCGGTCGATGGGCGGCTTGGGTGGAAACTCGCAGGCCTTTTTATTCTCGGGGCCGCGCAAGGCGCGCTCGGCTGGTACATGGTCGCGAGCGGTTTGGTCGACCGCCCCGACGTCAGCCAGTACCGCCTGGCGGCGCATCTGTTCGCGGCCCTCGTGCTTTACGCCGCCCTAATCTGGACCGCGCTCGACCTCTTCCGCACCGTCCGACCGCTACCCGCGCCGCAGCCGGCCGACGCGGCGTTCGCGCGGGCAGCACTGGGTGTCGCCGTCGCGGTGCTGGTGGTGATGGTCTCGGGCGCATTTGTTGCCGGGCTCGACGCCGGTTTGATCTACAATACCTTCCCGCTCATGGACGGGCATCTGGTTCCGCCTGGCCTCTACACCATGAGCCCCTGGGCGGCGAATATTTTCGAAAACATCATGACCGTGCAGTTCAATCACCGCGTCTTGGCGATGGTGCTGGTGGCCCTGGTCGCCGGCCTCTGGCTGCGCTCCCGGCGTTGCCCCGCGCCCCCCGCGCGCCGCTTGGCCGACGCCCTTTTCGCCATGAGCCTGCTCCAGGCGGCGCTCGGAATCTCGACCTTGCTGCTGATCGTTCCGCTGCCGCTCGCGCTCGCGCACCAGGGCGGCGCCTTGATTCTCTTCACCCTCGCCTTATGTCTAGCCCATGCCGTGCGCTTGCCGAGCGGGCAGCAGGCGGCGGCGTCCTTCCACATGAAACCGGCGGAGTAGTCCCATGGCCGACCTCAAAGAAACCGAAGCGCTGTTCTTCGCCAAGACCGGCATGGACAAGGGCACCGTCGACACCATCGTCGCCGACGCCCTTAAGGGCTGCGACGACGGCGAGCTTTATCTCGAATATTGCCAGTCGGAGAGTTTCCTGTTCGACGACGGCCGCATCAAGAATGCCTCCTTCGATACCTCGCAGGGCTTCGGCTTGCGCGCAGTTTCGGGCGAGACCACCGGCTTCGCCCACGCCACCAACTTGAACGAACAATCCTTGAAGCGCGCCGCCGAGACGGTCAAGGCCGTGCGCTCGGGCACCGGCGGCACCTTCGCCGAGCCGCCCCAAGGCACCAACCAGCAGCTTTACACCGACGCCAACCCGCTGCCCGCCGTGCCCTTCGACCTCAAGGTCGCGGTGCTCGCCGAGATCGACGCCTACGCGCGCGGCAAAGATGCGCGGGTGAAGCAAGTGACGGCGTCGCTCGGCGGCTCGTGGCAGGCCGTGCGCATCGTTCGCCCCGGTGGCGAAGCGGTCGCCGATATCCGGCCCTTGGTCCGCCTCAACGTCAGCATTGTCGTCGGCGACGGCACGCGCATGGAGACCGGCAGCTATGGCACCGGCGGGCGCGTGCTTTACGGCGAATTTCTCAAACCGGCGCGCTGGAAGGCCGCCGTCGACGAGGCCTTGCGCCAGGCCCTGGTCAATCTCGAATCGGTCGATGCCCCCGGCGGCGAGATGACCGTGGTGCTGGGCCCCGGCTGGCCCGGCATCCTGCTGCATGAAGCGGTCGGCCATGGGTTGGAAGGCGACTTCAACCGCAAGAAGACCTCGGCCTTTTCCGGCCGCATGGGCATCCGCGTCGCCGCCAAGGGCGTCACGGTCATCGACGACGGCACCTTCGCCGACCGGCGCGGCTCCTTGACCATCGACGACGAAGGCACGCCGACCTCGCGCACCGTGCTGATCGAAGACGGCATTCTCACCGGCTATCTGCAAGACCGCCTGAACGCGCGCCTCATGGGCATGAAACCCACGGGCAACGGCCGGCGCCAGTCCCACGCCCATCACCCGATGCCGCGCATGACCAATACCTTCATGCTCGGCGGCGACCGCGAGCCCGAAGAGATCCTCCGCTCGGTGAAGAAGGGGCTTTACGCCGTCAACTTCGGCGGCGGCCAAGTCGATATCACCTCGGGCAAGTTCGTGTTCTCGGCCACCGAGGCCTACATGATCGAGGACGGCAAGCTCGGCCGGCCGGTGAAGGGCGCGACGCTGATCGGCAACGGCCCCGACGTGCTCACCAAGGTCTCGATGATCGGCAACGACATGATGCTTGATCCCGGCGTCGGCACCTGCGGCAAGGAAGGCCAGGGCGTGCCCTGCGGCGTCGGCCAGCCGACGCTCAAGATCGAACGGCTGACCGTCGGCGGCACGGCGGTTTAGGAAGCGGCGGTTTAGGCGGGGCACAATTTTAGGGGGCGGACCGCGTGAGCTTGCGTGCCATTCGAATAGCCCTCGGCGCGGC
>CAMDRB010000237.1 GCA_945906455.1 Caenispirillum bisanense
ACACGCGCACCTACCCGAAAGGCATCAAGGTCAGCGACGCGGAGATGGCCACCCTCAATATCACGGGGGATACATTCCATCCGGAGTGGAACTATACCGTCTCGCCAAGGCCATAAACTTGAAGCGGTAGTTTTTGCGGGTTGCCTAAGTCTATCGCGCCCTGGCCCACAACTCACGCGTATCGGGTAAGGCCGTACTTGCCGGCAACCTGCAATACAACGCAGCTGACAGCCAATCGCGCTTTGCAAAGCTGCCAAACTGTTCTGTAAATTGGGACACCTCGTACAACAGGTTAAAATCAGCGAAGATATTACTGATTTGAATTGCACGGCCCGCGCTCTACAAATCGGGCAGTACTTGGTCCGCCCGCCCCCAACGTAGAAGCTTACTGGCCGCAGCCCGTTTCAACATTTCAGGGCCATCGCCGATGTGCCAGTGCGATGGCTTGTCGAGAAGGCGCAATTCGTCCCAGGTCACCGGTACCGTAATCGGCGCGAACGCGCGGGAGCGCGCGCTGTACGGCATGACTGCTGTCGCCTCGCGCTGGTTGCGCAAGTAGTCGATGAATATCCGTCCGCTCCGCTTGGCCTTCGCGAGTGCAGCCGTAAAACGGTCAGGCTCCGCCTGAGCCAGCGCCATGGCAAATCGGTGTCCGAAATCCCTCACCGTCGGCCATTCCGCGGATGGGGTGAGCGGCGCTATCACATGAACGCCCTTGCCTCCGGTTACCATAGCGAAGGTTACGAGACCCACCTCGACAAGCTGATCGCGCACGTGCAACGCAGCAGAAACAACGTCCTTGAAATCGAGCCCTTCGTCGGGATCGAGATCGAACACCAGCCGGTCGGCCTTCTCGACATCTTCGATCCGCGCGCCCCAGCCGTGGAATTCAATCGTGCCCATCTGCACGCAGGTCAGCAGTCCAGCCGGACTATCGACGAACATATAGGGATCCCGGTGTCCGTCCTTCTCGAGGATCGCGACCTGCTTGACGGCGTCGCCGAAACTTCCTGCGTCGTGTTTCTGGAAGAAGCATTTTTTCGCTCGCCCCTGGGGGCAGCGGACCAAGCTTATCGGCCGACTTCCAGCCCAAGGCAGCATGATCGGCGCGACCGCCTCATAATAGTCGGCGAGTTGGCCCTTGGTAAGATTGCCTTCCGGGAAGATGATCCGATCACGGTTGCTGATCTTCACGCCGCTGGGCACGCCCGGCCCGCGAACGCGCGCGACCGGTGCTTCCTTCTCGATCAACACGGCTTCGGGCATTTTATGCTCGCGCAGGCCAAGATAGCTCGCATGCCGAAGCACACCTTCGTCGGTGAATTCGATATAGGCGACTTCCGCGACCAGTTTCGGCGCGATCCAATGCGCGCCGCGTACCTTCCCGCGCGGGGCCTCGACTGTCGCGGTCTTCTGCTCCAGCGGCACCATGATTTCCATCAGCCGCTCGATCTCCTCGCCGCTGAAGCCGGTGCCGACCTTGCCGGCATAGCGCAACTTGCCATCTTCGTTGACGGCGAGGAGCAGAGAGCGAAATCCACGTTGCTTGTCTGACGGCGTCCAGCCGACGATGACGAATTCCTGCCGGCGGATGCACTTGGTCTTGATCCAGGATCCGCTGCGCGAGCCGCTGTAGCTTGCATCGACACGCTTAGAGATCACACCCTCCAGACCCGCGCTGCAAAATCTATCGAACAATTGTTCGCCCCGGCCGACGATATGGTCCGAGTAACGCAGTTTGCCATGCGCGTCGCCGATCAGCGCCGCGAGCTTCTCCTTGCGCTCGACAAGCGGGCGGTGCGTCAGGTCCTCGCCATCGAGTTCCAGCAGGTCAAACGCGAAATAGTCGATCTTTGCGGGATCGCATTCTATCGCCGCCTGCAAGGCCTGGAAGCTGGTTCGCCCGTCGGGGAGCATCACCACGGCTTCGCCGTCGATCAGGGCGCTGCGAACGTCGAGCGTCACGGCATCGGCAATGATCCCAGCCAACCTGTCCGACCAGTCCAGGCCCGAGCGGGTATAGGCCCGCCCTTCGCCACCACCGATGGCGATGAGCGTGCGATATCCATCGTATTTCAGTTCGTGCAGCCAGCGGTCGCCGACCGGCACCTGATCCGCCAGCGTAGCGAGTTGGACGGGCTGGAATGGAGGCAAGACGCCGCCCTTCGCCGTATTCCGCACGCTCGTGTTCGGGGACGGAGCTTCGACGGCCTCAGCATTCTTCCCGGTCCTTCGTTTCTGGGCGGCTTTACCTGTCGCGATTTCGTCCATCGTGCGACCGGTCTCGACACTTGTAAGGTGCATGCCGAGCAGATCGTCGGACCCACCGGCATGCACGTCGCTGACCTTGCGCAAAATCCAGTTCTCCCCCTTCTCCTTGCCGCGCGGCTTCAGCCGAAACAATATCCATTCGCCCTGCATCCGGTGGCCATGCAGGAGGAAATGGAGATGCCCCTCGGGCAGCGTCACCTTGGGATCCTTGCCGGGGATCGACTCCCAGGTACCGTTATCCCACAGCATAACGGTGCCCCCGCCATATTCACCCTTCGGGATCGTGCCCTCGAACCGGGCGTAATCGAGCGGGTGATCCTCGGTGCGAACGGCGAGCCGCTTGTCATCCGGGTTGGCGCTGGGACCACGGGTCACCGCCCAACTGACCAGAACCCCATCCAGTTCCAGCCGGAAATCATAATGGAGCCGGCTTGCCGCATGCTTCTGAACGACGAACGCGTTTCCACCCCTGGGGCCACTGGCTCCCGACGGTTCCGCCGTTCGGGTGAAGTTGCGCTTTAAACGGTACGCGGCGAGGCTTTCGTCCGCCGCTGTTTTCCTGGCTGTCGCGGGCCTCGCCACGCTCATGATACCTCCCTCAATTCACAAGTCGGGCACTCAGCCAGCCCTCCGCGGCGCCTCGGTCGCCGGTCGGGTCGAATTGCAGCGAGAGGAGGAAAGTCCGCACAATCTTGAGTGCCGTTAGTCGAACGCATTTTGGGGTGGGGCATCAATCATGCCCGCGCTCGCGAGGGCATTTTGGCTGAACGTTTAGCCGCGGGGGCCTTGACCGCCGGCGTCTTGGCGGTGGCCTTCGCCGCTGACTTG
>CAMDRB010000238.1 GCA_945906455.1 Caenispirillum bisanense
GTTTGGACGTTTGGCGGCGGTCGTGGTCTCGAGCGCCGATGAGCGTGCGGCGGCCGCGAGCGCGCGCGCCTTGGGCCAGGCCGCGCCACGCGACATCGCCGGTGTGCGCGTGCTGGGGCCGGCGCCAGCGCCCTTGGCGCTCCTGCGCGGCCGCCATCGCTTCCGTCTGTTGCTGATGGCCGAGCGCGGGGTCAAGGTGCAGCAGGTGCTCGGCGCCTGGCTCGCGCGCCACACGCCGCCGGCCCGGGTCCGGGTCCAGGTCGACGTCGATCCTTATAGTTTCTTATGACCCGCTAGGTTGGCGAGCTGCTTTTTTGGTTCTACGTAACCGGACAAAATATCCTATCTTATTTAGGACAAATGATGTTATATTTTCCAGGGTATGAACTTGTCAGAACTTAATAGAGCGTTTGTCGAACTTGGCCTAACTCAGTCGAGGGCGGCGACACTGCTTTCGGTCGATGAGCGGACGGTGCGGCGTTGGTTCAAAAACCCTTCGCGCATTCCTGGCGCGGCGGAGCAAGCTCTCAAAGCTTGGGTCAGACTAAAAAACCTTCACCTGTCTTGGGAGCCTGGGGATCAACCGATCGGCGAAGATGCAGAAGAATGGGCAGAACAAATAGCACTTTACCGCCGACACGCGATTCAACTCGATATGGTCTTGCAACAAGTCCGGTCGCGTGGTGGGCCGAAAACGCCTTGGAAAGTCGACCTCAAGCGCAATGAAGCGACGCTGGGACACATGCGAGTGAGTTTCCATCGCCTAGTAAATGGGGGATTCTCTCCTTTTTCTTATAGTCGATCGGATCAACTCCCAAACAGCGTGGAAGATAATCCGTTATTAGAGGACGCATTCGCGTGCATCGCCAATGCGATCGCCCGCGAGAGGCGGGATGTTTCATGCCGCTAACCTTTGACGGCCAAAAGAGGGTGTCGATCGATGGCGTCAAGTTCCGCGCAAACGATGCCCAGGGTGATCTAATCGTCTTTTTTCTGCCCAGGAAAACGCTCGTCGACCATTTCCACGCCAAGTCGAAGACGGATTTTTCCAAGATTTTCGACAAGCACGAAGCGGTCATTCACCAAGCTGCGCGGAAGGCGTTTAGGGCCAGGAGTGGCTCTTCGATCACTCTTACCGATACAGACTTTGCGAAGACCGTGTAGTTCGTGAGCACCGCCCCAATACCATGCTGGATTTGCGGTGACCCTGCGACAACGGGGAACACCGGGCCTAACGGTCAGACCTACGCTTCCTTTTCGGCACCATAACGCAGGCCGACCGGTGCATTCCCGCGACGACAAGGTGGGTCTTCGCACGACTAGGAGTCTCGACGCAAAGCTAACCAAGTTTCCCGACAAGATCTGTGCACGCTGCAACAACACACGAACGCAGCCGCACGATCAGGCGTGGGAAATTCTGTTGGCATCACTCCGCCCACGAAAACTGACGTCGATGCCCGGAACACTTGTGCAAGCCGCCAGCGTCTTTTGCGATCACACTGCGCAGCCAATGCTTGACCTGCGCTTGTTTAGTTTTTCATCAAACAGTTCGGCGGGATAATTCTGGAAGGGCGCGTGTCCATCGATATCAAGCCTTCGCGGCGGCGATCATGGATAACGAAGCGCATGCCAGCGGGTTCTTAAGATTCGGCTGCGGCTCAACAATTCCTGGCAACACACTTCTCGAAAGATCAAAGATGAGGGCGGATACGCACGGATCGTTATTGAGGAGCTTGTAGGGGAACCCCTTGTCGATGAGCCTGCCGCGTTTGCTGGCGACGCCGCGCTCGCGCAACTCCCACACCAGCGTCGTGGCCGAGCCTACGGTAGCGCGTGAAGAGGTCCGGGTGTCGAACTCCCAGGGCGATCTCCGGAACACGTCGGCCCGCTGCCAGACCACCCATTTCCTAGCGACGGACAGCCACCATGTCTGGGTTTCGAGCGGCGCTTTCTCGGCGAACGCGTCGAACCGGAGGACTGAGCCGCAGCCGTCCCGTTCGTGCTCCCGGGCCGACTGGTAACGGGTGATCCCGACCCCGGCCGAGCGCGCGACCCGGGCGAACGCTTGCGTCGCTTTCGTAGCGGTCCGGATCGGTCCATTTCCTTCGGTCCATGTCGAAAGGAGCCTTGCGGAATTCGACCGTCACGGCGGCTACGGCCGCCCGGAACACCGTCTGTTGGCGCGGGTCGAGAGCCGTGAGCGCCGGGCTTTCCATCAGGAAACGCCAACGCCAGAACCCAAGTTCGGCGCAGGCGGCGCAAATCCTGTGCCCAGCAAAATTGCGCTTGGTTGGGCAGGGTCATGAATGTTGAGGCAGCGCTTGGACAGTGCCTCGACCAAACCGGCGCCTGTGTCGTCAAGGGCGTCGCTACTGCGCCTTCCACTCCCGTGCAAGCCGCTGTGCCTCGGCTATTTGCGCCGGCGTCATCTTCGCCGCGACGCGGTCCCTATTTCTCACAGCCAAATCGCGTCGCTCCTTATCTGGCGGGGGGAAACGAGATGCTGAAAGATTGAACCACTTGTGCGCCTGGACGTTGTCCTGGTGCACGCCCTTACCATTCGCATATCTGACCCCCAGGTTGAACTGCGCACTGGCAAGTCCCTGATCGGCGGCTTTACGAAACCACCTCACCGCTTCGGCGTAGTCCTGAGCCACACCCTGGCCGTTGTAATACATAAGCCCGAGGTTGGACTGGGCGCTGGCAAGTCCCTGATCGGCGGCCTTGCGATACCACTTCAGTGCTTCGGGATAGTCTTTCGGCAAGCCCACGCCCTTTTCGTACATGAAACCGATGTTGTATTGCGCGCCGAGGTTGCCCTGGTCGGCGGCTCTACGAAACCACTTCACCGCCTCGGCGTAATCCTGGGCCACGCCTCGGCCTTTTTCGTACAAGGAACCGATGTTGAACTGGGCGTCCGCGTCGCCCTGATCGGCCAGCGGACGCCAAAGGCGGAGGGCCGTGGGGTAATCCTGACGGTTGTACGCCGCCAGCCCATCTTCAAATGGTGCCGCTGCAGCAGGTGCCGCCGGGGCAAGACCAAGAGCGAGGGCAAGAAGCACACTTCGGATTGGGTGTCTCATCACGGGCCCATGCC
>CAMDRB010000239.1 GCA_945906455.1 Caenispirillum bisanense
GAGGCATTCGGCGGCGCTCAAGCGCTTATTGAGGACTGAATCCTCGTAGTCGATCTTTCCGCACCCCGGACAGGCCAGATTGCAGCGAAACAATGGCTCAAGCATCAGCACCAGCGGATAGCGGGAGCGGCCCAGCATGCGCTGCTTCATGATGTATGCGCCGACGCGCACCTGCTGGATCAACGGAACAGCCATGCCGACCCCTTATTGGTTCTTGAAACGAATGTGCGGGGCTCTTCTCATAATCAAGCACTCGCCTGTTTCGCCGCTGCATCAAGTTCGCGCGGCAGTTTGAAGCGCACAGTTTCCTCGGCGCCTTCAATTTCGCGCACGCTGACCTCTCCCAGTGTCCGGATGTGGTCGATGACTTCTTGGACCAGCCGTTCGGGCGCGGAAGCGCCGGCTGTCAGGCCGATCCTGTTCGTTCCGGCAAACCAGGCCGGATCGATCTCGGTCGAGTCGGAAATCAAGTAACTGGGGATGCCCACCTGTGTGCCGATCTCGCGTAGCCGGTTGGAGTTGGAGCTGTTGGGAGCACCCACAACCAAGATCAGTTCGACCGCCGCCGCCATCTTGCGCACCGCCTGCTGGCGGTTCTGGGTGGCATAGCAGATGTCCTTGACGTCAGGACCGACAACTGCCGGAAACCTGGCTTTCAGGGCTGAGATGATGTCACGCGTATCGTCCACGCTGAGCGTTGTCTGTGTCACATACGCGAGCCGGGAGGGATCGCGGATTTTCAACGTTTGCACGTCGGCAACGTTGCTCACCAAGTGAACGCCGCCCGGAATCTGGCCTTGCGTCCCTTCGACCTCGGGATGGCCTTCATGGCCGATCAGCACGACTTCCCGCTCATTGCGCGCGTGATTTTGTCCTTCCTTATGGACCTTGCTGACGAGCGGGCAGGTGGCGTCGATCACGGGCAGGCCACGCCGGTGGGCTTCGTCGACCACAGCCTGGGCGACACCATGGGCAGAAAAGATCGTAACGGCGCCCTCGGGCACTTCGTCCAGTGTTTCGACGAACACGGCTCCTTTGGCGCGCAGACTGTCCACGACGTGCTTGTTGTGCACAATCTCGTGGCGCACGTATATGGGCGCACCGAACCGGTCGAGCGCGCGTTCGACGATTTCAATGGCGCGTACGACCCCAGCGCAGAAGCCCCTGGGTTTGGCGAGGAATATGGTGAATTGTTTTGTCGTCACTATGCTATCCCGTGCCAGCCGGAGCCGCCAGCGTGCCTGACTGATCGAGTCGGATATACGCACCGTATGGCAATTGAACGAAAATGAAAATCCGCCATTTTCCGATTAGCGCAATTCTATCACTTATCAGCCGTGCCGGGGGCCAACCAGCCCTTTTCGCGTTCCTATCACCCCTAGTCGGAATGGGGGTACAAACCGTGGCGAAGCAAGGTGAAAACGGTGATGAATGAAGACCACCCAGGCAGGAGCCCCGAAAACATGGGGACGTCGCGTCAGAACGCCATCGCGGGACCTGCGCTGGTTACGGGCGCTAGTGGATTCGTGGGCTCGCGTATTGCCCGCGCACTCCTTCGCCAAGGGGTCGAGGTGCGCGTCCTGGTCCGTCCTGGGGCGTCGCGCGCCAACCTCAAGGGGCTCGATCTGGAGATTTGTGAAGGTGACCTGAGCGATCCGGTTTCTCTTGGGCGCGCTGTCCGGGGAATCGGCGCGGTATTTCATGCCGCAGCCGACTACCGGCTCTGGGTGCCGGACCCGAGCGCCATGTTCCGGGTCAATGTTGACGGAACCCGCGCCCTGATGAGCGCCGCCGCCGATGCCGGGGCGGCCCGCATCGTATACACCAGCAGCGTTGCGACGCTCGGGATCAACACGGATGGCAGGCCTGCCGACGAACAGACGGCGGTGTGTTTTGAAGACATGATAGGGCCTTACAAGCAGTCGAAGTTTCGTGCCGAAGACGCGGTGCGCGCGCTGGTGCGCGACAAACGGGCGCCGGTCGTGATCGTCAATCCTTCGACCCCGGTCGGCCCAGGCGACGTACGCCCGACACCCACGGGACGCTTGATCGTGGAAGCGGCAAGCGGCCGAATGCCGGCGTACGTCGAAACGGGGCTTAACATCGTACATGTCGACGACGTCGCAGAGGGCCACCTCGCGGCGTACCGAATGGGAGAGATCGGCGAGCGTTATATTTTGGGCGGTGATGATCTCAGCCTCGGCAATATCCTGGCCATTCTATCGCGCATGGTCGGCCGTAAGCCGCCCAGCGTCAGAATTCCCCATGCGGCGGTTTTTCCGGTCGCATGGATGGCTGAAGCGTGGGCCCGGCTGACCGCAGGAAGTGAGCCTTTCGTAACCTTGGACGGCGTTCGCATGGCAAGAAAACGGATGTATTTTTCGAGCAGAAAAGCCGAACGCGTTCTTGGCTATCGCCACCGTACGGCAGAGCAGGCGCTGGCCGATGCCGTCGCATGGTTTCGCGCCTCGGGGGTCATCCCATGACGACGACCGTGGTGGATTATCATGCCATGTGCCAGTCGGGCGCGCGGGATCGGTGATGGAAAGTGCCAACACCGGCCGAGTCGGTCTAGCCTTCGCAGCGTGCGTGGGCGCTGCGGCGCGTCGCGCCCCTTGGGTCCTCCTGGGTGCTGCGGTCCTGACGCTGCTTGCTGCTCTCTATGTCGGCAGCGCGCTTCGCATTCAGACCAATACGGAAGACATGCTGTCGCCGGATCTGCCATTCCGGCAGCAGGAACGCTTGCTGGACCAAGCCTTTCCGCAAACCAACGACAACCTGATCGTCGTGGTCGAAGGCGCAACGGCCGAACTTGCCGACCAGGCGGCGGAACGGCTGATTAATGCCATGCGCAAGGAGCCGGCACTGTTCGGCGAGATTTTTGATCCGCGCGCCGAGCCGTTTTATCAGGCGAACGGATTGCTGTATCTGAGCCTGCCTGAGCTCCGCAAACTGGCTGACAAGCTGGCGGGCGCGCAACCGTTTCTTGGCACGCTCGCCGTAGATCCGTCGCTACGTGGTCTGTTTGATCTTCTGGACCTTTCAGTTCAGAACCTGGAAAGCGGAGATCAGTCACTGCCCGTGCCGCTGC